>JAJPHU010000224.1 GCA_021325115.1 Planctomycetota bacterium | reverse complement strand
CGCGGATGGTGTTGCGGTATTCGGTGCGGTTGAGTCGGCGCAGAGTGACACGGCCGGGGTCTGGATCCCGCGGATCGATGGCGAAAGCGGAATATTTGATCCAGTTTACGACGCGCTCCACCTGCTCGGTGGACGGATGGGATTTCCCCCTTGGCGGCATCAACTCGGCCCGAAGCATCTTGAATACCTTGAGCCAAAGATCCTTGTCCGCAAGCAGCGCCGAGACATCCTCAACAGCGAAGGCTACACCGCCTTTCTTCAGATTACTATTGTGGCAATGCACGCAGTATTCCGTCAGGATCGGCTCGACGTTCTTGCGGAAGCTGGCTGCGTCGTCCGAAGCGGCCAATGCGGACGGGCCGGACATAACTACAATCGCCAACGAGACCATCAGCCATGTGTCAAACAGCCGCTTCCGCATCGTTATCCTCGGACAAAGACAGCCAGCGGGGATAGCTCTGGGTCCTCGCGGCTTGAAAATCCCGGGCAGGTTGAATCGATCCGTTGGGTTGTTCCAGGCGGCAGGTTGGCCGGTGCGCCGACTGGACCGCCTCATGATACGAACAGCTTATGGTTGAGTATACTTACGGTAGATTTGGGCGGCAATAGGGTGAGGGAAAGCCTTCAGCTCAATTTTTTTGCAGCCGCTAACAGCTGCCCGAGTTTGGCCGGATCGATTGGCTTGAGGAAGTGATAGTCGATACCGGACTCTTTGCAGCGTTGCACGTCGGACTCTTGGCCGTAGCCGGTGATGGCGGCCAGAAGTACCTGAGACATCCCGGGCAAGCGACGCAGCTGCCGGGCCGTCTCATAGCCGTCCATTCCGGGCAGACCAATGTCGCACAGCACCACATCGGGCTGCCATTCCCGGGCCGTTGCCAAGCCTTCCGGACCCGAAGAAGCGATCCGCACTTCGTGCCCCAAAAGGTCCAGCAAGAGCCGCAAGCTATCTGCCGCATCTCGGTTATCTTCGATAACAAGAATGTGCAAATTTTTTCCTGATGGTTGCAGGATCGCAGACGGTTTCGACGGTGGCATCAGTCTCGCTTCCCAGGGCAGTCGAACCGTGAATTCGGCGCCTTGCCCGCTCCCTGCGCTGGATGCCTCCACGCTCCCTCCGTGCAACTCCGCCAGCCCCTTCACCATCGCCAGACCCAGACCCAATCCGCCACGCGAGCGATCGAGACTGCGATCCGCCTGAAAGAAGGGCGTGAATAAACGGGGCAACAACTCTGGCTCGATACCGATGCCCTCATCCCGAACGGACAAGACCGCCTGTTGCTGCGCGCCGTCGGACCGGACACATACCTGGACCTTGTGGCGTCCCTTGGCAAACTTCACAGAGTTGTCGAGTAGATTATTGAGGATCTGCGTTAGCCGCGTCGGATCGCCTCTCACCCAGACAGGTGTTTCGGGAATGTCCACAAGGAGTTCCAGTCCGGCCTGTTCGAGAACGGGCCGCCGGTCCTCGGCAACGGTGTGCGCCAGCTGGCGCAGGTCGAGGCTTTCGGTGCGGAGCTGGACCTTGCCGCGCAGAATGCGGGAAACATCGAGCAGATCATCGATCAGCCGGCTCAGATGGCGCAGCTGTCGTTCCATCATGTCGTGTATGCGTTGGCGTATTTCCGACGGCGTCTGAGGCTGCCGCAGGATATGGACGCCCGTTTGCAGAGGGGCCAACGGGTTACGCAGTTCATGAGCGAGCATGGCCAAAAACTGATCTTTCTGCCGATGGGCTTCCGCCAATTCTTCTGCTTGTCGACGCAACTCCCCTTCCAACCGCTTCTGCGGCCCAATGTCGCGGGCAATCTTGGCAGCGCCGATAACTCGCCCTTCCCCGTCTCTTATGGGAGAGACGCTCAGCGACACGTCCACACGCGAGCCGTCTTTGCGTAGCCGAACCGTCTGATAGGGCTGGATACGCTCGCCACGCCGAAGTTTCTCCAGAAGATTGGGCAGCTCCTCAGACTGTTCAACCAGGTGAAGGAGCGAGACGTGTTTGCCAACAATTTCTTCGGCCGTATAGCCGTACAGCCGTTCGGCCCCCTTGTTCCAACTGGTGATGATGCCCTGCCCGTCCTCGCTGATAATAGCGTCCTCCGAGGACTCGACGATGGCCGCCAGCTCCGCACGCGCCTGCTCGATTTGCAGGCGCTGCAACTGCCGGACCTGTTCCGTTCTCTGGTACAGCGTGAGGAAGACCTCAACCTTGGCGCGGAGGATTTCCGGCACCAGCGGTTTGACGAGATAGTCCACAGCGCCGAGTGTGTAGGCCTTGGCTGGGGAGAAGTCTTCGCTTTCGTAGGCCGTTATGAAAATGATAGGGGTGTGCCTGGACCGCTCCTGCGCCCGGATACGCTGGGCCACCTCGAACCCATCCATGCCGCCCAGCCGTATGTCGAGCAGGACGACGGCACAGTCCTCTTGAAGCAGAAATTGCAAGGCTTCTTCGCCGGAGCGGGCTTTGATTAGCTTCTGCTCCAGGGGGTGGAGGACCGCTTCCAGGGCCAACAAATTGGCCTCATGGTCATCTACGAGGAGGATATTGGCCTGGCTCGCCATGTCCGCATCATACGGTTTATGGAGGGAGAGAACAAATCATGCCAATAGCGGCGACAACGAGGCTGAGGGGAATTGTATCAAGCCTGTGCGAGGGACGGCAAATGGATTGCGAAGGTTCGTCTCGCCGCTTGCTTGCGACCCGCGACGAAACGGGAATGGGTTCGGAGACCGCTATTTCGCGGTGGATGAGGCTGGCCGGCGCGGAGAGCGGAAATGAATGCGGGCAATTTCCTTGCTCTCGTTGGAGACCGTTTCGAGAAGGACGATCACAGCTCCCTCAGGGACCTGCTCGTAACGGCAGGGGCGACCGTCGAGCAATACCTCCGTCTTCTCCGTGATACGGAACTCGTCATTGGTCGCGGCAACAGAGGAAAGGAGCGACTTGATGGGAATAAGCTCGTTCTTAGGACATTCCTTGCGCTCCAGGGAAGCACAAGCGGGAGAAAAGTAGAACAGCGAAACGAGCAAGATCGTCATCCACCGAATCATGCGAACGCTCCTCAGCGGCCAGGGTTGCAATCGGAGGAGGCATTTCGCAAAGGGGATGCCAGCAGGAACTTTTTTTCGTCATCCAGGACGGAAGTGATGAATACAGAATGGTTTATATCAAATAACAATGAAAAGGCCGAAGGAGAGAGCCCTCGCCTTGTGCCCAGAGACTAAGCAAAACGTGTTGAGAATATGGTCAATGCCGCGTCCTGGCACGGCACCGTTTACCTTAGTGTGGGAGAGGGCGGCTGCATTTCCACCAAACTCAACAGAGCCGCCTTGGCAATAGCCTCTGGTAGTGAGGGTGCTCGCATACTGGCCAGCTGCTTGGCAATGGCGTTGCCTTTTAAGACGTGCAGGACGCGACAACAACAGTGACCGGCGTGTGTTTGAATCTCCAGATAGCAACCCAGCGCATTGAGGCGTTTGACAAGCCGTTCTGCTCCGGTCCAACTTAGCGATACGCCTACAGCATCGAAGGGCTGGCCCAGGCGTGCGAAGGCCCGGCTGAGCTGTTGTTCCAGAGTTGCACCCGCGCTCATGTTTTCGATGAGGGTAGCCACCGCTGGGGTGGCATCAGCAGTGGTGCGCGAGGTCTCTCGGTCTTTCGGCGAACTCGCTTCACGTTTGCGAGGGTTGCTGCTCATGTGCGGTTTTCTCGGTGATATGGGGTGCTGCATCGCATCCTTGATCGTATCGCAAGATGAGCGAAGAAGCAAGGACTATTTTCTCATCCGGCTGGTCCCTCTGAGATTGTTTCTTAGGACGAGCAGATATTTCTCTCCTCCCTTATGGGGGCGGATTCGGTAGGGGGAAATTCCTTGGCCCCTCTGCACTTCCACCCCATCTTCCCCCACCAGGGAGGAGGTTTTTTGCCGGTAGTCCTTACGGTGCGTTCACGCTGTTCAATACGGTGATTGTTATCTTGCCCAAGATACGGCTGGCGGGCAGCAGCGGCGTCAGCGAGGCCGTATCGTGCCAGGAATGATCGTTGATCTTGATGTGGGCGGCGCTAACGCTGCCTTGGCCGAGGGTCGCATCTAATCCCAGCCATTGGCCGTCGATCCATACTTCAGTCCACATATGAAAACCCATCATCGGCTGGCGGTTTTTTTCGACATACAACAGGCCGATGGCGGTGCGAGCGGGAATGCCCTCGGCGCGGCAGAGGGCCGCCGTCAACAGAGCGAATTGCCGGCAATCGCCGCGCAACTGACGAGCCACTTCGCTGGCCGGTCCCAGCGTCGCCGCGTTGTCCACGTGCATGTTCTGCTTGACCCAGCGCTCAATCCGCCGCGCCTTGGCCCAGGCATCCTTCTCCGAGCCGGCTGCTCGCTGCGCCAATTCCTTCACCCGTACATCGCGGCAATCGATAAAATAGCCCGATTCCAGACAGTCTGTCGGTGTGCCGCTTGCTCCGCTGCGTTGCGTGTGCCGCTCGGATTTCTGCACAGGGTGCACGTGCAGCTCGAACGTGTCCCCCCGACGATTGCGGATCTCCTGATGATTGTCGTGAGCCAGAGCGGAGCCGGGATCGGGACTGCCGCGCAGCGTAATCCGATAGACAGCCGAGCGCGTGGCATAGGGCCGGGGCAGCGTGCGATTGAGTGGAATCAGCGTTTTTAGACCGATATCGGCCAACTGTCGCGGTACCGCCGGAGACATGGCTGTTTCTCGTGTCGTCCGGGTCAGCACGACCAGGCCCAGTCCCTCCAACTCGAATTGCCGCCGCACCGGAACAAAGCGCTCGTCCAGCCACCACACTTCCGGCGGTGGCTGCACCTTGATTCCTGGCGCTTCCAGTGGTTCCGGCGTCAGCTCAACGCGTAGCTGGTTCGATTTTTCGTCTCGCGTGACGGTGACGCGGAGCGTGACGACGGCATTGTATGTCGGATCGTAACGCTTCAGCGTCCAGCGATCCTCCGGCTTTGGCTTGCGCTCTTGAAACAGGCGGTCCAAACGATACAGACCGACTACCTCATCGCTCCAGCGGAGCCGGCGGTCGATGCGTCCATCGTCAATCCGGACATGCATGCGGCCCTCTTCAAGGCTCCCTGTCAACACCAGCTGCCGTCCGCCTTCCTGCCCTTGCCGCATGAAGACGCCGACAACCTTCCCATCCGCCGTTTCTTCGGTGCCCCAGACGCGGCGCAGGCGGAGCAGAGTGTTGTGACGCTTGAGCGTAAGGTTCAGCTCGGCTGTAGTGCGCAGGCGTTTACCACCCTCGGTATTAATGCACTGATTCGTCGTGTGTAAATAGCCGATCTTCACCCCCTCGACCTGAGCAACTTCCCAGCTTTCTTCGAGCAATGCGCGGGAAGAATCCGCGTCTACCGGTCTGGCCGATAATATCGCCATGCCTACGAGCAATGCCGCCCCCCTCATTCTCTTCATGCGCCTTATCTCCGTAAGGATCCGTGATCGTCTCTACGGAATAGCATAACCCAGTTTTCTCCGGAGCTGAAGCACAAGCGAAGGACGGGATATGTCTCCCCGCTGGCGAGCGGTCGGCTGGGAGACATTGTCCTGGCGTCTCACTCCGATTGACAAAAAAGTAAAACGGTATACGATGATTTTTGGGCTTTCGTAACCAAACAGAGAGGAAGCCATGAAGATCACGGCTCCTGAAGAGTATGGCCTGCGCTGTCTGCTTCAGCTGGCCCGCATTGACACTCCTCACGGCCTCACGATTCAGCAGATAGCCGAGGCTGAGAATATTTCTTTTGCCTATGCCGCCAAGCTCTTGCGCTTGCTTCGTCAAGCTGGGCTGATTCGCAGTTCGCGCAATCCTCGGCTGGGCGGCGGCTATGTCTTGGCCCGGCCGGCCGCTGAGGTACGGCTAGGCGAGGTAATGCACGCGCTAAGTGAGCCGCTCTTCGAGGAGCCGGGTTATTGCGAACGTCATGCCAGCCCCGACATTCCGGGCGCTTGTATCCACAGTGACGGCTGCACGCTGCGAGTGATCTGGCAGACTCTCGAACAGGGGATACGACGTTTCCTCGATCGCGTCACGCTCGCCGACCTGCTGCAAGGTCCCGAGCATCTCGCCGAACGCCTTCGGGCTCCAGTCCAGGCCGACTCGGTCGAGCCGCTGGGCCGTTTGCTCACGCTGGGGTTGGCTGTCCGCGATTGAGGCGTTCTCTTGTTCTTAAGCTTTGCTTGGGAACGCATGGCTAGCATTCGAGTTTGGAACTTGAAACATAGGGAATCCAATGACGACCGCGACCAGTACCATTCAGGAACTCGCCAACCGCGAATATCAGCATGGTTTTGTCACTGACATCGAGAGCGAATCTGTGCCGCGCGGACTCAACGAGGATATCATCCGCCTTATCTCCGCCAAGAAGCGCGAGCCGGATTGGTTGCTCGATTGGCGTTTGAAGGCATTCCGCCACTGGCAAACCATGGAGGAGCCGCGCTGGTGGCCAAACTTGCGAATCGGTCCTATCGATTATCAAGACATCATTTACTACTCGGCCCCCAAGCCCAAGAAGAAACTCAACAGTCTGGACGAAGTCGATCCGGAGCTGCGCCGTACTTTCGAGAAGCTCGGCATCTCTCTCGATGAACAGAAGCGCCTGGCCGGCGTGGCTGTCGATGCCGTCTTTGACAGCGTGTCGGTGGCCACAACCTTTAAGAAAACCCTCGCCGAACACGGCATCATCTTTTGTTCATTCTCCGAGGCGGTGCGGGAGCATCCGGCGTTAGTCCGCAAATATCTCGGCTCGGTGGTGCCGTACAACGATAACTTTTTCGCGGCTCTGAACTCGGCGGTCTTCAGCGATGGCTCGTTCTGCTACATCCCCAAAGGCGTGCGCTGTCCGATGGAGCTGTCCACGTATTTCCGCATCAACTCGGCCGGCACCGGCCAGTTCGAGCGCACGCTCATTATTGCAGAAGAAGGATCTTATGTGTCTTATTTAGAGGGGTGCACGGCCCCGATGCGCGATGAGAACCAGTTGCACGCTGCTGTCGTCGAATTGATCGCTGTCGGCGAACGCGCGGAGATCAAGTATTCGACCGTGCAGAATTGGTATCCCGGTGATAAGGAAGGGCGCGGCGGTATTTATAACTTCGTGACCAAACGCGGCGCCTGCCGTGGCGTCGGCTCGAAAATTTCCTGGACGCAGGTGGAGACCGGCTCGGCCATTACCTGGAAGTATCCCAGTGTGATCCTGCAAGGCGATAATTCAATCGGCGAGTTCTACTCGGTAGCACTGACCAACCATAAGCAGCAAGCCGACACCGGCACGAAGATGATCCACATTGGCAAAAATACCCGCAGCACGATCGTCTCCAAGGGCATCTCCGCCGGCAACGGCCAGAACACTTATCGCGGTCTGGTAAAGGTGCTCAAAGGGGCCACAGGGGCACGCAATTACAGTCAGTGTGATTCGCTGCTTCTGGGCGATCGCTGCGGAGCGCACACGTTTCCATACATTGAAGTGAAAAACAGCACGGCCAAGGTCGAACATGAGGCCTCTACCTCGAAAATTGGCGAGGACCAGATTTTCTACTGCAAGCAGCGCGGTCTGTCGACGGAGGATGCCGTCAACATGATCGTCAACGGTTTCTGCAAGCAGGTGTTTTTGAACCTGCCGATGGAGTTCGCCGTCGAGGCGCAGAAGCTGTTGGGGGTGAGTTTGGAAGGTAGCGTGGGGTAAAGCTTGAGGAGAAGAATCCGGATTCCATTGACCGTGTATGAGGTTGATCCGGAAGACTGTATGGTGCGGGTCATCCGAATTTGGCGAATAAGTTAACAAAACATTTGAGATCCCTACAATGCTCGAAATCAAAAACCTGCACGCCCGTGTCGAAGACAAGGAAATCCTGCGTGGCGTCAATCTCCTGGTGAAAGCCGGCGAGGTCCACGCCATTATGGGCGAGAACGGTTCTGGCAAAAGCACATTGGCCGGCGTTCTCGCCGGACGAGATGCCTACGAGGTGACCGAAGGTGAAGTGCGCTTCGACGGCAAAAACCTACTTGAACTCGATCCGGAGGAGCGTGCGCGCGAGGGCATTTTCCTCGCCTTCCAATATCCGGTCGAGATCCCCGGCGTCAGTAACACGTATTTTCTCAAAGCGGCCGTCAATGCCATCCGCCAGCATCGCGGTTTGCCAGAGTACGATGCGCGCGAATTTCTGAAGCTCGTCCGGGAGAAGATGAGACTCATCCACATGAGCGAGGATTTGCTGAAGCGCCCGGTCAATGAGGGCTTCTCTGGCGGGGAGAAGAAACGCAATGAGATTTTTCAAATGGCCGTCCTCGATCCGCGTCTGGCCATTCTTGACGAGACCGATTCGGGACTGGATATCGATGCCTTGAAAGCGGTGGCCGACGGTGTCAATGCCCTGCGCAGCCCTGACCGCGCCATCATTGTCATCACGCATTATCAGCGCCTGCTCAATTACATTGTGCCCGATCAGGTCCATGTGTTGATGCGCGGGCGAATCGTCAAATCGGGCGGCAAGGAACTGGCCTTGGAATTGGAGGAGAAGGGTTACAAGTGGCTCGAAGCCAGCGTCCGCGAGCCGCAGCCGGTATAAGCAGTGAAGGAGCAACCGTGACGGAAGTGATGGAACGACAGAACACCTATCTCGCCGCTTTCGAGCGACTGGAACGGGAGTTGGCCGCAGCCGGCACACCCGCCCTGCACCGGCTGCGCAAGGCCGCCGCCGCACGCTTCGCCGAGCTAGGGTTTCCGGGACCACGCGATGAGGAATGGCGTTTCACTCCCATCGCGCCTCTGGCCCGCATCCCGTTCGAGCCGGCGCCGCACGATCGTATGAATGGCTCCTGTTCGTTCCGCATCCCTCCCTTGCCGAAAGGTGTTATCGTTTGCCGTCTGTCAGAGGCCATGCACAAGCATGCCGCCCTCATCGAACAGCACCTGGCGCGCTATGCCGACTGGAAAAAGCATCCCTTTGTCGCTCTTAATACAGCTTTTGTATGCGATGGCGTTTTTGTGTATGTACCGCGGGGCATTGTGCTCGAGGAGCCGCTGTTTCTCGATTTCCACGCTGGTAAGGACGACGATGGTCGTGTCTGGCATTACCGTTCTCTTGTCCTTCTTGGCGAGAACAGTCAGGTGACGCTGGTGGACAATTACAGCGGCCCGATGGAGTGTACTTATTTCAGCAACGCTGTCACCGAAATCGTCGTCGGCCCGGGAGCAATTGTCGATCATTACAAGCTTCAGCGCGAGGGTGATCGAGCGTTTCACCTGGCCGTCATGCAGGTGCAGATCGGCCGTGCCGCCAACTTCTCTTCGCACGCCATCACCCAGGGCGGGCAGTGGGTCCGCAATGAGATCAACGCTGTCTTCGAGAACGAAGGCGGCGAATGCACTCTGAACGGTTTATATCAGGCTAACGGCGAACAGTTGGTCGATAATCACACTTTAATCGATCATGCGCATCCGCATTGCGCCAGCCACGAATTGTACAAGGGTATTCTCGACGGCAAGGCGCGCGGCGTTTTCAACGGCAAGATTTACGTTCGCCAGGACGCCCAGAGGACGGATGCCAAGCAGACCAATCAGACGTTGTTGTTGTCCGACGATGCCACCATCAACACCAAGCCGCAGCTGGAGATTTATGCGGACGATGTCAAATGCACTCACGGCGCCACGGTCGGTCAACTCGATGCGGAATCGCTCTTTTACCTGCGTTCGCGCGGCGTCGGTCTGGCCGAGGCACGCAGCTTGCTCACTTATGCTTTTGCCAACGACATTGTGAGCCGCATCAAGGTGGCATCCGTACGCGAGGAACTGGAGCGCAGCTTGTTACAAGCGCATCATCTGCCGGCGGTTGATGCTGGCGAGGAGGACGCATGAGCATTCATCTGCCTTCCCTGATTCGTGGTGGAACGGGCGTTTCGCCTCTCCCCAACAGCCCGGCCGGAGGATTCGACGTGATGCGCGTTCGCGCGGACTTTCCCATCCTGAGCCGCGAGGTTCACGGCCAACCGCTGATTTACTTTGACAACGCGGCCACCACTCAGAAACCACAGACTGTTCTCGATGCGCTGATGCACTACTACAGCAACGACAACGCCAACATTCATCGCGCTGTCCATCAGCTCAGCGAACAGGCTACCCGCGCCTATGAGGAGGCGCGACGAAAAGTCTGCCGTTTTCTCGGGGCCGCCGAACCGCACGAAATCATCTTTGTCCGAGGCACTACTGAGGGCATCAATCTCGTCGCTCACAGTTGGGGCCGGGCCAACCTCCGCGCTGGCGATGAGATCATCCTCTCAGCGCTGGAACATCACTCCAATATCGTGCCCTGGCAAATTCTGTGTGAACAGACGGGGGCCGTCCTGCGCATCGTGCCAATCAGCGACGACGGGGAATTTCTCCTCGATGAGTATGAAAAACTGCTGAGCGACCGCACGCGTTTGGTCTCGGTTGTGTACGTGTCCAATTCGCTCGGCACCATCACGCCGGTTCGCAGCATCATCGAATTGGCCCATGCTCGTGGCGCTGTGGTCCTCCTCGATGGTGCCCAGGCAGCCCCACACTTGCCGATCGACGTGCAGGAGCTCGACTGCGATTTCTTTGCGATGTCGGGACACAAGGTCTATGGCCCCACTGGCATCGGCGTGCTGTATGGCAAGACCCATTTGCTGGAGTGCATGCCGCCGTACCAGGGCGGCGGCGACATGATTAAATCGGTCACGTTTGCCAAGACCACTTACGCCGATTTGCCCAATAAGTTTGAGGCCGGCACGCCGCACATCGCCGGCGCTATCGGTCTGGGAGCGGCGCTCGATTACGTCGAATCGATCGGTCGCGAACGCATCGCTGTCCACGAAGAGATGTTACTCCGCTACGCCACGGAGCGGATGCGCGACCTTCCAGGTGTGCGCATCCTCGGCAACGCACCGCATAAAGCAGCTGTCATTTCCTTTGTGGTGGACGATCCGCCGCTGGCCGCGCTGGACATTGGCACCAAGCTCGACCTGGAGGGCATTGCCGTCCGCACCGGCCATCATTGCTGCCAACCGGTGATGGATCGTTTCGGCATCCCCGGCACCACGCGGCTCTCCTTCGCCTTGTACAACACCACAACGGAAATTGACGTATTCCTCGATGCGCTGCGCGGCCTCATCGCCGATGCCGCTGCCAAGGACCAGCCCGCCACGCATGCAAAGGAGAGAGAGCCCACCTATCCCCGTGCTGCGGCCGACAGTCCGCAGGCTGCCGCAGAGGAGTTGATCGAGGAGTTCGAGTTGTTCGATGATTGGGCGGATCGCTACCAGTATCTCGTGGAGCGCGGCGAAGAGATCCCGCCTCTGCCCGATGTTTTCCGTACCGAAGCCAATCGCGTGCGCGGCTGCCAAAGCACGGTGTATCTCTGGGCGCGGAAAAAGCCAGGCACCGCAGACGTGATCGAATTCCTTGCCGATAGCGATGCCGACCTGGTGCGTGGCCTGATTGCCCTGCTGGAGCGCCTGTTTTCCGGTCAGAAAGCGGAAGCGATTTTGTCTTTCGATGTCGAGGGCTTTTTCGCCCGTCTAGGTCTGGATCAACATCTGACATTGGGCCGCCGCAACGGCCTGGCCGCGATGGTGCAGCGCATCCGCCACTTCGCCGCCACACTCACCGGCCGTCAAGAGTGAGGACGAAACCAGAGGTGCGATTATGCCTATTACCCTTACAGAAAAGGCTGCTGCCGAAGTTCAACGCATCATTCGCGAACAGCAGGCTGCCGATCCGACGCTGGGGAAGATTTATCTGCGCATGCGTGTCGTCGGCGGTGGGCATAGCGGTCTTCAGCACAAACTGGACCTCGATCCGATCATAGATCAAAAGCGCGACGAGCTGTTCGAGTTTCATGGTGTGCCCACAGTCGTCGATAAGCGCAGTTTACTTTATTTAGAAAATGCCACTGTAGATTTTCACGACAGTTCCAGTCGTCGCGGTTTCAGTGTCAGCACGTACAACGGTAGCGCCTCCGGTCCTCACAAGACCGACGCTTCTCCATCAGACTCGTCTCTGGAAGAACGCGTCATTGCTGCTCTGCGCAGCGTCTATGACCCGGAAATTCCCGTCAACATCTACGACCTGGGATTGATCTACGATCTGAAGATCGATCCTTCCGGAACCGTTTCGATCCGCATGACGCTGACCAGTCCTGCCTGTCCGGTAGCCGGCTCTCTGCCCGGCGAGGTACAAGCACGTGTACAGAACGTCTCCGGCGTCACTTCCGTCCATGTCGAGTTGGTCTGGGATCCCCCCTGGAGTATGAGCCGTATGTCTGAGGAGGCACAGCTGCAAATGGGGCTATTTTAATTAAGGGATCGAAAAAGGAGACGATCGAAGTATCGCTCCCTATTTGGAGACGGAATAGTGCTGGTCTGCATCGTTCCCGCCGGGGGAGCGAGCAATTCGACTTTGTAGCCCACGGAAAAAAACGCACACCCAACTCCTCCGCGTGTACAAGCCCGATGAAATAGCGGACGCCATCGCCAGGCTGGGACATTCGTACGTCTTTTATTTTTTCTGTGTTTCTCTCTGTGTCTCTGTG
>JAJPHU010000057.1 GCA_021325115.1 Planctomycetota bacterium | reverse complement strand
TTGACGGTGCCAGCAGGACTATTGACTCCCACCTGGATAGTGAAGGCTGGCGAGGGCGTGGCATCGTAGTAATTGATGCTGGCATTGCCGGCGACAACCGTGGTCGGATCCTGGACAATGGTTAGTGTGCCAAAGGCGTTGGTAGGGGCGTTGGTGCCACTGCCCGAATAAGTCTCTTCCAGCTGGTAACTGCCGGTTTGCAGACCTGTGGGAAGGGCGCCGGCCGGCACACTGATAAGGGCGGTACCGTTTGTCCCCACCGTATTTGCCCCCAGAAGGACAGGAGGAGGGGGAGTCGAGCCGTTGTAGATCAGGAAGATAAACACGGTGCCGCCGCTAGCCGTGCCGCCCAAGTTATCGTTGGCCAATACGGGTACATTAAAAGCTGGCGATGGGTTCGTACCGTAGAAGTTGATGGTCGCATTGCCGGGGATAAGTGTAGTCGGATCCGCCGGCACGATCCGATCTTCGAGCAGTTCCAGTCGGGGCCGTACGAACCGGCGCGTTGATGCCGTCGTCCGACGGCGTTGGTCCCCGGAGCGCGGAAAGGCCAGGAGTTTGTCAATCCACCGAGTGCGAAACATATCATAGACCTCCGTAAAAACCGGGCGATGGGGAGAACGCACGGAATCCATCCCCCAGACGCGGCGAAACGCTCGCCGCGCCGGTTGCCCCGACGCCAAGGCGCCGGAAAGCGATTCCTCCTGTTCCAATGGCGTGGTTTCTCGCTCCCAAGCGCAGCTGCGGCGGCGCAGCGCGGACGCTGAGCGCAGGCGTCAGATTACAAGCAACTCCGCTTAGAAACGACAAAATCCACTATCCGAGTGGATGAATCCACACTGAACGCGTGGACGGCCTCTTATTGTTCTTGCGCGAGTCGAGACAAGAACACCTCCTCCAGTCGGGCGAACAACGGCTGCAAAGCGTCCTGGTAATGACGCCAGCGAGCCACGGAACGGCGATAAATCGGCTGGCGCACCTGCGTGAGACTGGCTGTGCGTACCGGCCGTTGGTTGCGATGATACGCCAAACAGGCGGGTTCCCATTCCAGGCCGAGGAAGGCCACGGCACGACGGGCCACGCTTTCCAGATCCTCGACCATCTCTTCATAATGCACATCCAGCATGGGCACAGGCAGGACGGTCTTCCAATGGTCCATGACGCGTCGATACTGAGCGAAGCGCGAGACCATCAGGTCGAAATCGTTCGCCCAGGGAATGTCACGGAAGTGGGTGATCCAGCAGGAGACAGCCACGTCGCGGATATCGCGGCAACAGTGCAAGAAACGAGCACGCGGAAACAGGAGCGCCATGAAGCCGACATAGAGATAATTGTCTGGCATTTTGTCGAGGATGCGCTCAGCGGAGTTGTTGATGATCCTCAAGCGCTCGAGATGGCTTTGCGCCAGCCGCTGCACAGTTTCGGCGTCAATGGTTTGCAGAATATCGAAGGCCCGCGCTTCGGCCCGGCCGTCGCTGCCGCCGCCCAGGGTCTCGAAATCTTCGCGGGCCAGGCGCAGCTCGCCGGCACCGAAGACGCGGGAATGGCTGGCCAACACTTGCTCCAGCAAGGTCGTGCCAGAGCGCGGCAGACCGACGATGAACACAGGGCGTTCGCTGTCGATGCCCAGGCCGCGGACGCGCTCAAAGAATGCCGGAGTGAACGTACTTAGCAAGCGACGGACGAAGTGGGCGTGGGCCTCGACGTTGTAGGCCCGGCCGCTTTGCTGCCAGGCGGTGTGTTCGAGCTGATTGGCCTGTGCCAGGTGCTGAGCCGCCTGATTGTAATCGCCGCGGGCATCGCATACCTGGGCCAGGGCAAACAACAAAGAAGCCCGGTCGCCGCTGGCCAGATTGGGATTGTCCAGAAGGCGGCGCAGGGCCGCTTCTTCTTCCGCAGGCAGCCGATCTGTCAACTGCACAGCCAACTGGGCCAAAGCGGGAGCGCAATTGGGGTCGGCGCGTAAGGCGGTTCGCAAGCAGGCCAAGGCTTCGTCGCGCTGATTCAATTCCAAGAGTACCTCGGCCAGCCGGCAATGGACGGCCGGATCGTTCGGCCGATCGGCGAGCAGGGCGCGATATTCCGCCTGCGCATCAGCGAGTCGGCCTTGCTCGAAATAGACATGGGCCAAAAGGATACGTACCTCGGCCAGGCGTGGATCGAGCCGCCGCGCCGTCGCCAGATGCGTTTCCGCTGCCGCCAGATCGCGCTGTTCCAAAAGTAGCTTGGCCAAGCCGACCGGGAAGCGTGCGTTGTTCGGCTCGCGCTGCACCGCTTGCATCAACCACTGTTTGGCTTCGACAAGTTGGCCTTGCTCGTGCGCGATCTCGCCGAGATTGTTGTAGACGACGGCCAAGTTTGGATCCAGCCGCAGCGCTTCGAGATAGCACGCTTTGGCATCCTTGGGCCGTCCCAGCCGCCGCAGGACATTGCCGAGGTTGTTGTGAGCCGGGGCCAATTGCGGATCGAGGCGAACTGCTTCCTGACAATGCCGCAACGCTTCGCGTGGCCTCTGGCATTCCAATAATAATTGTCCCAAATTGCCGTGAGCCAACCCCAATTGGGGATTCAACTCAACAGCCCGGCGGAAATGCCCCAGCGCTTGCTCGATGTTGCCGAGCATTCGATAAGCATTGCCGAGATTATTGTGGGCCAGGGCAAAGTTGGGCCGATATTGGAGTGCCTGAGTGAACAACTCCGCTGCCCTGGCCGGCTGGCCAAGTTGCATGAGCAACAAACCAAAATTATAAGCTGCATCCGCATTATCGGGTTTTAAGCGTAATGCCAGCCGGAAGCAAGCTTCCGCCTGTTCAAGCCGTCCCTGGGCGCGATAGGCTTCGCCGAGATTGGCGTGAAAAGCAGAGGAACTCGGCTGAAGGGCAACGGCGCGTTCCAGCCATTGGCTGGCCTGGCGCGGCTGCCCCAATTGTAATGAAGCCACACCCAACAGATGCAAAGCCTCTACATTGGCAGGATCAGCAGAGACAATCTGACGGTACAATTGGGCCGCCTGAGAGATTTCGCCGCGCTGATGATGAGCGAAGGCCGTAGACAATAATGTCGGAGGGCCGGGCGGCATAATTAGCTTCCTGGAAATCCCGGCTGCGCAGAGCATCTTACCTCTGAAGAGAGTGTAGATCGCACGCGCAGACGGCTGGTGCGAGACTCTCTCCGCATCGATGGAGAGATTGGTCCCAGGTGTCCGTCACGTCGAACCCAGAAGTTTTCTCTGCTCGCGCAGTGAAGGGACAGCATTGTCCGCCACAGGTAGGTGTGGGCGGGCCGTCTTCATCGACGCAGGCGAGAACAATCTGGGGACCGAATATAGCTTTGCCTTTTTCTCTTGTCAATCGGTTTTCCCCAATTTCCTCTTTTTTTTAATCGATACAATTGATTGTTTCACTTTGTGTAATATCTAATTCTGCGTCAGGAACATCCCCAGAGCATCCTGTTGATCGAATCGCTGTGGCCGGTGCTGCAACGACTCCATCCAGCCGGCCAATTCGCTGTGGGTCAGAATTCCGGCATCTGTTGGCGGCACACCGATCCGCCGTTACGCGGCTGCATCGTTCCGGAGTGGTTTTACGTGCCGGATGTGCCGCCCATGCTGGCAGGCCAGGTGCGACGCTCCTACGTGATGGGCCAAGAGTTGATTCCTCCGCTTGTGGTGGTCGAATTCTGCTCTGGCGCTGTCAACGAGCGTGGCCACTATCTCCTTGCCCCGCTGGGCATCGAATTGGGTATCTGAGAGGGAGTCTACAGGAACTTGCATTTGCCCTGGTTGCGTTGCTAGGACAGCAATAGCCAACTCTTGCCAACAGACAGCGAACGGGCCGAGGAAGAGAAACGCCGGGCGGCGCGGTTGCGTGAATGGGGGGCAAGCCGGAGGAGCTATGACCCGCCGACCCTGCCAAGAACGAGTTAACGCATGTAAACATATTTAAATCCATTTCTCCTCTCTTTCTTCTTGACTCATCCATTGTCACGAGGATAAAATCGAATATTCGAGCCGTAGAAACGGTTGAGGTGTGGTAACGATGCCCTTGCTTTCTTGAATTGGCCGCGCAAAGGAGACAGCCATGTGTCGAACCCCCCAGAAAACCGGCAGCCGTTCGGCGTTCACGCTGGTAGAAATGGTCGTTGTGCTTCTCATCATCGCCATCCTGGCGAGCCTGGCCTGGTCCGTCACGGTGAACGCGATCGGCAAAGTGACGGAGGCGCAGACGCGTACCGAGATTTC
>JAJPHU010000030.1 GCA_021325115.1 Planctomycetota bacterium | reverse complement strand
TCCTTGAAAGCGACCGGCCTGGCCCGTGGATGTACACCGGTGGACTGGAAAATCGGCCACGTTTCGTGCAGCGGATGGCGCAGCGGCGGCCCTTGTGGGGGAATGCGGGGATAGCCCTGTCGCGCTGCCGCGATCCCCGCTATGTCGCTGCGATCTTGCGTTCGGCCGGGATGCCAGTGCCGGCGGTGATCAATGCTGTCGAGGAAGCGTCTGCAGCGCGGCGCTGGTTGCTCAAGCCGCGCCAGGGTGCAGGGGGAAAGGGCATTCGCCTGTGGACACCGAAGGAGAATTCATGGGATGAAAAAGATGTCTATTGCCAGGAATTCATTGAGGGTGAAGCGCTGGCCCTACTTTTTCTCGGCGACGGCCAGACGGCCCATCTCTTGGGCGTGACGCGACAGCTGGTCGGCGAACCGTGGCTACATGCGGCGCCGTTTCATTACTGCGGCAGCATCGGCCCGCTGGATCCTCGCCTGATCCAGCATCCGTCTCTGGCGGAGCTGGGACACCAGCTCGGTTCGGAATGCAGGCTGACGGGTTTGTTCGGTGTGGACGGCGTGCTGCAGGATGGCGTCTTCTGGCCAGTGGAGATCAATCCGCGCTATACCGCTTCCATCGAAGTATTGGAACAGGCCACAGGATCAGCACTGATGAAATGGCATGCTCATATTTTCACACATCGACGCTTACCGGATGTGCTTCTATCTGCTGCCGGGATCGGTCGTACCATCGGCAAAGCTATCCTCTTTGCACACGCGGATCTGCACTTCCCCGCCGAGGGTCCGTGGTTGCCGGATCTGCGTTCACCCCGGCCGGTCCAAGAATTGCCGAGTTTCGCCGACATTCCCGCAGCTGGCGAACACATCGAGAAGGGCAAACCCATCCTGACCTTCTTCGCCGCAGCCGATTCTCCTACTGCCTGTGAGAACGCACTGCGGCAAATTGCTGCGGATCTCGACCGCTGGCTGTTGGAGCGATAAACTGGTCCTTATGTTGCTAAACGAACGTGCTTTGCGTCTGGCCGATCACATGGCTGCCACTGCTGCCGCCCTGCGCATCGCTGTGGCCAACACTGCCAACGGCGCTCGCATCCTCGATTGCGGCATCGCTGCCGAGGGGGGCTTGCAGGCCGGCCTGGCCCTGGCGCGCGTCTGCCTGGCAGGATATGCCGAAGTGGCTCTCGTGCCCGGCCCTTCCCCTATTTCCCCCCCGGGAACGGAGGGGGATCAAGAGGGAGTATCGGCGCCCCTGGTGCAGGTCTACAGTGATCATCCCGTCTTGGCGTGCATGGCCTCGCAGTATGCCGGCTGGCAAGTATCGGTTGGCAAATTCTTTGCGATGGGTTCCGGTCCCATGCGCGCCGCTTACGGCAAGGAAGAATTGTTCGATCACATCCCCGGCCGTGAGCAGGCCAGCGCCGCCGTCGGCGTATTGGAGACGTCCCAATTGCCCGGCGACGAGGTGGCGGCCTATCTCGCCGAGAAACTGAACCTGCCGCCGAACAAACTGACGTTGCTGGCCGCTCCGGCGTCGAGCCAGGCCGGCAACGTGCAGGTGGTGGCACGCTCGCTGGAGACAGCTCTGCATAAACTGTATGAACTGAAGTTTGATCTCAGACAAATCGTATCCGGTTACGGCATAGCACCGCTGCCGCCGGTCGCTGCCGATTTTCTCGGTGCCATCGGCCGCACCAACGACGCCATCCTCTACGGCGGCCAGGTCGTGCTGTGGGTTAGGGGCGACGACGAGCAGTTGGCAGAGATTGGCCCCAAGGTACCCTCGTCCGCCTCGCCCGATCATGGTGCTCCCTTCACCGAGATTTTCGAGCGCTATGAGCGCGATTTTTATCGCATCGATCCGTTGCTGTTCTCGCCGGCAGTGATTGTGTTGCAGAACCTGCGCACGGGAAAGAGCCACGTATTTGGCCGCATCGAGCGTGCGGTGCTGCGGCGCTCCTTTGGATATAACGAACGGCCGACGTAAGCTGGCAGGTTAGGGTCGTACCAGCCAGCTTACGTCGGCCGTTCGTCCATCAGGGGCAGCGCGAGTCGAATTCCCCCTGGCGGGCGCTGCGGGTTGGCTGCCTCGCCGGTCGGTTCGCCGAAGACAACACCGTCGGCCACCGCCACAGCGCGGACAGAGATACGGCGGCGGATCAGGGCCGGGGCATGACCGCGGCAGACGACGGGAACGGCGCGGCAAGCCGTGCCACGCACGAAGCCGGGTCGCTGCGGGTCGGCGCCCTCCACCAACACATCAAGATGCCGGCCCAGTAAACTGCGACAATATGTCTCTGTCAAGTCGCGTTCGATTTCCCGCAGCCGGGCGTGACGCTCGGCGACGACGGCGGGCGGCACACGCTCGCTCCAACTCGCTGCCGCGGTTCCGGCGCGCGGACTGTAGGAAAAAATGTGAATGCGGGCAAAACCCACCTCGCGGACCACCCGGCAAGTCGCTTCAAAATCGGCATCGGTCTCGCCGGGAAAACCGAGGAGGACATCGGTGGTAAAGGCCGGCTGATCGAGCACCGCTCGGATGCGCCGGCAGCGTTCGAGGAAACCGGCACTGCGATAACGCCGTTTCATGCGAGCGAGGATGCGATCCGAACCGCTCTGCAGACAGAGGTGCAAATGCGGACAGATGCGTGGCTGCTCGGCCAAGACGCGCACCAGGTCGTCGCGCGCCTCGGCAGCTTCGAGGCTGCTCAGGCGAATGCGGAAATCGCCGGGCAATTCGGCCAAGCGTTCCAACAGGTGCCACAAGCGGCACCATTCAGATTTTGGTTTGCCGCGACTGAGGTCGATGCCGTAATGTCCCAGATGAATGCCCGTCAAGACGATTTCTTGATAACCATACTCTATTAATCGCTCAACTTCGGCACGGATCTCTGCCGGCGTACGGCTCCGCAGCGAGGGGCGGACGTGGGGGATGATACAATAGCTGCAATTGAGCAAACAGCCGTCCTGCACCTTGACGAAGGCGCGTTGATGCGCGTCGAAGCGCGAGATGCCGGGAATGGCCTGGATGACGCCGAACGCCGCCAATGCCTCGCCAATGCGCGCCTTGTCGGTGACGACCTTGACGACACCCGGCAGACGAGCGACGGCATCGGGATCGCGTGTGGCATAACAGCCCATGACGACGATGGCAGCGTGCGGCTGCGCCTGGTGCAGCCGGCGCACGGCCTGCCGGCTCTTGGCATCGCCCTCGGCGGTGACGGTGCAGGTATTGACAATGCATAGATCCGCCGGCTGCCCTTCAGGCGCCTCGATGTAGCCGTTGGCTTCCAGTGTCTCTTTGACGTACTGCGTCTCGTACTGGTTGACTTTGCAACCCAGAGTAACGAGACGGCACGTGCGCGGCGTGGTCATGTTAGTTTCCATACTGGGTTGGATCGGTGATACCGGCCGCCTCGAAGCCGGCGCGGCGCAGCACACACGAATCGCAGCGGCCGCAGGCAGCGCCGTCCGGTGCCGGATCGTAACAGCTATGCGTCAGTCCGTAATCGACACCCAGCGAAACGCCGAGGCGGATGATGTCGGCTTTTGACAACCGAATCAACGGTGTATGGATACGGAAACGTCCCTTGGTTTCGACGCCGGCTTTTGTGGCGAGGTTCGCCAGCTGCTCGAACGTGGCGATGAATTCCGGGCGGCAATCCGGATAACCAGAGTAATCGATTGCATTTACTCCTATATAAATGTCGAAACTGCCCAGTACCTCGGCCCAGGCCAGCGCCAGGGCGAGAAAAATTGTATTGCGAGCCGGAACATAGGTAATGGGAATATCCGTGCGCATCGCTTCGAGAGAGCGGTCATGCGGGACGGGAAGGTCCGCTGTCAGGGCCGAGCCGCCGAAGGCACGCAGATCTAATTCGATGATGCGTTGCTCGATCGCGCCGAGAGCGGCGGCAACACGACGGGCCGCTGCCAATTCCGCCGCATGACGTTGGCCGTAGGCGATCGTCAGGGCATGGCAGCGGAAACCATCACGCCGGGCCACCGCCAGCACCGTCGCCGAATCGAGTCCGCCGCTCAGCAACACTACCGCCGGCCGAGTGTTGTCTCTCATTTGCATCCTCTCTGCGATTTCCGCTCGCATCTCTTGAAAGAATGCTGTGATGCAGGTTATGGTAGGGAAATCCCGGCGTCCGAAAAACGGGACCTGTGCGTTCCCAAGCAGAGCTTAGGAACGAGGAGGAGGCGCTCCTATGCCTATTTCCTTTCCATGCGGTGAATGCGGCAAGCGTCTCAAGGCGCCCGATGAGCTGGCCGGCAAACGACGGCCTTGTCCCAATTGCGGGCATCCGGTGCTTGTCCCGGAAGCGGAGGCAAACAGCGCCGGTTATCTGTTGCAAGATGAGTCGCCGCAATCCCCGCCCCAAGGGGCGCTAACGCAATCCTGCTCGTCGGCAAACGAGAGCGAGCGGGGGCGCGTCTGGGCCTCGAGAGAAGAAGCGCCAGCGGTGACGACAACGCGCCCTGTCGGTCCCACGATGTTGCCGCCGTTGACCATGAACGAACCGCCGTTGTGGCTGCGGCACCTCCATTGGTTGTTGGTCCTGGCCTTGCTGCCCCTGGCTTTTTCTTTGCTAAACAAGAGCGATGAAGAGGATTTCCACGAACGGTTCCGCAAAACGATGGAAACAGCGCCGGAAGACGTACAGCTACGGATCCTCCATGTGCTCCAGAAAGCTAACGATGAGGCAGCCGATGACGAAAACGGGGGGGTGTCCCGCGAGGATCTGTTTGCTGCTCTGCCGGAACACAAACTGATCGGTGCGCTTGTGCCTTATGGCAGTTTCGCGCACTGGGGGTTCGCAGCCGGCTCCGCCGTTCTGTTCATGGCCTTTTTCCTCCTTTTGGCCTCGCACAAGACGGCGAACCCGCTTCACCTGCTGGGGATGGGCTTGTTCACGGCGACTATTGGCATCCTGTTGTTGCTGCTGCTGCAAACGATCGCCAATTGGACGCAGGGCATCTGGCTGCGCGGCGGGAGCATTGTGGTGGTGATCTTCTACATCGTGAAGCTCATCGGCTTTTCGTACCAGGCGGCGCTCGACCCAGACAACGGCTTCTTCCTCAGTTTTGTGGGCTACACGCTGGGCGTCGGCTTCTGCGAGGAATTATGCAAGGCGCTACCGTTGCTTTGGTATTATCACAATAACAACCCGTCCTCGCGGCGTTGGCGCACCGCCTTCTTATGGGGCCTCGCCTCGGGCGCCGGCTTCGGCATCGCTGAAGGCATCATGTATTCCAGCCGTTATTACAACGGCATCAGCGGTGCAGACACGTATGTTGTCCGTTTTATCTCTTGTGTCGCCCTTCATGCGCTGTGGACCGGCTCGGTCGCCATTACGCTCCATCAGAAGCAAAGTTTGCTCCACGCTGTAGACAGCTGGTACGAGTACATCCCGCGCCTGTATCTGATCGTCGGCGTGCCGATGGTCCTGCACGGGCTGTACGATACGCTGTTGAAAAAAGATATGAACGCCGTCGCTCTGGGCGTGGCCGTGCTGAGTTTCCTGTTCCTGGCGTTTCAGATCAGCCGTTGGCACAGCGAGGACGATGAGGAAGCCCACAGGGCGATGTTACGCGAATACAAGCGCCGCCGAGCCGCGATGTCATAGCGAATTTCGCTTCGCAATTCCTGGAAAAGTACGGCTGCTACCGGGAAGGCCGGACGCAAGAGGAAGTGGCCCGGCAGCCCGACAAGCCGCTGGACAGAGTGCGGAACTGGCTGGCACGCGGCCGCGAATCGTTGCGCAAACGCCTGCTGCGTCGCGACGTTTCCTTGTCTACGGAGGGAGCGAGCGCCGCTCTGGGGGCCTCGGCCTGCCCCTTCAGCGACTGGAACAGCATAATTGATCGCTTCGCTCGAAACGATAAGCCACGCTGTTTCTCACAATCCCAGTACGTCCTTCATCGTGTAGCGTCCTGGCGGTTTGGCGGCCAGGAACTTCGCTGCCAACAGTGCTCCGCGAGCGTAGCTATCGCGGCTGTGGCCCTTGTGGACCAGTTCCAGTGATTCGCCCAGGGCACTAAAAATGATGGTGTGTTCACCCACGTTGTCGCCGGTGCGCAGGGCGTGGATACCGATCTCGTGCGGCGGACGCTCGCCCACCAAGCCTTCGCGGCCATGACGCAGCTGTGTCTGGCCCATCACCTCCTGCACAATGCGGGCGAAGTGCAAGGCCGTGCCACTGGGGGCATCCTTCTTGAAACGATGATGCCGTTCGACAATCTCGACATCGAAACCTTTATCTTTGAGCAGCGTTGCTGCCTGGCGCACCAGCTGAAAGAGGACATTGACTGACAGGCTCATGTTCGGGGCCATCAGCAGGGCGGTGTGATGGGCGGCGGCTTCGATCTCGCTGCGCTGTTGGGCGGTGTGTCCGGTTGTCGCCACCACCAACGGAATGCGGTGCTGGACGCACACAGGCAACACCGCCATCGTGCCTTCTGGCGTCGAGAAGTCGATGAGCACATCTAAGGGGCGTTCCCCTGTGTGTACGGCGGGCTGGTAATCCGCCGCGCTGATAAGGGGCACGCCGAGTTTGCCGAGTCCGGCGATATCGCCAATGTCTTGCCCCAGCCGCGGATGATGGGGGGCTTCCAGGGCGGCGCCAAGCACCAGATCGCTGTCTTCACTGATCAAGTGTACCAGGCGTTGACCCATGCGGCCGGCGGCACCGTTGATACCGAGGATGGTTTTCATGGTTGTTCCCTCCGCTGCTATCTTACGCGATCCGCTGACGAGCGGGATGTTCCCCTATCTCACTCGCCACTTTATTTTCTCATTTTCTCTCGTTGCCCCTGTTGCCATCGCGCAGTCTCTTCATTAAACTGAGAATTGGCCTACCAATAATCGATGTACCCACTCCGACTTGTCAGAGAAGACGGTCGTTCCGAGAACATGGGCTGCAACCATGATCCGCCGACTTCTTGTTTGCTCTCATTGCTCTTTAATCAGCGGTATATTTGCTGTCCTCCTTCTGCCCTTGCTTGCACGGCGGGCTGGTGGGGAGGAACAGGCCGAATGGCCCTTCACGGCTCCTCAGCGTCCAGCCCTCCCCCAAGTCCACAAGCATGCCTGGATACGCAATCCTATCGACGCCTTCGTGCTGGCGGGGCTGGAAAAAGCCGGGCTGCAACCCAACCCGCCCGCTGACAAGATCACCCTGCTGCGCCGTGTTACTTTCGACCTGACGGGCCTCTTGCCGACGCCAGCCGAACGCGATGCTTTCCTTGCTGATCATGCTCCCGACGCCTACGAGCGCCTGGTCGATCGTTTGCTCCGCTCGCCCCATTTCGGCGAACGCTGGGCACAGCATTGGCTCGACGTGGTGCGCTTCGCCGAGACGGACGGCTTCAAGCTCGACCGGCTGCGGCCCGAGGCCTGGCGCTACCGCGATTACGTCATCCGCTCCTTTAATAGCGACCTGCCCTATGATCGTTTTCTGAGTCAGCAAATTGCCGGCGATGAACTGGAGCCGAACAATCCCGACGCCCTCATCGCCACCGGCTTTTATCGGCTGCCGCCCGAGGAAACCAACGGCTCGGATTATCGTATGATCCGCCAGGACCTTCTCGATGACGTTACCGATGTCTTCGGCACCACCTTCCTTGGCCTGACCTTTGGCTGCGCGCGGTGCCACGATCACAAGTTCGATCCCTTGACGCAGAAAGATTATTTTCGTCTGCAAGCGTTCTTCACGCCGCTGATGCAGCGCGACTTGCCCTTGGCTTCGGCAGAGGAGCAGGCGGCGTATCGACACAAGCTGGCCAAATGGGAGGAAGCCACCAAGGCATGGCGCGCCCAGTGCGACGCCCTGCTTGCCGGACCTCGCCAGGCGATCCGCGCGGAAGTAATCGCCACCTTCGATCCCGAAACCCAGAAGGCACTGACAACACCGACAGCGAAGCGAACGCCGTTGCAGCGTCAACTGGCGGCGTTGGCGGGCAAGCAGGTCGAGCGCAAAGTGAGCCGGGCCTATCGCCGGCTGCCAAAGGAACAGCGGGCGATCTATGACGAGTTGCAGAAGAAGATTGCGGCAGGCCAACCAGAGCCACTGCCGGTGGCGATGGGGGTGAGCGACATCGACGGCGAGCCGCCGCCAACCTATCGTCTGGCGACCGGCAATTATCTCCGCCCACGCGAGCGGGTGCAGCCGGACTTTCCGGAATGTTTGAAGCCGGCGGCGAGC
>JAJPHU010000379.1 GCA_021325115.1 Planctomycetota bacterium | reverse complement strand
GGGGTAATACCCCCGCTCGCCGGCCGGTGATCCTTTTCTCCCGCCAATTCGTACTATTAACTACAGAATAGCAGAAGAATATAAACTACAGGTGGGCAATTGTGCTTGGACCTATTTTCAATCGTGAATTTCTGACGGTACCGCGACGCACCAATCATTACCTGACGCGCGTCGCCTATCTGGGGACGCTGTGGATTATCTGCGTGACGGCCTGGATGGCCAGCGGCGGATTGTGGCGCTCGCCGACGCTGGGCGACACAGCCCGGCTCGGCTCGTTACTGTTTCAGGTCCTCACCGTTGTCGAGCTGGCGCTGTTTCTGTTCTTCGCCGCTCTGTCTGCCGCCAGCACAGTGTCGCAGGAGAAAGACCGCCGCACCTTCATCTTACTTCTTGTTACCGACCTGCGCAACGAGGAGATCGTGCTGGGCAAGCTGCTAGGCAGTCTGCTGCCGATTGTCTTGCTCCTGGCGGCAACGTTTCCGTTGTTGATGTTGCTGGTGCTTTTGGGCGGCATCGATCCGCGCCAGGTGGGGCAAGCTATGCTGATTGTGGCCGCCACGTCTCTGGCCGCCGGTTCCCTGGGCAGCCTCATCGCCCTGTGGCGCGACCGCACTTTTCAGGCGCTGGCGTTGACGGTGTTGTTCCTTGTGCTCTATCTGTGCCTGGTCAACGGTCTGGCCGTGTTGCCGGCGTTACTTCCGCAGCTATCCGCGGCCGAGGTGGCACGCTGGCAGGAATGGCTCGATCCTTTCCGCGCCCTGCGCTCGGTACAAGATCCGGCGACTTTGCTTGAACCCGGCCTATCTCCTGCCTATAGCTTCACGCTGGTCATGATCGCTCTCAGCGCCTTGCTCAATCTTTGGGGCGTGCTGCGTTTGCGCGTATGGAACCCCAGCGGGGAACCGATCATACAGCGCGAACAACCCGAAGACACCGAAGACAAGGAGCGTATTTTGGCTGGCGCTGCCCCGGTGCGGCCCAGTGTCCACGCCGCTCCTGGACCTGTGCGCCGGGTGGGGCCGAACCCGATCCTCTGGCGCGAGATCTACACGCGGGCTTATGGTCGGCGTCCGCTCCTGGTCAAGACGGCCTATTTTGTGGTGCTGGCCTTCATCTGCTGGTTTGCGCTGGCGCCGCTGTTGATCCAGCATCAACGTCTGGCTTTTGCTGCCGCTTACGGTTTGGTCCCCGTCGGCGTGCTCAGTCTACTTTTGGTAGCGGCGCAAGCGGTGACGGCTATCACTTCCGAGCGCGATACCGGAGCGCTCGATCTACTCTTGGTCACCGACCTGACGGCCAAGGAGTTCATCTTCGGCAAGCTGGGCGGCATCGCCTACAACACCAAAGAATATCTGCTGCCCCCTTTGCTTTTGGCCGCAGTCTACGCGACTTACGGCTACCTCGCTTCGCCGCCCGCCAACCATCCGGAAATGCGCGCGAGCATGAATGCGACCTCTTTTATTTGCATTGCCGGCGCCAGCCTGGTGCTTCTGGCTTTCGCCATGCTACTGGGCATCCACGTCGCCCTGCGCACGCCCAACAGCCGATTGGCCATCATCCACACGCTGAGCACGGTTTTCTTCCTGTCGGTGGGTACGTTGGTCTGCGTGGCCCTGATTTTGATTAACGGACGCTTCGAGTATCAATGGGGCAGTTTCGTGTTCTTTTTGGTGGCCGGTGTAGGCGGCTTGTGGTGGGTGCTGTCGGGCGATCGTCCTTCCGCCGCCCTGACGTGGGCGAGCTGGTTTTGTCCCTTGGCCGTCTTGTACACAGTGATGAACATTCTCGTGGCCAAGCCTGGCTCGCAGGAATCAGCGGATCCGCTCATCCCCTTCCTGGTGATCTCCGGGGCGTTCGGCTTCGCCGTGGCGGCCATGCTGGTGCCCTTGGTCAGCGAGTTCGACGTGGCTATGGGCCGCACCTCCGGCGGTGCAGACTGAAGAAAAACGGACCGCCTCCAATGCTGCTGGATATACGCCCTCCAAATATCCCGGTCCCCAATGCTGATGCCCTTCAAGGGCCGTGTCGATGGCTGTGTGTGCCAACTTATCCAGTCTCTCCTTGGGCTCGCGTCTCTTGTGGATTCCTCCTTTACCTTCTTTCTTTTTTTGATTCTTCTCAATTTCTTTCTTGGCGTCTTGACGGTTCATCCTTTTTGGATGCGCACACGGACGCGCTGGCCGATGCGCAGCGGCGGTTGGCCGGATTCCAAGGTGATGAGCACTTCCACAGTGCGGATGTCGGTGAATTCGAGCGGCTCGTGCAGGACGGAGCGGCGCTGCGTGATCCAGTTGGCGATACGCTCCACTTTGCCCTTCCACAGCAGGCCCATGTTCGTTTCATCCTCGACCGTCGCTGGCTGGCCGACGGTGACGCGGCCGATGAATTCTTGCTCCACATCAGCGCGGACGATCTGCGGCCCTTCGGCGGCGAACTGCACGGCCGGCTGTTTTGATTGACTACCGAGAACGTCGCCCGGCCCGACCAGCAGACGCAAGACGGTGCCGCGCCGCGGTGCTTTCAGGAGGCATTCGTCCAGGGCGAATTTAGCCTGATCATAGCGCGCCTTCATGACCTCGACTTCCTTCTCGACCCGACGAATGTCGTCCTCAATGTCTTGGCGCTTGAGATCATCCAGACGTTTCTCTTCGCCGCTGAGCATCGCTTCCAACTCGTGAACGTGGTCCTTGCTGATAGCGAGGTCTTTTTCATCGGCGAGCTTGTCTGCGACCAGTTTTTCCTGACGGGCATATTGACGCTTTGCTGCAGAGAGCCGATCGCGCATGGCATTAACGGCATCGTACTGCTGGGCGATGCGGCTGCGCTGCTGTTCGGGGAGTTTACCAACCTGTTTTAGGCGTAATTGGGCCTCCTCCAAGGCCGCTTGCGCCTCGGCGAGGCGGCTGCGCGCGGGTCCGTCTTCCAGACGGACCAGGGCTTCGCCTTGGGCGACGGTCTGTCCTTCTTCGACCAATATCTCAGCGACGCGACCAGGTTGCAGCGGGACCAGAGCGGTAACACCGTGGATCAGGTCCACCTGCCCGAAGCAGACAATGCCTTTGTCTTCGGAAGAAGGAGCAGGTTTTTCCAGATTGTGCTCGCTAGACACAGAAGGAGCGCCGCGCGAAGAATAGCTGAAAAGCAGACCGGCAGCAGGTGTGCAGGCGGCCAATAAGACCAACAACAACAGCCACCAACCGCGACGAGAAGGAGAAGTATGCTTCATGGATTTTTTTGCTCTTTTTCCGGCGAGCGGGGCCGCGTTAGCGCCCCGAGCGCTTCTTCTCGGGGCGTTCCGAGCGCTTCTTCT
>JAJPHU010000139.1 GCA_021325115.1 Planctomycetota bacterium | reverse complement strand
TTCGTCGAACGGACCCTGCTACGCTTCGACATCGCCAAGACGCTGAACGCAGACACCGGCACACAGCTCTGGTTCGGCGTAGGTGTGCCGTTTTGAAGGATGAGGTCAACGAGCCGGAAGCGTAAGCGGCGGAGGCTTGCCGCTACTTACGCTTCCGGCTCGTTGGGTTCATCCTTTACTTGGCCGGTAGGACGGCGATAGAGCCGGTTTCGGAGATGTAGATGATGTTGCCGTTCTCTTCGTCTTTGTAGACTTCGATGCCGATTTTTTTGGTGTCTTTGTTGAAGTCGTATTCGCTGGCCTTACGCGATCGGACGTTGAAACCGTGCAGCCAGGTCGGCGCTTTGACTTTGTTTTCGGCGGCACGAACAAACGGCAGGTGCGGCGCCAGCAATAGACCGCACAGAAAACACACCAGAGCCAGAAGAACGATCTGTACGCGCTTGGACATGGATGGACCTCGCGATTGGTGGGACTGGGATTCCAGAAAGAGACACGCCCTAAGGCAAAAAGTAGGAATTGCTGCGCTCTTGTCCACATGGTCCCGGCACGGCTCCTGTCGCCGGCGCTATCCTGAAAGTTACTATTCTGGCCAGTATACAATACCTCTTTTCCCCCATCGCACAGCAGTACATTTCCACGCTGTATATCCGTAGATGCTGATTCGATCCGAAAAGTTCGCCGTTCTTCTCGAGTTTTTTGAGTGGATTGCCGGCTTGCCATCTTCGCCCGGGGTCCGTAGTCCGTAATCAGGGTCGGTTAGCGATATTGCATAGGAGTGCCGCTAATCGAAACCGCAAGGAGAATAATCATGGCATTCAGCAAAGCGGAACCAGGCAAGACGCGCATCGGCTGGATCGGCACCGGTGTCATGGGCCGGTGGATGTGTCACCATTTAATGTCCAAGGGCTACTCGGCGGCGGTATATACGCGCAGTCCCGAGAAGGCCAAGCCGCTTTTGGAGGCGGGCGCCGCCTGGGCCGATTCGCCCAGGGCCGTAGCCGAGCGCGCCGACGTGGTTTTCGCCATTGTTGGCTTCCCGGCGGACGTGCGCGAAGTCTTCCTCGGCCCGCAAGGTGCCCTGGCCGGCAGCAAAGCCGGCAATGTGTTGGTAGACATGACCACCAGCGAGCCGTCGTTGGCCCGCGAGATTTACACGGCGGCCAAGGCCAAGGGCGTCGGCAGTGTTGATGCCCCGGTCTCCGGCGGCGACGTGGGCGCCAAAGAAGCGCGGCTGTCGATCATGGTCGGCGGCGATGCCGAGGTTGTCGAGGCGGTTCGTCCGCTCCTGGAGTGCATGGGCAAGACCATTGTGCATCAAGGTCCGGCCGGCGCGGGGCAACATACCAAAATGGTCAATCAAATCCTCATTGCCACCAATATGATTGGCGTGTGTGAGGCACTGTTATATGGCTATAAGGCGGGATTAGATTTGAAGACTGTACTACAATCGGTAGGTGGTGGCGCAGCGGCGAGCTGGTCGCTGAACAATCTCGGCCCGCGTATTATGGACCGCAATTTCGAGCCGGGATTTTTCGTTGAACATTTCATCAAAGACATGGGGATCGCGTTGGAAGAGGCCAAGCGCATGAACCTGTCGCTGCCAGGATTGGCGTTGGCCAATCAGTTGTATCTGGCGGTGCAGGCCCAAGGGTATAGTAAGAAAGGCACACATGCCTTGATGCTGGCGCTGGAACAGCTGTCCGGCATCAAACGATAAGTCCAGGCATCACGGAGGCGTCGGCGAAACGTCCCAGCGTTGTCTGCAAGAAGCCAGGCGCTGGTGCGCCGTGGATGGGGACTCGCCGGAAGATAGCGACCTGTGGGTACCTGCTCCGCAATTTCGAGCATAGCCGATCAGCCACAGTGCGAACAGGGCGGTGCCGGCTGGCAGGGCAGTCAACACAATCGGCCAATGCGGCGCCAGCAGCCGTGTCACGGCGCCCCAGCCGAGGACCATGATGAGCGTAAACGATGCCCAAATCAGCCCCCGACCGTGCGGCCAGGCCCGGCGCTCCAAAAGCGCCCACAAGAGCGGCGGCGCGAGAAAGACATAGGTGGCGTGTTCGATGGCCGGTCCGAACAGCATCAGCCAGGCCAATCCCATGCTCAGGGTCACGTGTACCAACCAGGTCGGCTCCAAGCCACAGCGGCCGGCACGCCGCCGCTGCCACAAGCACCAGCCCAAAGCTGCTGCCGCCGTTGCCAACTGTACCCGAGGATACCACAACGAGTCCATCGGCCCATGTAAGGAGAGGACGCCCGCTTCACCGCCGAATAGATGATGCAGTACAATCCAGACCGTCCAGCCATCGCGAAAACCAATCCAGCGGATGTTGCCTGTTTCTCTTAGATGATCAATCCACTCCCGATACTGATCGAGCACGAGGTCAGGCGGCCGTGTCAGAAACGGCAGCAAGGACAATCCGGCTATGACCCCAAGCAGACGCCAAGCTAACTGCCGCGGCCACAGCGCCGCCAAGAGTAACACCGGCGCCAACGGTGTCAGTTTGAGGCACACCGGCACCGCCAAGAGCAATGCCGCCAGCCACCAGCTGGAACTCGGCGTTCGGCGTTCGGCGTTCGGCGGTGTGCATCTCAGCCCTTGGTGCTCCGAACTCAGAGCGCGTGCCAATGCCGCTGCCCCGAGCAGGACAAAGCCCGCGATCAGGGCATTGCTCTGTGCGTTCCACAGACCGCGCAGCGCCCCTGGGCCGCTCAATATCAAGAACGTGGCCCTGCGTTGTTGTGTCCATGTCGAGGGGACCACGTCGCGCAGATAGTGCCACAGACCGGCCAGGAAAACGGCAATGCTCAGCCAACTCCACAAGATGCCGCCCACTGTTAATCCCAAGGCGCTGAACGGCGTTATAAAAACAGCGAAGATGGGCGGATAGCGAAAGCGATCTAGCCCCGGATAAAGTTCATACAGCGAGCAATTGCCCCACCAATGTTCAGCGCTGGCTGCGAAGATCGGGAAAACCGTATGACTGCTGGGGCGCACCAGCGTGCGTATGCTCACGGCCGCTCCCAAGATCAGCCAGACAAGCAGAGCCAGGCGCAGACTGAGGCAACGATGGCTGTCCCGATCTACCGATCCGTCACGCCAACGGCGGTACAACTCCGACGTGCGAAGAGGAGGAGAAGGAGACTTCATTTATTCGCCTCAGGATGCATTTTGCGATTGAATGGCTCCGGATCATAAGGATCAACCGGCGCAGCGCTGGTCCGATTGACCTGAGAAGGCGATACGGTTTTCTCTTTATCGGGTCGAGCAACAGCAGAAGGGCGAGAGACAGCTTTCGGGCGTACTTCGGTTCCCCATTGGGATTCTTCACGGGCTTTCGCTTGTGCCTCCTCGAACAGGGGCCCAGGCGTTTCGGCTTTCGGCTTTCGACTTTCGGATTTCTCGCGCAGGTGCGGGTTGTCGGCCACAGTCAGCTTGACCCAGTTCTCCAATGTGCGGTAGGGAGCGGCTTGGCGGTCTCGCAACGGCGCCTGCCCGGTATGGGCATGATCGCTGACCGCCTTGATGAGAAGCTGGCTCGCTTCGGGCTGATTCACATTGACCTCGGCGAGAACCGCCGCCAAGTTGCGTTCCAAGGTCCGTCGATTGCTCATGCCGTCCTCGAAGACCTGGATGAGGTGAAAATTCCCGCCCTTTCCCGTGGCGTGACAACGGGCGCAGGTATTCATCAAGATGGGCTGCACGCGCGTGGCAAACAGTCCCAGCGATTCCGTAGTCACTTCAATAGGCGGTGTCGGCGGCAACGAACGGGACGTGTCCACGACGGAAGTCCTGCCGTCGCGGCTGCTCCCAGCTTGTGGGGCAACGTGCGCCGCTGCTTGCTGCCAGTAACGGAGGAGGCGGCGCGTCTCGGCATGATCGGGCCGTAACGCGGCGGCGGCTCGAAGCTCGGCCAGCGCTTGTTGCTGGAGTCCGTTGCTCCGGCACCACCGCGCTAAACGCAACCGTTCATCGGGATCGTCAAGATTGGTTCGACGGCGCAGGTAAGCATAAGCATCCGGCAGCGATGCCGTCAGAGCCAACACCCGCTCAGCCGGAACCCAGGTCTCGCCGAGCTTGCGGCGCACGCAGTAGCGATCGCCGATGCGTTCAATGTCGCCTTCGATCGTGTATTCGTTTTTGAGGATAAGTACCTTGCCTTTGCGCAGAGACGGTGGAGGATCGGTGGCGCACGTCAGACGGCCGCCCAGTCCCACCAAGATACCCAACGCCAGCAGAGAAGAGACGAACGTTTTCATGGCGCAGCGGATATAAAGTGCGCCGGCATCTCCGTCAAGACAGCTTGGCGGCAAAATATGTCTGCCGGGTGGCTCTCTTGATTTGGGCGTGGAGGAGGGCTTCCGTGCGAGCGATCTTTTCCCTCCCCCTTGGTGGGGGAGGGTTGGGGTCTTTTCCCTCCCCCTTGTGGAGGAGGGGCCGTCACTGCGGCAGCGGTGACCTCTCCGCTCACTCCCGAGGCTGGGCGAAGAGATGGCCCTTTACCTCCATCGGGACCGTATAGAGCGAAGTACGAGCCGTGACATACAGCGTTTTAAGATCCTTGCCGCCGAACGTGACATTGGCCGGCTGCTCTGGCAACGTCAGGATGCCGAGAAGTTGGCCATCCGGAGAAAACACTTGTAGTCCCAGCCCAGAGGTGATGTACAGATTGCCTTTCTCGTCCACCGTCAGACCATCGCCGCCCGACTTTTCGCCCTCTTTGCGCTGCTTCAACGTGCAGAAGACACGGCCTTTGCCGATTTTGCCTGGCCCTTCCACGGGGTACGCCATCATTTCGGCTTGACCAGAAGGAATGACATACAACGTTTTCTCATCGGGCGAGAGAAGGATGCCATTGGGATTGGGCAGATCATCGATCAGGCGCGATACTTTGCCATCCTTCGCAACATAGTATACGGCCGTCTTGCCCTGAGGCAGCGGTTTGGGAGCGAGGAACTCCGGATCGGTGAAATAGATGCCGCCCTCCTTGTCGAGGACGAGATCATTAGGGGCATTGAAGCGTTTGCCGTCGTAGGCCTCGGCCAATACGCGGCGTGATTTGCCATCGGGGCTGTAGGCGGCGATCTGACCATCCATCTCACAAGCGATAATCTCGCCTCGAGCGTTGAGCATCAGGCCGTTGGCATGATGGGAATTCTCGCGGAAGACGGACAGCTTGCCATCGGCATCGACTTTGTGGATACGCTGGTTGGGAATGTCGGTGAAATAGACGTTGCCGTGGCGGTCGGCGGCCGGCCCCTCGGTAAACGCGAATCCAGTATGCCGCTTGACGATAGGTCCGGCCGGACCAATGCCCGCAATCCGCATCGGCTTCTCTCCCTCGGCCAGCAACCAATGAAGAGACAGCAATACCAAGGCTAAAGGGAGTGTCCATAAAACCAAGCGTTTTCGTACCAACATCTGTTGGGGCCTCCGCACAAGAGTGAAAGAAAGGACTTTCTCGCGCCAGGGCTAAGATACTCCGAACCTGAGGCGGGGGCGAGAGGTACAGCCGTTGCATTGGGCCTCTGCTGGCGAGGATCACCCTCTAGAGATAAAAAAGTAGCAAGACTTTTAGGAGGCCCATGCGCGGCGAGAGGAGATTCGATACCCTTTTCGTCTTCCGCCTCCCAGCCCCGCTATCGCTTGGTCTGTCTCAGACACGGATGAGCAGGAGAGTACGAATATGCGTATCCGCCTCAAGACACTGCTGCCGCTTCTTACGCCCTTTGTCCTGTTGGTAGCCGCAGCGTACATTCAATGGGCCACGGTCGGTCTGCCGGTAGTATCTGCCGACGCCTACCGCAGTTCCGAAACGGCTGCGATGCCGCACGGTTTTCCGCCATGGTTGTGCATCACTCACTACGTCAATTTCCTGTTTCTGGTTCTGCTCGTCCGCAGCGGCTTGCAGATCCTCATGGACCATCCGCGGCTGTACTGGAACGTCCATTGTACGCCCGGTACGGAATGGCTGCGGCTAACGCCGGTGGAGGTGCCCAAGGATCGCGTCTGGACGGCCAAGGAGGATTCTCGCTATCTGTCACCGTGGATTGGTCTGCCCGGCTACCGCCACACCATCGGCATGGCTCGGCACTGGCACTTCCTCAGTGTTCTATTTTGGGTGGGCAATGGCCTGATCTTTGCGGTTCTGCTGTTCGCTACCGGGCAGTGGAGACGCCTGGTTCCCACCTCCTGGCAGATCATTCCCGATGCCTGGGCCATCTGGGTCCACTACGCCACCTTCCACCTGCCGCCCGAACCAAACGGCTTCTATCACTACAACGCCCTTCAACAGCTGGCCTACTTCGGCGTGGTCTTCATCCTGGCCCCGCTGGCCATTCTGACCGGACCATCCATGTCGCCAGCTTTCACCAATCGCTTCTCCTGGTATCCGCAGCTGCCCGGCAATCGGCAAATCGGCCGGTCGCTGCATTTCCTGGTCATGTGCGCCTTTGTTCTCTTCTTCGTGGGCCACGTGACGATGGTGGTGCTCACCGGGTTGGTTCGGAACATGAATCACATCGTCGTCGGCCGCGACGATACCAGCCTGACCGGTTTGTATCTGGGTTTGCTGGGTCTGGGTGTGATTGTGGCGGTCAACGTGTTGGCCAACTGGTTGGCCTGGCGGCATCCGCGCGCGGTGCAGCACGCCGCCAGGGCGATTGTCACGCCGATCATGGCCTTCCTGCTTGACCGGCCCGCCCCACGGGCCGAGTTCCGCCGCGAGGACATCTCGCCGTTCTTCTGGGCCAACGGCAAAATACCCACCTGTGACGAGTGGAAGAACCTGGCTGCCGGCGGCTTCAAGGATTATCGACTCAAGGTATACGGTTTGGTGGAAAATCCGGTCGAGTTGTCGCTGGAGGACCTGCGGGCGATGCCCAAGAAGACCCAGATCACCCTGCATCACTGCATTCAGGGCTGGTCGGGCATCGCCGAGTGGGGCGGCGTGACGCTGGAAGAGTTGATGAAACAGGTGCGGCCGACGCCGGAGGCCCAGGCTGTTGTTTTCTATTCATTCGGCGAGGGGGGCGAAGGCGGCGAGTTTTACGACAACCTCTCGATCGAGAATGCCCGGCATCCGCAAACGCTCTTGGCCTATGAGATGAATTACGAGCCACTGAGCGAGCTGCACGGCGCGCCTTTGCGTCTGCGGGTCGAGAACCAGTTGGGTTTCAAGATGGTCAAGTGGATTCGGGCCATCGAGTTTGTCCAGAACATCCGCACTATTGGCCAGGGCGAGGGCGGCTACAACGAGGACCACGAATACTTCGGCGAGTTGGCCAACATTTAAGGAGGTTCCAACATGCCAACACCCCCTTATCGCATGTGGCCCGGATGATTCGGCGAGGCGTTGTTCGTAATGTTGGATTAGCGTCAAGGTAGCGGCCGGGGCGGCGGGAGGAATCTGCTGCCAGAGATCGAGCCATCGGGCTACAACCTGGCTATTTCAACCCGGGAATGAGTACGCAGCAGTTGTTGACGCTTCTTTTCCAATCGCCATAATAATAATTTCGATTCGATCAGGAGGATTCCACCCTCCGGCAATGATGCTCACCGGGGCGGCCTCGGGTAGACAGTTGCTTGACGATAATGAGGTAAGGACGATGGCTCTGGGCATGTTAGGGTTGAAGGTCGGCATGACGCAGGTGTACGACAATGAGGGCAAGATCGCGCCCGTCACCGTGCTGCAAGTCGGCCCTTGCCCGATCTTATTAGTACGCAATCAGGAGCGCGACGGCTACGACGCTGTGCAGGTTGGTTTTCTGGACAAGCCGCGGCGCAAGGCTAGCCGGGCGGAGCGCGGTCACGTGTCCAATGCTCTGGAATCGCGGCGGCGCCAAGCGCGAGTCAAAGCTGGCGTACAGATCCCGCCTAAGGCCGATTGCGAGCCGCAACGCTACATCCGCGAATTTCGTCTGGATAAGCCGAGTGATTTACAGGTCGGCACCATACTTCGGGCCGGCGAGGTATTCAAAGACGTGCCAGCTGTCGATGTTATCGGCACCTCCAAGGGACGCGGCACCGCTGGACCGATGAAACGCCACGGCTTCGCTGGTCTACCGGCCAGCCACGGTGTCAAAAAACATCACCGCGCCCCCGGCAGCATTGGCTCGCACGCCAGCAACCGCGGCAGCGGCCGGCCCAAACGAGGCAAACGCATGGCTGGACGCTATGGCGCCGAACGGGTGACCATCCGTAACCTGCGCATCGTCCGCATCGATGCCGACAACAATCTCGTCCTCGTCGAAGGAGCCGTGCCCGGACCCAACGGCGGCCTGGTAGCCATCCGTCCTACTAACAAAAAAAAGAGATAGAAGGATAGAGTGAGTGTCCCTCTTGATTTGGGCGTAGAGGAGGGTTTACGTGCGAGTGGTCTTTTCCCCCTCCCTGGTGGGGGAGGGTCAGGGTGGGGGAAAGTGTTTCGCCTGCGGACGCCTTACCGCTCGCCCCAGTCCTCCCCCCACAAGGGGGGGAGGGAGTGGAAACAACCTACTCGGGAGCTGGCGCAACCTCGCTCGCCAATATCCAGAGCGATATCCGGGTAGAGGATAGAGAATAGAATCAAACTCATTTTTTCGCCATCTTCTATCCTCTATTCTTTTCTTCGCGCGGTGGTGGCAGTTTTTCGGGCGGTGGCAGTTTCTCTTCGCTCGGCGGCAACTCTTGCGGTCTTGCTTGCGATGTTGGCTCTGCCTCCGCCTGCGACTGATAAGATGAGGACGGCAGAGTGCCGTTCAGCCCCGGATAGTTTTGCAACGCGAACAGGAATGGGTTGACGGATGGGCAGCAATACCTCTTGATGTAGGTAGTGGTAGCGATATCGGGGTGCAGGACACGGGCGAAGGTGTAGCGGCATGGTCCCTGACACCAGGCTGCCCAGCGATACAAAGCCGGCACCATAACATGCAAGGCGCTATAATGATTCGGCGGGCACTTGCACGGCTGCATTAAGTTCACGTAGGGGCCAGCCCAGGCAGTCCCGGCCAAGCCCAGCCACCAACCAATTAGCAGCCCCGTCATTCCCTTGTGCTGCCATTGCTTCATGCTTCGCCCTTTCGCGGAATGGATCTTGTCCGTTGCTTACACTTCCGGTTCCTGTTGTTCTTCTTTTATCTGACCGGCAAGGGCGGCAACTGTGTGCAAGGGAGCCGAGATTTCGCTTTGAGGCGGCGAACGAGCCGGTAAGATCGGCACGTTCGCCCTTTCTCGTAAGCTCACCCGTAGCGTGTTATCCTTCTGCGGATTTTCTTTCTACTCGTTTGTCGCGCAAGGCCAGGATAAGCCCGTAAGCGGCCCCGGCGACGGCAGCGATAACTCCACCCAGAAGGGCGCCATCCAAACCCAGAGAAATGTCCCGATAAAGGATGCCGATTGCCATTCCCAGCAAAGCGCCGGCAAAACTGCCGGCAAAACTGCCGCCAATTGCCCCGCCCAGCGTCAGCCGCGGCAACAGAGGCAGGTTCGGTGGCAACTCCTCTACGGGCATCGGGTGTGCATTCGAGGGCAGCTGTCTCGGAATTCGTTGTGTGTGTTTCATGACCCAAAAAGGTAAAGGAAGCGCGGCGGCCGCTTCGGCGGACTCAGGAGGGGAGGCGTGCTCGACTTCCGCATCCTTGCCTGGGTTCCGGATACGCTCCCAGACCTCATGTGATGATAGGTCCTCACCTCAGAGGTCGTACGCAATACGCAAATACAAAAAGCTCCTCAGAGGCCGAGCCACGTGCCCGACCTCTGAGGGAGCGACGGGGATTGGCCTTCTCTATCCGGGGATTGCGAAGGCGAACGGAATCGTTCGATGCTGGACGATCCGCAGGGGCGAAGCTCTGCATCAAACCTCCTCGGAAGAAAGCGGCAGAGGCGTCGCCTCCCCGGCGGGCATCTTGGGTTCCGCTTCACCAGAGGCAAGCGGCATACCAAATGAGGTCAGCAGCCAGACCTTCGACCTGAAATGCTTGTTTTGCTTCACGTTGAGCAAAATGGCCTCTTCTCTCCCCTCCTTGTCAGGGGCTTATCGTGGGCAGTTTTTATCCACCCAGGGCAGTTTTCGCGCCAAGTCTCTTCTGTCCTCCTGCTCGCAGGAGTAGCCCTTACAGGTGCGGCGGGCTGGCAAGAAAAATGTTTGGTTTGTCAGATTGGATCAGCGTCGGTGACGATACGGTTCACGGTCAGGCCGAGCAGGCGCAGCTTGTGACGCAGCGTTGCCCGACTGATGCCAAGCCGTTCGCTGGCTTGTTGCTGATGACCGTGCGTGTGCTGCAAGACCTGGGGCAGCAGAACACGCTCGACGGCAGCCAACACCTGACTGTAGACATTGGGTTCCCCCCGTTCGAGCAGGCCGGCGATCAAGGCACGCAGTTCCGGCAGATCCCCTGACGGGGACGACGGCGGCGCAGCGGGCGGCTGACCGCGCAGATTGTCCGGCAGAAACTCTGGCAGCAGGACATGCCCGGAGGCACTGACCATCGCCTGCTTGATGACGCCCTGCAATTCGCGCACGTTGCCCGGCCACGAATAGGCTTGCAGCAGCTCCAGCGTTTCCGGATCCAGACTACGCAGATCCATACCCAGCTCACGATTAAAGCGAAACAAGAAATAATGGGCCAGTTCCGGAATGTCATCGCGGCGTTCGCGCAAGGGCGGCACTGCGATGGTCACCACTTTCAGCCGATAATACAGGTCGGCGCGAAAGCGGCCGTTGGCGACGCGTTTTTCCAGATCTTGGTTAGTGGCGGCCAGGATGCGGACCTGAGTTTGCAGCGTCTCGTTGCCGCCCACTCGCTCGAAACGTTGCTCTTGTAGCAGACGCAGCATCTTGGCTTGCAGAAGCGGCGGCATGTCGCCGATTTCATCGAGAAACAGTGTGCCGCCGTCGCACTGCTCGAACTTACCGATGCGGCGCTGATGCGCCCCGGTGAACGCGCCTTTTTCGTGGCCAAATAGCTCGCTCTCCAAGAGCGTTTCCGGGATAGCAGCGCAGTTGATGGCCAGGAACGGCCGGTCGGCGCGGCGGCTGTGCTGATAGAGGGCGCGGGCTACCAGCTCTTTCCCCGATCCGCTTTCTCCTAAAATCAAGACGTTGACGTCCTGCGGCGCCAGCCGGCCGATGAGCTTGCACATCTCTTGCATGGTCCGGCTGGAGCCGATGATCTGATCGCTACCCTGCTCTTCAGCTGGCAGCACGGCCGGCGCGTGCATCAGCCGCGCCGCTGCCAAAGCGCGTTCGAGCACCTGGTTGAGTATCTCCAGATTGACCGGCTTGACGAGATAATCAAAGGCGCCTTGTTTCATAGCCTCGATGGCGGTGTCGGCGGTGCCGTGCGCGGTTATGAAGATGACCGGCCGTTTGGCGTCCAGGGCGCGAATGTCCTGATACAGATCCAGGCCGGAGCGGTCGGGAAGCTGCAAATCGAGCAGCACCACATCGGGCTGATGCTCTTGCAATTGCTGCCAGCCCTCCGCTGCTGTCCCCGCCGTCAACACCTCAACATGGTCGCCTTCGTAGACGTAGCGGAACGAGTAGCGCACGCTCTCTTCGTCATCAATCACCAGCAATTTTGCCATGATCGTTCTTTCCGAAATTAGGCAAACGACCGGCATCCGCCGGCTGGTCGGCCTCCTTGGCTGGCCGGTCGGTCCCACCAGTTGGCTGAGGTCGGCCATTCGCCGAGGAACTTAGGGGCAGAAGGATGGTAAAACAAGCACCGCCGGCAGGGCGATTGCTGCCGTTGATTTGGCCGCCGTGGTCCTCGATGATTCGCTTGCTGATGCACAGCCCCAGGCCCGTGCCCGTCGGCTTGCTGCTGGCGAACGGCGTGAAAAGTCTTTCGGCCACCTCCGGGGCGATGCCCGTCCCGGTATCGAGGACCCGGACGATCACCTGATCCGACTCCGCACGCAAGCGCACGTCCAAACGCCCTCCGCTCGGCATGGCATCCAAGCTATTCAAGCCAAGATTAACGAACACAGCACACAAGCGCGCCCGGTCCACATCGCCGTAAACCGGCTGTTCAGGACAATCGAGGACCATTTCGACTTTTTGTTGGCCGGCGCGGGCGCGAATCAGCTCGATGGCTTCGGCCGCCACCGCCCGGAGATCGCAGATGCTGCGCTGCAAGGCCGGCGGCCGAGCGAAATCGAGGAATCCCTGCACCATTTTCTCCAGACGTGCCACCGCCCGATGGACCACTTGCAGAGTATCGCCGGTGAAGGGGCGCGGATTGTGCGGCCGAAGCGCCGCTTCTACCAACATCTTGATCGACATGAGCGGATTGCGGACTTCATGGGCCACGCTGGCCGCCAACTGCCCCAGGGCGGAAAGCTGCTGCGCCCGCAGCAGCTCGCGCTGCATCCAGCGTGAGAAACCACGGGCCATGCTCCAACCGATCAATAACCCGCTGATTGGCCCAACCAGGCCCAGCAGCAGCAACACCCAGCGCAGCAAGCGACTGATACGCTCGCTCTGCTGCTGCGTCTGATTCATTTGCTCCTTGTTGAAATAGAAATAGCGCTCGCACGGTTCCATGATCGGCCGAATCGGGTTCGACTCGGCCAAGCCATCATAATCGGCTTGTTGGGGCGGCGGCTTATGGCTCAAGACCTGGAATTGTTCCTGATAGCGTTGATAGGCAATGCGAATTTGCCTAACATATTCTTTCTCTTGAGGCGTGAATGCCCAACGCTCCGCTTCTTCCAGGGCCGCGCGAAAGTCCCGATCGTCTGCCGTTAGTTTACTGAGCAAATGGGTGTTAGCCTCGCCCTGCTTCGGTTCGATCAGGTAGCGATAGCAGTGAAAGCGTAATTTGTGCAGATTGATCTCCAATTCCTGAGCCGATTCCATACTGGTCACGTTGGACACCAGGGCGTATGACAATTGAGATTGCAAATGATTGACGCTCCAGGCGCTGACCAAGCAGACGGCAAACAGCAGCAGTCCAATCACGGCCGTTGGGGTCGTCATCTGGATGAGGAGGCGGCGTTCCATAGGAGGCTCCTTTGCGCGGCGAATGCCAGACAGACGCCGGCTGGTGGGGGGCGGCCAGTCGGCTGACGCCGGCCGTTCGCCTACTCGCCAAGATACGCGAAACCCGCTTCCGAGAGAACGGGAAGCGCGTTGCAAATATTTGAACAAAAAGTTTCCTTTCGGCCTGAAAGTTGCCATAATAAATCCTTGGCCACTCTGTTTCAGTGTCCACGTAAGTTTCGCATTTTCGCACATCCGGGCGCAGAAGGGCCGTCTGCAGTGATTGGCACAAGAATTGCATGATGTCGACTACTTTGCTGCTCTCTCGCGCATGCGGCAATTTAGCCCTGGTTTACAACGCTAGTGACCACCCGCGATGTGAAACGCCCCCTCGCCTCGTAGATAGTTCGCCCGATGAGATAACTTGGACACCTCTGGAGGAACTCTCATGGCGTGGACAAAAGAACGGTTGGAAGACGTGGTGCGAACGCGTTTGGCCGGCGCTCGCCTGGTAGTGGTGGCCAACCGCGAGCCGTTCATTCACGTCTACGATGGCAGTGAGATTCGCTGTATGCGTCCGGCCAGCGGCGTCACGACCGCGCTCGATCCGGTCATGCGAGCCACAGGTGGGATTTGGGTTGGCCACGGCTCAGGCGATGCCGACCGTGCGGCCAGCGATGAGCAAGGCCGCGTTGCTGTGCCTCCGGAGGATCCCAGCTACACTCTGCGCCGCGTCTGGCTGAGCCGCGAGGAGGAAGAGGGCTATTACTATGGTTTCTCCAACTCCGCATTATGGCCGTTGTGCCATGCCGCCTACACCCGGCCGCGCTTTGAGGTCGAGCATTGGGACGCCTATCGCCTCGTCAATCGCAAATTTGCCCAGGCTGTGCTCGAAGAGGTTGAGAGCGAACCGGCCATCGTCTTCGTGCAGGACTATCACTTCGCCCTGTTGCCGCGGCTGCTGCGCCAGGCCCGGCCTGATCTGATCGTCGTTCAGTTCTGGCACATCCCTTGGCCCAACCCGGAGACCTTCCGCGTCTGTCCCTGGAAGGAAGAGATCCTCAGTGGCCTGCTCGGCAACGACCTGCTCGCCTTCCACACGCAGTATCACTGCAACAATTTCCTGGAATCCGTCGATCGCTACCTGGAGGCGCGGGTTTGTTTCGAGCGTTTTGCCGTGACGCGCCGCGGCCACACTACCGAGATCCGGCCGCAGCCCATCAGCGTCGATCCCGATGAAATCACCGCTCTGGCGCCGGCCGATTGGGAGTACGAAGAGCGCCGCATGCGGAACAAGCTCCGCGTCGGCAATCTGCCCTTGCTCATCGGCGTCGATCGTATCGATTACATCAAGGGCATTCCGGAACGTTTGCGGGCGGTGGACCGCTTGTTGAACAAATATCCCGAATGGCGGCGGAACTTTTGCTTTATCCAGGTAGGGGCACCGAGCCGTACGCACATCAACGAATATCAAGCCCTGAGCGAGGAGGTAAGGAGGCTGGTTGAGGAGATCAATTGGCGTCACGGGGATGACTCCTGGGATCCCATCATTTATCTTCACGAACATCACGGACCCGATAAGTTGGCTGTGTTGTACCGGGCCGCACAGGCGTGCGTTATCACCTCCTTGCACGACGGCATGAACCTGGTGGCCAAGGAATTCGTCGCTGCCCGCACCGATGAACAAGGCGTACTGGTGCTGTCTGAGTTCGCGGGGGCTGCTTGCGAACTGAGCGATGCCTTGATCGTCAATCCCTATGCACTGGATCAGCTGGCGGAGGCGTATCAGACTGCCCTAACAATGCCGTTGGGAGAGCAGCAACGGCGCATGCGACGGATGCGCCGGCAAGTGGCGGATAATAATATCTATCGTTGGGCCGGCATGTTGTTGTCAGCGGCCGGCCGTCTCGTGGAGCCGAAGGCGCCGTACTCGGTCCGCCGCGGCGTACGCCAGGTCCACGACAACGGTGTACCTTTATTGACCTGAGGGCAACGTGGCCAATTCGATTCCCGATGTTTTGATGCCTTTGCTCGCCGCCTATCACGCTGGCGAGAAGCTGTTGTTGCTGTTCGACTATGATGGTACGCTGACGCCGATCGTCGAGCATCCCTGGCAAGCTCAATTGGCGCCGCGAACGCGCGAGTTGTTGGCGGAACTTGCCGCTCAGCCTCACATTCATGTTGGCATCTTCAGCGGCCGGCGCCTCGACGAATTGGAGCAATTGATCGGCCTGCCGCAGTTGGCGTACTGCGGCGTCAGCGGCATCGAAATGCGGATCGACGGCAACCTGCTGGTACACCCCACAGCCCGCGACAATGTCCAGCTCATCGATGAGATCACCAAACGCTTATCGGCTATCGAGCGTGTCTATCCGGGCGCCTGGGTCGAGCACAAGCGCTATGGCTTCACCGTACATTATCGCGGCGTCGATCCGACGCTGATTGATGAAGTGCACAAGCGCATCCTGGGTTTTTTGGACAGCTGGCAAAGACAGCTGCGCGTGGTCGATGCGCCGTTGGCTGTGGAGGCGCTGGTGGGTGGCACCTGGACCAAGGGCGACGCCGTCCGCATGATGATCGAGCATGTCGGCGAGCCGTTGTTTGTCTTATATGCCGGCGATGCGCCCAACGATAAGGAAGCATTGGAGGCGGCGACGGCCCACGGTGGCCTCGCCCTGGGCGTCGGTCCTCTGGCGCCGCCATCCGCCACCGCTCACGTCGCCAACCCGGAGACGCTGGTAAACTGGATGGATGCGTTCCTCCATGCCATCCAGGGAGCACCGGTAGAACTATAGCAGCTAGCGGACCAAACCTCCTCTCCCCTCGTGAGGGAGAGCTGAGGTGGGAGGCGTCAAGGCAAGGGAGCCCAGGAGTTGTCTCCCCCCCACCCCAACCCTCCCCCACAAGGGGGGAGGGAAAAGGCCGCTCGCCCTAACGGGGCAAACGATCTACCTGAGACCAATCGACGTGAAGCCACCGAAGACTCGGTGCCCCCCGGCCGATAGCGACCATCAGCGGGACGCGAAAGACAAAGCGATTCTCCGGCTTGCGCTTTTTGTCTTCCGTCTTGTAGCCGTGAAAGAAGAGCCAGGGTTTGTTGCCGACAAGCACGATGCTCCCCAATCCGGGACCGACGACAAGGTTCCCACAATAGTTGGGCCATTGGGGTTTCTCGGATTGCAGAAGATAGCCAATCTCCTCTTTGTGAGCGCTCGCCCCCCACACGCGCTTCGGATCGGGCAACTTGACTTTGTGGTACGTTTGGCCCCGGGCAGGAATCAAGGAATCCGAAAAGGCCATGCCTAACTTGTAGTTGTTGCGCAGGTAGTCCCCAACGCTGTAGAGGAGAATGTACTTGCCATTCCAATTGAAGATGCTGCCGCCTTCAACGAGCTGCATACTGTGAGGACCATTCCGATCTTCCGAACGATAACCCCCCGGTTTCAAAAGGAGCCTGGGTGGGAAGGCCCTGTCGATCTCACTCCACGACTTCATTTTTTGAGCAAAAATGAAATTGTCTCTGCCGGTATTGGCTACATACATCAAGTAAATGGTGCCGTTCGTGTCCATAAGAATTTTGGACTCGTAGTACTTCCAGTCTTGTCGAGAGGGATTGCCAAGGACAATGCTCTTGAACTTCCAAGCAGTGATCGGCTTGCCCTTCTCCCATCGCGCCGACGCCTGTGGCTCGAAATAAGCGAGGACCGTATGAAAGTTACCCAGGTGAAGCGTGCCATAAGCATGGGAAGAGCCGTCCACGTGCTGATGGACGATGAAGCCCCAAATTTGTGCGACTTTGAAGGGGAAGCCAGCGTAATCGAGGTTTAGAAAGACCTTCTTCATCTTTCCTATACCCAATTCGCGCCCCTGCAAGAAGAAAGGCCGCGCGCCGGTCCCGAAAATGTACCAATCCGATCCGTCATGGCACACATACGGGTCAGGGCAGGGGAACTCGCTGACCAGGAAGTCCGCTAGCGGAGTCATCTCTGCTTTGGCGCATGCCGGAGCAAACTCAAGCAGAGCGATTCCGAGAAACAGCAACTGCGAACCAACGAGGCATGGCCGCATTGAAAGCTCCTGATTCAGGTAATTCAATTCCCGTTCTTCCGTGCTGGCAGCACTTCCAGCTTGAGATCCTTGAACCGCACTTCCATCGGCCCGCCCGCATGAATCTGCAAGCCAAAGATGCCGCGGCGTGACAGCGCCGGATCGTTCCTATCCACGCATAGTTTGCCATTGATGTACGTCCGCACCCGGCTACCCTCGGCCACGATTTCGTAGTCGTTCCAGTCGTCAACCTTGACGTGTCTCTCGCCGGATTTGTCCCATAGCAACCCGCGGCCATTCTCCTCGTAGAGTTTGCCCCACCAACCGGCACCAATGTCGGCTTGCGGACCGCGCATCTCGCCGTCGGCCAACGATTCGCTACGAAATTGAATACCGCTGTTCTCCTTATTGGGTTTCAATTTCACTTTCAGTGTCAAGCGAAAATCGGCAGCGAGCATCTGGCTTTTGAGGAACTCGTTGCGCTTCAAGCCAGGACTTTTACCGACGATCTCGCCGTCCTCAACCGACCACAGCTGCGCAGCGCCGTCCCAGCCAGTTAAATCTTTGCCATTGAAGAAGTCCTTGGCATTATCTGGTGTGGCCAATATCGGCACCTGAGACGGATGACGCAGGTAAGCAATCAGAGCGCGTACTTCGTCGTCGCGGAGCGGCTTGAGCAGATCGTCCGGCATCATCGAGGTGGGGCTAGAGGTGCGCTCTTCAATCTCGTTGACCGGGACGGTCAGCGTTTCGTTGGCGGTGACGACCGTGAGGGCGGCAGGCGTCTCGGCGCGGACGATGCCAGTGATGACTCGGCCGTCTTGCAGCGTCAACACCGTCGCTTTGTACTCGTTGGGGATCACGGCGCTGGGATCGAGGATGTTCTCCAGCAGATAATTGAGATCGGCCCGGTTAGAGCCGGTGATGTCGGGACCGACCTTGCCGCCGCTGCCGTACAGGGTATGGCATTGCTGGCAGGTTTTGGCGAAGACGGCCCGGCCCAGGGATAGGTCGGGCGCCGTCTCAGCCTGCAGGATCTTCTGCCTCCAGGCACGGATGAGCCGAATACGCTCGGCCGGCGTGGTGCGGATAATGCCCCATACGGCGGTGATGCGTTCATCCAGCTTCTGGTCGTGAAGATTGCGGAGTTGACGCACGATCTCGGCAGGCACATCCGATGCGGGAATGCTCTTGGCGGCGATAGCTTCCATCAGCGCCTTGCCGTAGGTAGCCCGCGAAGCCAGCGTGTTCAGGGCGTCACGTTTTTCCTCTGGCGTGAACGAGCCGAACGCCTGCACGATCTTTTGCGGAGTTTTCGGATCGTCGTAGAAAGCCAGGCCGCGCAGGGCGGCGCTGCGCAGCGGTTTTTCCGCAATGAGCCGCTGCAACACGGGAGCGAGATCCTTGTCGCGCGCGTCCAGAAGCGCAGTGAGGGCGCTCTGACGTGCGCTGGCGTCGTTACGGGGATCGCTCAAGATACGGCGTAGCTCGGCGAATGCCTGGGCATCGCCGAAGATCACGGCCAAAGTCGTGGCTTGCCGCCGTACTTCGGCATCCTTGCTGTGCGCGAGCTTGGCGAAAGCGGCGGACCACTCGCTTGGCATCGGTGCACGGCGCCGGCCTTTCAGTGCTTCATGGATGCCGCGCAAGATCGCCCGCTGCCGTCCGGCGTCCTCCTCGGCAGCCAGCGCCTTTACCACCAGCGCTAACGCTTCCGGCGTACCCGCTGAGGCAATGCGCCGCACTGTGAACGGCAGCAACAAGGGCGACGCCTTCGCCGCACAGGCCCATTGCAGTGCTCGTTTCGGCGCCGCCCCGGCCAACGGTTCCAGCGCGTACCAGTACAGAAGCGGCAAATTGGGATCGCCCCTGTCTTCCGAATGCGTCAGCAGTCCTTGTAGCACGTCCCAGCGCTGCGGCAACGGCAAGCGCTGCATGCCGCTGGCCAGATAGAGGCGTACCACGGGCGATGAATCCCGAGCGGCCATCACGGCCAATTTCTTCAACAGCGCTTCGGACGCTTTGCCGTCTTCCAGCGCCAGCTGCACTGCCCAACCGCGGACGTAGGCGGCCTCATCGTCCAGCGCTTTGTGAATGTCTTCTTCCGTCAAGCCGCCGGTAACATGCAGCGCCCACAAGCCGCGCAGCCGCCGTGTCTCGTCCGGATGCTGGAACGCTATCGGGGCCAGCGCTTCCCGAACACCCGGCAGTTTGTGCTGCCGGTTCGCTCGCTCTTGCAGCAGCCGTTGCGCGTGCCGTGCGTACCAGATGTTTTTGTGCAATAACAGCTCTACTAACTCCTTGTCACTTTTTTGGCTCAGGTCCACGCCTGTTACCGGCCTGGTACCACGATAGCGGATCGTATAGATGCGGCCGTTGCCGCGGTCCCAGACATTGGGGTCACCGTGATGACACGCTTGTTGGTCATACCAGTCGAGGAGATAGACGTTGCCGTCCGGGCCAGAGCGCAGGTTGATGAACCGTGCCCAGGCATCGTTGGCCAGGAGAAAATCGGGACCGTGCGAGGCGACAAATCCGGAGCCTTTGGGTTGGAGCACATCCATGTTAAGGCGATGGCCGTGGATGTTGCCCATGAACATCTTGCCGCGATACACCTCCGGCCAGGCGCCGCCCTGGTAGATCAAGAGACCGCAATGAGCGTGACCGCCGCCGTGGCTGGCGGAGGTAGCGATGGCCTTCCATGGATCGGCGCCCTGCCAGTGCAGATGATCGGCAATGGTCTGGATATCGGCGTAGGTGTGCGGATTAAAATGCGATCCGGCCTGTCTGTGATAACGGCCGCCCTGGATGATGTGGAAAGCGTGCGGGATGACGCACGCCTCGACGAATGCCTGGCCGTGGGCGTCGAAATCAAGTCCCCAGGGATTGCTGGTGCCGTGGGCGAATACCTCGAAAATATGCTTGGTCGGATGATAGCGCCAGACAGCGGCGTTGAGCGGAATGCGGTCCTTGTCCGGCGTGCCCGGCTTGCCGACCCGCGAATGCGTGAAGACACCGTGGCAGCCGTATAGCCAGCCATCCGGTCCCCAGCAGAAGGCGTTCAAGGTTTCGTGTGTGTCCTCGTAGTGCCAGCCGTCCAGGAGGATTTGCGGCTTGCCCGCCGGTTTGTCCTCGCCCGGTTTGACCGGCACAAACATCAGATACGGGGCCGCTCCGATCCACACGCCACCGAAACCAACCTCCAGGCCGCTGACCAGGTTCAACCCCTCCATGAAGATGGTGCGCTTGTCGAACTTGCCGTCGCCGTCGCTGTCCTCGAAGATGAGGATGCGGTCTTTCGCCTCTTTTTCGGATCGACGAATGGGGTAACTGTACGCCTCGGCCACCCACAGCCGGCCGCGGTCGTCCAGGCAAAAAGCGATCGGCTGCCGCACGTCTGGCTCGCCGGCAAACAGCTGGACCTCGAAGCCTTCCGGCACGGTCATGGCGGCGGCGGCTTTCTCCGGCGGCAGTCCGGCATATTTGTAAGCATCCGCCGCGGTAAGCGATCCTGCAGGGAAGGACAAGATAACAACGAGCCAGTAGACATAACGCATGGCATTCTCCTATTTCGTTTGCGAGACAGCGATGCAACTATCGGCTGACACGTGGCACGGTACTTGCTAATTTATTATGGAGAGACCGAATGGCTGTCTTGAACGAGGTCAGAACCATGTCGAACCATTTGGGCCCCCTGGAAGTTGAATGCGACGCCCCGCCTTATGCTATTGTCCGCGCGTGCCGCAAACTGGGGATGAGCGAACCGGAGGATGTCCGCTGGTGCCGCAAAGGTCGCTCTCGACGTTCGCAAAGTTGGATTCAATTTTTCAGCCCCCTTTGGGGACATTTAATAGGCCGTGAAGAGCGAGACGAAACCTCGTGCGTATGCGGTTGGCCATTGCCCCTGCTGGAGAACTATTCGTTCACCTTTCTGTCCGGCGAACAGGTCGAATACCAGATGGGTCAGTGCCCCCGCTGCCGGACGATTTATTGGGACAAGGTCTAGCGTAAAATCGCCTCGATCACGTGGCCGCTCGTCTCCGTCAAGCGTTCGTCGCGGCCATCGTGCGGGAACGTCAGCTGCTTGTGATCGAGCCCGAGCAGGGCGAGGATGGTGGCGTGGATATCATGGACGTGGACTGGCTTGTCCACGGCATACAGGCCGATGTCATCTGTGCTGCCGTAGGTGATGCCGCCCTTGACGCCTCCGCCGGCCATCCACATGGTAAAGCCGAACGGGTTGTGATCGCGGCCGTTACCACTCTCGCTCATCGGTGTGCGGCCAAATTCCCCTCCCCATACCACCAACGTCGAATCGAGCAGGCCGCGCCGCTTCAGATCGCGGAGCAAGCCGGCGATGGGCCGATCGCTTTCCAGGCAGGCCTGGGCATGGTTCTTATCCAGGTCGCTGTGAGCATCCCAGCGGCTGCCCGCCCCCATGTACAGCTGCACGAAACGCACCCCGCGCTCCACCAGGCGGCGCGCGAGTAGACAATTACGGCCATTGGCTGCCGTCTCTGGGCGATCAAGCCCGTACAGCCGATGTGTCTCGGCGGTTTCGCGGGACAGATCGACGACATCGGGGGCACTGGACTGCATACGATAGGCCAATTCGTAGGCGGCGATGCGGGCCTCGATGGACTCGACTTCCGGCAGGATCTCAGCTGAGCCGCGATCGTAAGGAAGCGGCCATGCTGCCGCTTCCTTACGGCCGCGGCTCAATAGCCGCGCCTCATAGTGCCTGTTCAAGGCGTTGATGTAATCGACCTTGGCCCGTTGGCGGAGGATGGTGATGCCGGCCGGTAAATCGGCATAGAGAATCGGCGTTTTGCCGGGAGCGAAGTGCGTGCCCTGGTACGTGGCTGGCATGAAGCCGGTCCCCCAGTTGTGGTCGCCGCCCGGCGGCTCGGCATCCGAATCGGTTAACACCACAAAGCCCGGCAGATTATCGCAGACGGTCCCCAGGCCGTAAAGTGCCCAGGCACCCAGCGACGGCCGGCCGGGACGCAGATTGCCTGTGTTCATCTGACAAACGCTGGCCACGTGTGTCTGCCCATCGGCGCGGCAGCTGCGGATCACCGCGATGTCATCGACGCAGCGCGCGATTTCCGGGTACCAGTCGCTTACCCACAAACCCGATTGCCCATGTTGCTTGAAGGTGCGCGTGGACGCCAACAGCGGCGTATAGGCGGTGCTGCCCATCGCCGTTATCGGACGCGGAAAGCTTGGCGGTAGCGGCTTGCCGGCCAATTTCTTGAGCAACGGCTTGGGATCGAATAAGTCGAGGTGGCTGGGACCGCCGTCCATGAAACAGAAGATCACGCTGCGAGCGCGGGCCGGAAAGTGCGGCGGACGCGGGGCCAGCGGGTTACTGGCGGCGGCATCACGGGCCCAGAGCGCCGCCAAGGCCAGACCACCAAAGCCGGCCCCGGCACGCAGCAGAAACTCTCGCCGCGACGTGGGCCGGGCAATGTGGACAGAAGGAGAAAAGGGAGAGGGTATCATCGTTTTATTCCACGTTGAGGAACTCGGCCGAGTTCAGCAGGGCGTGGCAGAAATCAACCACAGCGGCCATGTCGGAGCCGCGACCGTTAGGCAGCAGTCTTCCACCTCCGCTCCTTACGAATCGCGGCTCCGCCAGGCCGATCAATCGCGTTTGATGCCGCAAGAACTTCTCCGCTGCGGCGATCTCTTGAGTATCCGGCTCGCGGCTGAAAACACGCAAATAAGCGGCCCGAATCAGCGGAACAACCGCCGGGCCGTGCTCCGAGACCAAAAGGCTGGCCAGATGCCGCGCCTGGGTCAACGCGAACTCGCTGTTGAGCAGGGCCAGCGCTTGCGGGGCGGTGGTCGTGACTGGACGAACCGGGCAGCTGTTCAGCCGATCCGGCTCGTCGAAGGCGGCGAACAGCGGATACGAGAAGTTGCGTTTGGCCAGCACATAGATCGAGCGGCGGTTGCGATCACAGGGACGTTGGTCGGGATCCCAGGCATATTTGCTTTCCATGGCGGCGGCGGGCAGGAGCGGACAATTGCTAGGTCCGCCCATGCGCCAATTCAGCTGTCCCGATGCTTGCAGCATGGCATCGCGAATCGCCTCGGCCTCGCGCCGTTTGACCCGTGCGTGCCACAGCAGTTTATTTTCGGGATCCACCGCCGCAGCCTTGTCTGCCTGGGCATTGCGACTCGACGCGGACGCCTGACGATACGTCGCCGAAGTTACGATCAGCCGGTGAATCGCTTTAAGCTTCCAGCCATTGCGGATCAGCTCGGTGGCCAGGTAATCGAGCAATTCCGGATGCGTAGGTTTTTCACCCTGAGCGCCGAAGTCGTTGGGCGTGGCCACAATGCCGACACCGAGATGATGCTGCCAGAGGCGGTTGAC
>JAJPHU010000382.1 GCA_021325115.1 Planctomycetota bacterium | reverse complement strand
GTGCCGGAGCTGTCGGAGCGGGTCGATTGGGCCATCCGCCGCGCCATGAGCGCCGACCCGGAGAAACGGCCGGCCTCATGCCGGGAATTCATTGAAGACCTGACCGGTAAAAGCACACGGCGCCTGCCGTCGGTGGACAGCAACACGCCGCAGCAGGAATTGTGGTATCTGGTATACAAAGACGCAGTCGGCGCGCCGCACACGGTCAAAGGTACGGTGCCCGCGATTCGGCGTTCGCTCCGAGATGGTCTGCTCGGCGATGCCAGCAATGTGCGGGCCTCGCGCTCCAAGGCTGGACCTTTCGAACCGCTGCACAGTTATCCAGAGTTCCGCGATCTGGTGGTGGAGGCGGCACCTTTGCCCCCTCCTTCTCCCCCCAGCTTGCGGGGAGTGAGGGGAGGGCCCTTGCCGCGCCCGGCTGCGGCATCCAGCGAAGAAACGTTGCCCGCCCAGCAACTGCTCAAGCAAGGGACTTCTCGACCGCCCTCGCCGCCGGCCTCCCTGCCCATCGTGCCGCCCAAACCGCTTATCACGCTCAAAGACATTCCCCCGGCGACAAACCGGGAAACCCTGAAGTGGGTGTTTTTCTTCGCCTTATTGCTCTTCACGGCCGCTATCTCCTTTTGGTTCTTTCAGCGCTAACAGGCGGCCCATCCGTCACTTACGTTTCCGACTCGGTGCTGGCCTTGACGGCGTCAGGGCAGCTGATATGCTGCCGGACTGCCTGGGGGTATTTCGAGTCGGTTCCGGGGCGTCTCTCCCATGCACGATGCCAAACGCACAACCTGTTGTTTCCGCTTGCGGCTCGTTGTGCCTTGGGCATTGCTGCTGGCGGGCTGCGCCAGTATTCGCGTCGATCACGTGCATCAGCCGGCCCTGCTCGATGCCTGGCGGGCCAGTGCCGTGCTGCGCGATGAGTTGTCGCCCCGCACTCTGCAAACGCTGCGGCAATGGGACCTGGCCCAGCTCTACGATGACAAGCCGGATGAGGCTATCGCCAAACTGCATCAGATCGTGCTGCGGGATCCCCAGCCGGAGTTGGTCTTCACCTTGGCCGAGATGAACTATGTCCGCGGCCGAAAAATGGAAAAGCACGATTGTGCCCGCGCCACCGCCTATTACTATCTCTGCGCCGGCTATGCCTACCATTACCTGTTTGACGAACCGCCCCGGCCAGCCCCTGACATGGAGCCTCATCGGGCGAACCGGTCGCCGCCACTGCCAGCGGACTCGACTGGCGAGACGCCGACCCCTCCCCGGGCTGTGCCGCGCTCGTCGATCTTCGATCCGCGTTTCCGTCTGGCTTGCGATTTATACAATGCCGGGCTGGCCAAGCTCATCGCCGCCGCCCAGCGTGTCGGCCAACTCGACCCGCGCCAACAATTGCGCATGCCCACGCCAGACGGCAAGGGGTTCACGCTCTCGGTTCTGCATGATGAAGGGTTCACCTGGAAAGCGGAAGAGTTCGGCAAGCTGCTGATTTGCAGCGATTATTCGGTCGTTGGTCTGGCCAATCTGCATCGCACTTACGGTCTGGGCGTGCCGCTCATCGCCACGCGCTCCCTGGCCGGCGACAAGGAAGACGCCGCCCGCACCTTCTATCCGCATCAGGCTGCCTTCGCGGCCACCGCTTTTTTCCGCTTTGAGGGGACGCTGGCCGACCTCGGCACGCTGCGCTCGGGCCGAATGGAGCTGTACAATCCGCTGACCACTCAGGCCATCAAGGTCGAGGGACAGACCGTGCCGCTGGAAACCGATCTGACCACACCGCTGGCCTACTTCCTGGCCCATAGCAATCTCGGCGAAGTCACCGACATTATCGGTTTCGTGCGTGGCGACCGCATCCGGGCTTCCACCGGCATGCGCATGCTCGCTCCGTATCAGCCCGGCAAAATCCCTGTCGTCCTTATCCACGGCCTGTTGTCTTCGCCGTTGACCTGGGCGCCGGTCATCAACGACTTGCAGGCCGATCCCGTCCTGCGCGAACGCTACCAGTTTTGGTACTACTACTATCCGACCGGCGCTCCCTATCTCTCCACGGCGGCCCAGCTGCGGCGGGAATTGGAGCAGCTGCGCAGCGAAGTCGATCCGCGCCATCAAGACCCGGCCCTGGATAACATGGTGTTTGTCGGCCATAGCATGGGCGGACTGATCGCCAACCTGATGACCATCGATTCCGGTGACGATTTCTGGAAGCTGGTCAGCAATGAGCCGTTCGACAAACTGAACCTGCCGAGCGATGCCCGCGACGAACTGGAACGAACCTTCTTTTTCCAGCGTGAGTCTTGCGTCAAGCGCGTTGTTTTCATCGGCACGCCGCACCGCGGCTCGAAGCTAAGTCCGTCGCCCCTGGGCCGCCTGGCCGTGCATCTGGTACAAACACCCAGCGAACTGAAAACGGTCCACTCCGACCTGGTCAAGGACAACCCCGGCCTGGCCAAGCTGCTGCGTGATAAGGCACTGCCGACCAGCATCGACCTGCTGGCGCCGGGAGCGCCAGCGTTGAAATTGATGGCCAATCGGCCGCGCCCGCAAAATGTTCACTATCACACCATCGCTGGCCTCATTTCGGCATCGACGAGCAAAGTGGGCTTCTGGTTAATCGGCGGCAGTGATGACGGCGACGGCGTCGTGCCGTATTCGAGTGCGCATCTCGACGTTCCCAGCATCGCCGACTCGGAGGTAACGGTGCGGGCCGATCATTTCCACGTCCATCATCATCCGTTGGCCATCCAGGAAGTGCGGCGCATCCTGATGGAGCATTACCAAGAGTACGTTCGCCAGCAGGGTGGGGGGAAGGAATTTCAGCTGATGGCCTCCGAGGGGGAGAAAAAAGCAGCGCCCCCGAAGCCTTAGAGGCCCTGTCGGGCCGCGAGCGTGAAGGCCAACGCGACTGCAAAAGACCAGCAGGTGAGGGGGCCATCCCGGCCCCCTCGGGACATCTCGGTTCCGAGGTGAGGGGTTGCTTTATTGGGCGGCGACGCCTTCAGCGGGCAGCTTCAGTTCAACCTGGCTGACCTCGCCGGGACGGATCGTCACCTTGGCCGTGGCGACTTCGACCTTGCCGTCACGCTTGACCTTGGCCTTGAGGGTATATTCGTACTCCTTTCCTTGTTCCAGGGCAGGCGTCACGAACACGCGCTGGGACGAGGTGGAGATTGTCTCTTGGCCATCGATAGTCAGCGTGGCGTCTTCGGGCAGGTTGACGATGAGGGTGGCCTCCGTGCCGGTGGCCTGGGCATGAGCCGCTCCACCGCCGGTGATGGAACAGACGCCGCCGGAACAGCTTCCGCTGCCCAGGACGTAGCCGCCACCACAGGTAGCGCAGCCGCCCATCACGTAGCCGCCGTAGCCCAGGCCACAGCCGCCCATGCCGCAGCCGCCGTAGCCCAGGCCACAGCCGCCCATGCCGCAGCCGCCCATCATCATGCCGCAGCCGCCGCAGCCGCCGCAGCCGCCATGACGGCCGCCGCCGCAGCCCCGCCGAGCGGAAGCCCATTGGCTATCCGCCAGCAACGCCACGGCCGCCACCGCTGCCATGAGCAAGAATTTCTTCATCTCTTGATCCTCCTCAAAAGGTGTGAAGAAAAAATACCGCCTGCTCACCTTGAACAGACGGCTGAACAACCTGGCCCTACAGTTTAACCAGGCTATCCAAACTTCCGAACTAACCTATCTACCCAACCGTGAACTGTCAACCCTGAGTGAAAAAATAAAAAGAGAAAATTTTTCAGAATGGGAAGGGGAGAAAAGATAGAGAAAAGACAACATCCGCACCGAGAGCAAGCAATTAGATAAACAAGATAGAGAGGGAAAGGAAAAGCGTCAAGGACTTACCTGTCCTGTAGGGCAAGCGGGCCGCTTGCCCTACGGCTCTGGTCGGTTTACGTGGTCGCGGCGGGCATGCCCTGTATCGGTTTAATCGCCGCCGCCGGAGGGGCCGACATAGCGGATGACGCAATCGCGCGCCTGCCGGCGATGCGTCTCCCGGATGCGGCAGGCTTCCTCGTAACTGGAGCAGGTGATCACCGGCCATTCACTGTCTTCCGGTGGATCTTGCCTGTCGCGCCGGCTGCGGACGTAGACTACAAAGCCATCATCGTATGCTTCGTCCATAGGAGCCAATCCTCCTCGGCAAGAGTGGATAGAGAGGCAATCCGGAGTCTTGGAGGGAGAGGAGCAAGCCAACTCCGAACCGAGGGTAAAGTATACCATGAATTGGCCGGATAGCAAGCGCATTTTGGGCAAGATCCGCTGCGTGTCCCTCTTGATTGGGGCGTGTAGGAGGGCTTATGTGCCAGGGGGCTTTTCCCTCCCTCCTGGTGGGAGAGGGAGGGGAAGAACCTCCTCGGGGGCTGACGCAACCCCACTCGCCAAAATCGAGAGAGACACCCAGATCCGCTTTTTTCGTTTTTTTATCGCCTCGCGACAGAGTTCAACTCGTCTTCAGCGAATTAAACACCAATCCCGTGAGCAGCTTCGGATAAAAATAGGTCGATTTGGGCGGCATCTTTTCGAGATTACCGGCGATCTGCTCGACGTGTTGCATCGTGGCCGGCGGCACCAAGGCGGCGAGCTGGCATTGCCGGGCCGACACGGCGTCGATCACTTCGCGTAACCGATGCACATATTGGCATTCGGGGTTGCGTCCGGTTGCTTGCGGCAGCAGATGATCGAGGACGGCGACGTGCAAAATGCTGACGGCGAGACTGCGCCAGGCGGGGCTATGGTTGGCGGCGCGCTCAGCCATCAGCTGCGGGGAACGGAAACGGGCCGTTTGCCAGACCCCGTCTGACACGGTGCCGAAGCCGAGAAGGTCTTGCGAACCGTCGGCTTCGAGGATTTCCCAGGTGTGGCGGGCGGCTTGCTCGCCGGCGCCGATGCGCTCGATGGTGAAGTACGGAGTAAGGATTGCCGCCAGACGATCGGCGGTTAGATCGGGGATGCCGGAGAGGAGCCGATGTGTCGGCAGGATAATCAGGCCGGGATCGCTCATGCCCACAAGCATCATGAGGGTGAAATGGGGCGGAGCTTCGTCATCGCGGACTTCGCCAGCGGCGCGGCGCTCGTCGAGGTAGCGCAGGCTGGTCTCGTAGCGATGATGGCCGTCGGCGATGAAGACCGGCTTGGGACCGAGCAGGCCGGTCACGGTGCTGATGAAGTGTTGATCGGCGATGGGCCACAAACGGCTGACGACACCGAGATGATCGACAGCCTGGATCGGCAAAGTACGACTTACCTGAGCGTCGAGGTGTTTGAGGACTTCGCCATCCGGGTCGGGGTAGAGGCCGAAGATCGGACTGAGGTTCATGGCCGTGGCATGAAAGAGTTTCAGGCGATCGGCCTTGGGACCGGCCAGCGTTTCCTCGTGGGCATAGATGCGGCCGGCGCCGAACGGCTCCAGGCGGACCCGCGCCAAAAAGCCGTGCCGCGTGTAGCGCCGGCCCTCAACCTCGAAATCTTGATAGCACACATACAGACTGCGGGCGGAGTCCTGCACCAAGATGTCGTCGCGCTGCCAATCCCGCAGGAAGCGGGCGGCACGGGTGTAGCGGTTCTCGGTCTCGTTATCGGTCGGCTCTTCCTTGTTGAGTTCCAGGCGAACGACGTTGTAAGGGCTTTTGTCGTAGAGCGCCTGCTGCAAGGCCGGATCGATTACATCGTAGGGAGGTGCGACCACATCGCTGAGATTGCCGACCCGGCCCAGATCGTAACGGAAAGCGCGAAACGCACGAATGTCAGCCATCGCAAAATCACCACTTTCGGTTTTCGGTTTTCAGTTTCCAGTCTCCATAAACTGTATACTGAAGACGAAAAACCGAAAACCGAAAACGGAAAACCAATCATGGCCGAAAGTCGACAGCGGATCGCCGACAATCTGGCCGCCGTGGAAGAACGACTCCGTGCCGCCTGCCGGCGCGCGGGCCGAGAACGGAACGAGGTCACGCTTGTCGCCGTCACCAAAACGGTCTCCGTCACGGTTGCCGCGCTGTTGCCGGAGCTGGGAGTGTATGATCTCGGTGAGAGCCGGCCGCAAGAGTTGTGGCGCAAGGCCGCCGCGATAGCGGGCGTGCGCTGGCACCTGGTCGGTCATCTGCAACGCAACAAGATCGAGCGCACCCTGCCGCTGCTTCATTGCCTTCATTCGGTAGATAGCCTGCGTTTGTTGGACGCATTGGAAGGAGCGTGCCGACGCCTCCTTCCCTCCCCAAAGGGAGAAGAAAGGGGGGGGGTGCCGGCGCTGGTGGAGGTTAACGCCAGCCGCGAGGCGAGCAAGCACGGCTTCGCACCCGAAGAGGTGCCGGCATTGGCGCCGCGACTGGCGAAGCTGCACCATGTTCGCATCGAGGGATTAATGACGATGGCGGCATATGAGGAAGATCCCGAACGGACGCGGCCGACGTTTGCTTCTCTCCGTACCTTGCGCGATCGCTTGGCGGCGGAGTTGGGCCGGCCCTTGCCGCACCTGTCGATGGGCATGAGCAACGATTTCGAGATTGCCGTCGAGGAAGGGGCGACACTGGTTCGCTTAGGCACCGTGCTGTTCCAGGGAATCGACGGATGATCGCGCCGACAAGGGGGGTAGTGCCAGTTTGAGCGCAAAAGTGAAGGCAATGGCCAGGAAGGACACCCCACCCTGGCGGATAAACGCAACTTTCCCTTCGCGCCTGTGGTCGAAGATGCTATAACGCCTTGGCAGATCGATTCCATCCGCCGCGCCTCCCGCACGGCGTAGCGGACCCTGCGGAGAACAGAGGAGGATACCGATGCGTCGTTACAGCTTAGTCTTGGTCGTCTTGGTGTTGGCGAACCTGCCGACCCTTGCCCAACAAGCGCAGCAAGCACCCGCCGCGCCGCCCCCTGGCGACAACAAGGCACTGGATGAGCATTTGGCCAGGTGGGAAGCGGCGATGAAAAAAGTTGAGACCCTCGGCGCCCAATTGACGCGTATCGATAAAGACCCGGTTTTCGAGCGCGTGCAGAAGTTGACAGGCGTGGCCTACTACATGAAGGCCGGCAGCGGACCTAGCGCCCAAAATTTAGCCCTGTTGCAAATGAGCGTGGAGGGTCAGAAAGAGTTTAAAGAAAAATTCATCTGTACCGGTGCCTATATCTACCAGTTTTTGCCCGAACAAAAAGAAATTCGCTACTACAAACTGCCCAAGCCGGAGCCAGGGCAAGTCAGCGAGGAAAACAACCTGCTGACCCTCCTGTTCGGCATGAAGGCCGAGGACGCCAAAAGGCGCTATGAGTTGAAATTAGATAAAGAAGATGCTAATTATATCTATGTGTATATTTCACCGCGCTCCGCTGCAGACAAGGCCGATTTTCAGCGTGCCCGTCTGGTGCTCAACAAGAGCAACTATCTGCCGCGGCAGTTGTGGTTCGAGCACGCCAATCGCAGTGAAGTCTTGTGGGATATCCCCAACTTGCAAGTTGGCATGGCCCTGGATCGCCGCACTTTCGATGCGCCGCAGGCACCGCCAGGGTGGAAACTTGTGCCCGGTGAAAATCGCAGTCAAATCGCCCGGCCGGCTAATCCCACTCCGCCTGCCGGCAAGTAAGGACGAATGTACAAAACCCGGCCAGTCTGCAGCGCAAGCAAGGGAAGAACTCTTGCTTGCGCTGCAGACTGGCCGGGTTTTGTATGTCTGCCAGCACTTATAATGAAAATAGTGTCCGAAAGGGGCGCGAGAAATCACGAGGAATTATCGTGAATGACGGGGACCGTTCGCTGGCCATCTTCATCGACTTCGAGAACCTGGCCCTGGGTTTTCAGGGGCGGCGTGATCGTTTCGACATTGAGCGTGTTCTCGAACGCTTGGTGGAGAAGGGCAAGATCGTCTGCAAGAAAGCCTATGCCGATTGGAACCGTTTCGCCAGCTTCACCACTCAGCTGCACGAGGCCGCCATCGAGCTGATTGAAATTCCGCGCCGCGCCCAAAGTGGCAAAAACTCCGCCGACATTCGCCTGTGTGTCGATGCCATGGATTTGGCCTACTCGAAAGAACATATCGATACCTTTGTCATTGTCTCCGGCGACAGCGATTTTTCGCCGCTGGTGTCCAAACTCAAAGAGCTGGGCAAGCATGTCATCGGCCTGGGCATGCAGGAATCGACTTCGGATCTGTTGCGCGACAACTGCGACGAGTTCATTTACTACGAAGATCTCGGCCAAACTCCCGTGCTGGCCCCGGCGCTGGATGCGCACCTGCCAGAGACCAAGCGCAAAGCATTCGCCCTGCTTTTGGAATCGTTGTTGGCCCTGCGCCGCGAGAACAAGGAAGTGCTGTGGTCGTCGATGGTCAAGGACACCATGAAACGCAAGAAGCCATCCTTCAACGAATCGTATCACGGTTATCGCACCTTCAGCGAGTTGCTCGAAGATGCTCAGAAGGAAGGACTGCTGGAACTGGAGAGGGACCAGCGCAGTCGAACCTACGTGGTGACGCGCTTTGGCGATGAGTTGCGTACTCAACCGGCTGCCAGTGCCAAGCCGGCCAGGAAGAAATCGCGCCGGCGCCGCGGCTCGGCCAAGAAAAAAGTACCCGCAGTGGCCGCGGCGGAAACGCCGACGGATCCGCCGCTGTCAGAGACGCCGCCATCCGAAGTGCCTGCCCCAGTCGAATCAACGATTGATGATGCCGACATTCGATTTTGACGCCTGCCGGCGCCACAGATGTCCTTGTTGAGCCGTGAGCCGCAGGCGAGTACGGCAAACCTCCCCTGGGCGCCTGTGGCTGGCGGCTAAACTAAGGCGATGGCAATTGCCATATTCGCACGGTTCGATCATGGGCGGCGGAGCAGAGACGGCGTCCGTCCGGGCTGAAAGCGACGCTATGCACTCGATCGCCGTGGCCGCGGAATATGTACAAGGAGCGAGCGGCGGTGACGTCCCACAAGCGCACTGTGGTATCGGAGCTGGCCGAGGCGAGCCAGCGATCGTCCGGGGAGAAAACGGCGGCGTTGACGCCGGAGGTATGGCCGCGCAGCTTCGCGACGAGTTGGCCTGTATCTACCCGCCAAATACAGATGAGATCGTTGCCGGCTGAGGCCAACAGCTGGCCGGAGTGGCTGAAAGCGACACTGTTGATACGGCTGGCATGGCCGTGTAAAACGTGGAGGCAACGTCCGGTCGCCGTGTCCCACAATCGTACCGTCTTGTCATAACCCGCTGAGGCGATGCGGCGGCCATCGGGACTGAAAGCCACGCCCAAAAGCGCTTCGCCGTGGCCGCGCAGCACCAGCGCTTCGCCTCCCTCTACCGGCCAGACGCGCACCGTGCGGTCCTCCCAGCCGACGCTGGCGAGGTGCTGGCCGTCTGGACTGAAGGCGACGCTGTGGACGGGACCGGCCCCGTGGCCAATGAGTTGCCGCAGCAAACGTCCTGTCGCCGTCTCGTACAGGTAGACTTGGCTGTTCGTCTTGGCGGTGGCGGCCAATCGGCCATCCGGACTGACCGCCAGGCTAAAATTGAGTCCTTCCTGCGGCCCATTGCCATACGAGGCCAGCAGTTGGCCGTTCAGCGCATCCCACATCTTGATGTCGCCCTGATGGCTCAGCGACAGAAGGTGCCGGCCATCGGGAAGAAAGACGGCGGAAAAGACGGCGTCCTCATGGCCCTTAAGGCAGTACACTTCATGGGGCGACCGCGTCGGTCCGCCCGGCGTGCCATTCCACAGACGCACCAGGCCATCCTCGCCGGCCGTTGCCAACCTGTGGCCATCCGGATGGATGGCCAGACCCGTGACGGTGTCCGTATGGCCGCGCAGGGTCAACGCCTCTTGCCGATGAGCCACGTCCCATACTTTCACCGTCTTGTCCTGGCTGGCCGAGAACAGCCGCGTGCCATCGGGGCTGAAAGCCAGAGCGAAAATCGGCTCGGTGTGGCCTTCGAGGAGAGCAAAGGACATGGCCTGGTCGAGGTGCCACAAGCGGACGCGGCCCGGATGACCATAGGCCAGGTCGCCTTCTCCTGTGGCCAGCAGATGACCATCGGGACTGAAGGCGAGGCACTTGACGTATTGATTAGGCACCTCCAGGCGGTGGAGCATGCGGCCGGTCTCGCTATCGAGCAGATAAATGCCCCCACTGCTCGTCAAGGCCAATAGAGAGCCGTTTGGATGGTACAAGACCCGATAGTGCCACTCTCCGACTTCGCGCTCAAAGCGGTGGATGAGTGTTCCCTTGGCCACATCGCGGATTTCAAGGCCGTCGTTCCCTATCGCAGCGATATGCCGGCCATCGGGGCGGAAAGCGAGACGATAAAGTCGGCGACCCTCGTAAGGGAACGAGCCAGCCAGGCGGCCGGTTTCGCTGTCCCACAGGCGAATGGTGCAATCCCAGCCGGCAGAGGCGAGCAGACGGCCATCGGGGCTGAAAGCGACATCGGAGACCACATCGTTATGGCCGCGCAGCGTCCAGCGCGTTTGACCACTGGTTGGGTCCCAGACTTTGACGGTTTGATCACGGCTGGCCGAGGCAAGCAGTCGACCATCGGGGCTGAAAGCGATGGCCGAGACAGCCGCTTGATGGCCCGCGAAGGTGCGCGGCTCTTCGTGACAACGCCGCTGGAGATAAAACCACTCCCAGTTGCGCAGTCGCTTTGGGCAGTTGTCCAAGATCGTCTCTGCACGCAGGAGATTGTTGGCGGCCAATTCACGCTCGGCCGAAACGACATACTGAAAGTAGAGCTGTTCTTCCAGCCGGCGCCGGTTCTGTTCGGACAACTCGGCGCGGAAAGCGGCGACTTGGGCCTTGGCCCGTTCCTGCGCCTGGGCCGTCCGCGACCGGGCGTCGCTGATGACGGCGATGCTGATGCCGCTCAACAGCGAGCCGGTGACCAGCACAGCCAGCACGATGGCCACGGCAAGACGATGCCGCCGCATCCAGCGCAGGCAACGGGCCGGCCATGGTTCGCGGTAGGCTTGCACCGGCTCATCGGCCAGCCAGTGTTGCAGCTCCTGCGCCAGCTCAGCGGCAGAAGGATAGCGCTGGGCCGGCTGATGGGCCATCGCACGCCGGCAGATGGCTGCCAGCGCCGGCGGCGTGTCGGAGGCGACCAGCTGAGGATTCATCACTTCGCCGCGCCGCGCCTTGTCCAGCACTTCTGCCGTGCTCGCGCCGACAAAGGGAGGCTGCCCCGTCAAAATCTCATACAGCATGGCGCCCAGGCCGAACACATCGGTGCGCGCGTCAATGTCGGCCCGCCGCCCTTCCGCCTGTTCGGGGGCCATGTACGCCGGCGTGCCTAACATTTCGCCCGCCTGCGTCTGTTCCGGCGGTGCCTCGGTATCTATCTCCGGCGAGCGAGGCGGATCAACACTCCGGTGGTCTTCATCCGAGTGCAGACCCGCCCCGCTCGTCGGAGAGAGCACCTTGGCGAAACCCCAGTCCACCACGATGACTTCGCCGAAGTCCCCTAAGACGACGTTGTCTCCTTTGAGGTCGCGGTGGATGACGCCGCGCGTATGGGCATAGGCAACGGTGTTGCACACACTGAGGAAAGCATGGAGCAGATGAAGGAATTCTACTCGCTTGGCCTGTCCCGCTTTTCGTTTCTGGTGATAAACTCGTGCTGCTTCAGCGAGCGTTTGCCCGTGGACCAACCGCATGGTATAGAATGGCGGCTCCTCGCCATCGCCGGCAACCAGCTCATAGATCGGCACGATGCCCGGATGCTGGAGCCGGCTAGTGACACGCGCCTCGTGAAGAAAGCGAGCAATCAGGGCGGGGTCGGCGGCCCGTTCCGGCTTAAGCTCCTTGAGGGCCACATCGCGGTCCAGCTCCGCATCGCGCGCCGCCCAAACATGGCCAATCGCACCGCTGGCATGAAGGCGGAGCAACTGGTAACGCTCCTCGCTCCCTGAGCGGGAGGTGTCTGCCCTCTGGGATTCACGCTCCAGGAGCTGACGCCCTCCGCTCAGGGAGGGAGGGCCATCGCGCGGGCGCAAGCGATCCAACAGGCGCAATACCTCCACGTCCTCCTGCCAGTGTTCCGGCAACGAAGGGGGCGCGGCGCCGGCTGCCAACTGCTCGTCGTAAGCTGCCAGCAGGGACGCCAGGGGATGTTCGTGCCACAAGTCCGCTTCGTCAGCCATCCGCCTCGGTCCTCAGCGATTGCTTGATCCGCTCCACCGCGCGCAGCCACAACAGCCGCGCCGCATTGGCTGTCCGGCCCATCCGCGGCCCAATCGCCTCAAAGGTCAGTCCCTCATGATAACGCAGACGCAGAACGAGGCGATAATCTTCCGGCAAAGCCTCGATCGCTTGCTGAAGCCGCTGCAGTTGCTCACCGGTCGAGACGACCTGACTGGGCGTCGGACCGGCGGCAAGCAAGGAGGTTTCCACTTCCTCCAGACGGCATTCACGGTCGATGCCGCGTTTGCGCGTCTTGCAAAAGCGCCGTCTTTGCTTCGACAGGCGATGTAACAGAAGGCAACGCAGCCAGGCCCGCAACTGCGCGCTGGAGACGCCGTGGAAGTGCGAAAAATGACGCGTCGCATCCAAGAAGGTTTCCTGTACCAGGTCGGAAGCGGCGCCCTTGGCTTGCAAAGTCCGGTCCAGCTCGCGGCGGGCGATTTCCAGCAGATAGGGACGGTAGGCTTGCAGAATCTGCCCCAGCTTTTCCGAAAAGTTGTCCCGATTCGGGGAGAGCAACACATCCACGTTGATGGAGGGAGAGGACATAGGTTCTCACCTCAACAAAAGGCGATCGTGTCTGGCCCGCAGAGTACCCTGCCAGCGTGCCGTACCTCGGCTGCTGCCAGCTGATCCTTTTCGTTCCCTGGATCTCACCTGGGAACGAGGGAAAACGGAGCAACTGAGCCGCGACTGTTTTCTTCTGCTCTCCTAGAGCTATGAGCTATGGTAGCAAGAGACGCATGGCTTTGCAAAGAAAAAACGTCTCTCCCGCGCGCAGGCGCGAATGATCGACGAAAATTCGGGGTTTAGTTAGATAGAGGGTCTGACAGATTCGCTTTTATTCTGCCATGCTACGGAACGTAGTGCGGAGGAGGCTCAGCCCTCGTAAGGATCTCGTGGTCATACTTCCTTTAACTTTTCTTTAAGGAGTTTTCTCCATGCGACGACGTTCTGCATTCACGCTGATCGAGTTGCTGGTGGTGATTGCCATCATCGCGATCCTCATCGGGCTGCTGCTGCCGGCCGTGCAAAAGGTGCGCGAAGCAGC
>JAJPHU010000059.1 GCA_021325115.1 Planctomycetota bacterium | reverse complement strand
TCGCCGTGCGGATGGTGCAGACGGCCATTGACCAGATAATCGAAATGGTCGCCGTGCGGCACCTTCTCGTGGCCGCAACCCTCGTGTTTGCATTGGCAGGCGGTCGGAGCACAGTGATCCGGGTTCGTCGCGTTCACCGCCAGGACGTGCTCATCGTAATGATCCTCGTGCGCATTGTGCAGACGGCCATCGTGCAGATAGTCAATGTGGCCATCATGCTGGATGCGTGTGTGTCCGCAGTGCTCGCTGTGGACATGCTTGTGGTTTTCGTGGATTTTGTGAGTCATCGGCCGCTCCTCCTTCAAGATAGGGTTGCGGAATGTATCGGCTCTCTACTTATGCAAACTATAGGCCAAAATTGGCAGACAGGTATGACGGTGAGCGGCCGGCGTCCGCCGGCTAATGGGACTTTACCAGCTGGCGGATACTGGCCGTTTGCCTACTTCGGGAAACATATCTTTAAGGTGTCTCTTGCTGGCGCAGCGGGCGGGCAGGAGAGACAAAAATTCAGAATTTTTCATCATTTTCTCATCATCGGAGAACTAATATGATGGGCATCTGCATAGAGATGGGATCGCGCCATCGCTGCAAATGGATTCTTTAGGGGAACTTGTTCCGTGGCTGCTTGTCTCGGTATCCGACGTCCCAACTCTCGCTTGGTGCAGAGAGGAATTGGTTTTGGCATGGTGTTGCTCCTGTTCGCGGCTGGTTGCGGCAAGAGCACAGGTGAAGTGTCCGGTACGGTCAGCTATCAAGGCAAACTGCTACCCAGCGGCACCGTCACCTTTTTCAACCAAGATAACCAAATTGTCGGCGCCTCCTCGATCAACGCGGGTAAGTACACAATCCGCAAAGTCCCAGCGGGTCCAGTGAAAATTACCGTGATTACTCTTCCGGCGTCCGAAAAAGGCACTGTCGAAAAGTCGAAAGTGGCGCCGCCGCCCAAAGGTATGCCTGTGCCTCCAGAAAGCATCGCTATTCCGTCCAAGTACGGCAATCCCGAACAATCGGGTTTGACCTACGAAGTCAGATCCGGACCGCAAGATTATTCCATTGAGTTGAAATGAGATCGGAAAAGTCTTTCCGTCTCTTTTTCTTGGAGATAAATGTATTTTTTTCTTTTAGGAGGAATGCAACATGCAACTCTTCATGTCCAGACTATTACAGAGAAAGCATACACATATGTGTATGCTTGGACCATGTAAACGTGCGTTCACACTCATTGAGTTATTGGTGGTGATCGCTATCATTGCCATTCTTATTGGCCTGCTGTTGCCAGCCGTGCAGAAGGTGCGCGAGGCTGCTGCCCGTAGCCAATGCAGCAACAACCTTAAACAGCTAGGGCTAGCCATCCAAAACTGTGCCGACACCTATACCTCTCAATTGCCTCCTATCTTGGGTTATTATCCTGGTCAGTACGCTACCTACAACGGACGGAACGTGCGCGGTCAGCCTCATGCCTTTATTCTGCCCTTCATCGAGCAAGGGAACATCTGGAATGGCATCATGGCGTTGATGCAAGCCAACAACGATTCAGACGCTGTCTGGCACTACGCCAACAACACCCAAATAGGCGTCAAGGTATTCTTTTGCCCTTCCGATTCGAGCTGTTCGCTTACTACCTATCCGCTCGACTCTTCCTACGCCGCCAATGCCTTGCTGTTTGGGGCCTCGGCTGCTGCTTACAACGCGAGCAACGGCACGGTAACCTTCAACATCAACGCCGGTTACGCGGGCGGTGCTCGTTTCCCGGCCTCTCTCCCGGACGGTACGACGAACACCATTATGTGGATCGAAAAAATCGGCGAATGCAATACGACCAGTAACAACAGCACCGGAACGACGTGGGCTAATACCACGCTAAACAGCACCCACCTGGGTGCGGTCGGCGCGTTCACTGTGCCGCCCAACGCTTACTTCCAAATCGGTGCCACCGACCCGACGTGCGCCACGTATGCCAATGCCTCGACTGGCCATGTCGGTGTCATTCTGGCCGGACTCGGCGACGGCAGTGTCAGGAACATTGCCCAAGGCATGAGCTCAACTACTTACGGTCTGGCCCTCATCCCCAACGACGGACTGCCTATGCCTTCAGACTGGTAGTCGGTAGTCGGTCGAGAAATCCAACGAGATCGAGGTGATCTCCATCAGCTATTCTATCGATTCGGTTCGTTCCCTCGGCGTCGCCGGCTGCGCGGTTTCTTGATCTGCGGCGAGGCTACTGGCTCGCCCTTCAGCTTGGCGATCAGGTCGCGCAGCTTGGCGGCATCTTCGTAGCGGCGCTCATCGGCGGCTTTGAGCATCTCGCGATGCAGTTCTTCGATCTGTTCCTCGGTGACGACATCATCGGCTTTGCCAGCAGCCTCCGCCGCCAGTTTGCGAGCGGCGATCTCTTCCTCGATACCCATACTGATGGCGGTGCGAACCGTCTCTGGCGTGATGCCGTGCTCGGCGTTGTACTTCAATTGCAACTCGCGGCGACGACGCGTCTCGTCGATGGCCCGCTGCATCGAATCGGTGACGCGATCAGCATAGAGAATGACCTCGGCGTTAACGTTGCGGGCCGCTCGACCAATCGTCTGAATAAGCGATGTCTCGGAGCGTAGAAATCCTTCTTTGTCGGCGTCGAGGATAGCCACCAGCGACACTTCCGGCAAATCAAGTCCCTCCCGCAGCAGGTTGACGCCAACCAGGACATCAAATGCCCCTTCGCGCAGCTCGCGCAAGATTTGCACGCGCTCGATGGCGTCCAACTCCGAGTGTAGCCATTTGCAGCGCAGACCGGCATCACGGAAATAATTGCTGAGATCTTCGGCCAGCCGTTTGGTCAGCGTCGTCACCAACACGCGCTCCTTGCGGGCGGCGCGTTTTTTGATCTCTTCGATCAAATCCGGTACTTGCCCGCGCGCCGCGCGGACGTGCAACAACGGATCGACGAGGCCGGTGGGGCGGATGATCTGTTCCACCACTTCGCCGCCGCAGCGCTCCAGTTCATAGGGTCCGGGCGTCGCCGACATAAACAGGGCTTGCTTGACGCGTTTCTCCCACTCGTCGAAACGCAGGGGGCGATTATCCAGGGCACTGGGCAGGCGGAAGCCGTGCTCGACCAGCGTGAGTTTGCGGCTGTGATCGCCGGCAAACATGCCGCGCAGTTGCGGCAAGGTAACATGCGATTCATCGACGATCATCAGGAAATCATCCGGGAAGAAGTCCAGCAGCGTGTAGGGCGGCTCGCCAGGCTTGCGGCCGCTGAACCAGCGGGCGTAATTTTCGATGCCGGGACAGTGGCCGACTTCCAGTAGCATCTCCATATCGAAGCGCGTCCGCGCTTCCAGACGCTGTTTTTCCAGCAATTTGCCCTCTTTTTTGAACTGTTCCAGCCGTTCCTCTAATTCGCCGCGGATGCCCTCGACGGCCTGGCGCACGCGCTCTTCCGGCGTGACAAAGTGCTTGGCTGGATAAATGTACAATTCCTCCAGCGTTTTCAGCGTCTCGCCGCTGGTTGGATGGATGATGGCCAGGGCATCGACCTCATCGCCGAACAGCTCGATGCGAATGCCGAACTCTTCGTAAGCCGGCCACACCTCGATCACGTCGCCGCGAACGCGGAACTTGCCGCGTGTGAAGGCCACATCGTTGCGCTCGTATTGAATGTCCACCAGACGCAGGAGCAGATCGTCGCGATTGATGAGGTCGCCTTTGACGAGACGGATCATCATGCGCTTATAATCGCTGGGCGAACCCAGGCCATAGATACAGGACACACTGGCGACGATGACGACATCCTCACGGCTGACCAGAGCGCTGGTGGCAGCCAGACGCAGGCGGTCGATGTTTTCGTTGATGAGGGCGTCTTTTTCGATGTAGATGTCGCGCTGGGGGATGTAGGCTTCGGGCTGATAATAGTCGTAATAGCTGATGAAATAGTGGACGGCGTTGTGCGGGAAGAAGCCCTTGAACTCTTTGTAGAGCTGGGCGGCCAGCGTCTTGTTATGAGCCAACACCAACGTCGGTTTATTTAATTGCGCAATCACATGAGCTGCGGTGAATGTCTTGCCGGTGCCGGTCGCGCCGAGAAGCGTCTGAAAGGGCCGGCCATTGCGCAAGCCCTCGACAAGTTTGGCAATGGCTTGCGGTTGATCGCCAGCAGGTTGAAAAGGACTGACCAGATCGAATTTGGCTGCCATCTCGTGCTCCCTTCCGAGAACGAGCCGGAGGTGTAAGCGACGGTTGCTTTGCCGTCGCTTACACCTCCGGCTCGTTCTCGATTCCCTATTTGACGATGATAATGAACGGCCGCAGCCGCTCCAGCGTTTTCGCGCCGATGCCCCGCACACGCCGCAGGTCTTCCACCGAGCGGAATGGTTGCTGTTCGCGCGTCTGGATAATACGTTGCGACAGGGTTGGGCCGATGCCGGGCAGGCGCCGCAACTCGGCGGCCGTGGCATGGTTCACGTCGATAGGCTCGGTCAACGGCTCCTTCCGACTTACGATGAGCGGCTTCTTTTCTTCCTCAACTTTCGCTACGACGGGGCGGATCTCTTTCGCCGCTGGCTTGTCTTCCTCAGCGCTGGCCGGCGCTTCAACATAGACATGGGGTCGCATCTTTTCTAGCAATTTCGGGCCGACGCCGCTCACTTGCCGCAGTTCGTCCACATGGCGGAAACCGTGATGCGCGATGCGATACGCCTCAATGCGCCGGGCCAGATTTTCGCCCACACCGGGCAATTGCATGAGCTGAACGTGATCTGCCTGGTTCAGATCCAGCGATGGCGAAAGGAGAGCATCGGTTTCGAGCGTCGTCGGCCGGCAGCCCCAGCGTTGTGCAGACCAGGCGTGCCAACCGAGCAGCGCCAGCGCCAGCAATAAAAACAACACAGCCGCTCCCTGGGCCGGGCGCGACCAGGCCGGCTCAGGTTCACAAGGCAGACGAACAGAAAGATCGCTCGGTGGCTCAAGCCACCGCGGCTCGGCCGGCCATTGCGGCGGCGCTGGCGATGCGGCGGCAACCCCCACCGGCGATGGTGCCGCGTCCATGTGGCTGACCCTTCGAGGTGTCGGCAATTCAAAAGCAACAATTGTCTTCCATTGTACGCGCCGGACGCGCTGTTGCAAAGGTGCAAAGCCAGGGCGTTTCTATACTGGGGACAGTTGAATCGGTCTGTTCTTTTCTCCCCCCTCCACAAGGGGGAGAGAAAAGACCTCGGGCACATAAGCCTTCCTACATGTCCAAATCGAGAGGGACCTCCAACCACAGACTCACAGAGAACACAGAGAAGAAAGAACAATCGAGCCGCAAGCAAGCGCGTGAATTGCTGGATGGTTCTTCTGCTTTCTTTTTTCTTCTCCTCTATGTTCTCTGTGACTCTGTGGGTTAGTTTTCTTCATTCGGCCCGATGCGTGTTGGGACGCGGAAGGTGCGATGGCAAGCATTGCACTTGTCGGTCAAATCGAGCAGGGCAGTTCGGCTGCCGGCGAGGTTGCGGTTGCCCAGCTGCCGCGCCAGAGCGCCGGCCGACTGACGCATGTCCGTGGCGCGGCGCATCCAGATATCGCGGCCCTCGTTGCGGGGCGGCCGCAACAATAGCAGATTGCCGGTCTCAGCGATCAACAACGCTTGCCCGCGGGCGAACATCCAGGTATCGACATCGGGCGGACCTTTGCCTTGCAAGTGCTTTTCCACGGCGCGATAATTGGGCTGGGCCAGTCCCTCCATGAGCAGCTTGGTCTCGGCCAACGCCTCGAACCGGGGCGTGAACTTGGCCTCGGGCGCCGGCGCCGGCAGCCGCTCCGGGGCGCGGCGGACCTGGGCAGACAGGCTCGTCGCCGCCAGACCGCCCGCCAGGGCCACAAGGCCGCACAGCCAGCGCGCTCGTTTCATCTGTTTGCCCCTCACGGTTTGTGGGCCGGCACTTCCTCGATGCGAACCTGTACCGCCTCACCCTCAACGCGCACGGCGTAGGAACCGATCTTGATGCGCGGATTGTCGGCCCAAACGCCATCGCATAAGCGGAAACGCCAGGCATGCCAGGGACACGTTACCGTACCTTCCTCGACATAGCCGCCGCTGAGCGAGGCACCCATGTGAGGGCAGGTGTCGTCGATGGCGTGATACTGTCCTTGCACGTGAAAGATAGCGATGAGTCGTCCGTTCACCGTGACGGTCTTGCCCTCGCCGTCGGCCAACTCGCCAACTCGGCAAACCGTCCGCCACGTGTAACTTTTGATTGCTTCGCCTTGTGGATTATCAGCCATCTGTGCCTCGCCCCTCATCCTGGCACTGTCCAATCGAACGAGCCGGAAGTGTTAGCGGTGAATTGTCTGTGGCTAACACTTCTGGCTCGTTTAATTCTACCGGATTCTCGTCATGCTGGTAGACGAATAGAGGACTGGTATAATCAGCGCATGATCTATCGTTGTGTTCTGCGCTGTCTGGTTTCTATCCTGCTGCTCATTCTTACCGTGCCGGTGCGCGGCGCGGACAGGCAATCTATCATATTCAGCGGCGAAAGCCGTGCTGCTGCTCTTCGGCTGGCCGAGGCGCGTAAACGTCTAGACGAGCGCAAATGGTCCGAGGCCATCGAGGAGTTGCAATCGATCCTGAACAGCGCCGGCAACGACCTCGTGGCGATCTCGCCCAATCATAGTGTTCGGGCCGGCCGGCTTTGCCAGATCCAACTTGCTTCCTTGCCTGCTGATGCTCTGCGTCTGTATCGCCAGCGCTACGAAAGCCAGGCACACAAGAAGCTCCAACAAGCCCAGGCCGAGCGCGATGTTTCCCAGCTCCGCAAACTCGTTGAGGACGCTTTCTGCACCCGCGCCGCCGAGAAGGCGATCGATCTACTTGGCGATCTCGCCTTCGAGCGCGGACGTTTTGAGGAAGCCGAGGAATGGTGGCGGCTTCTCGCGCCGCTGCCTGATGCCCGCTCCCCCGCCAGCCCGCAGCGCCAGCAAAGTGATCTGTCCCTTGTCTATCCCGATCTCCGCCTTGATCCGGCCCGCGTGCAAGCCAAGCAATTGTTGGCCCGATTGTTTCAAGGTGAGGATAGCGAATGGATGACAGCGCTGGAGGTTTATCGACAGACTCACGCTCAGGCCGAGGGGACGTTGGCAGGACGCAAGGGACGCTATGTTGATCTGCTTCGGGCACTGGCTGCAGAAATGCGGAGTACGAAACGGAGCCGTGACCGTGAAGGGGCGATGGGCGATTCGCATTCTGAGGACATCTTGGATCGTCTTAGCGCATTGTGCCGTGAAGGGCCGACCTGGAGCTTCAGCCTGGAGCAGCGCAATCGTCAGGTCCCTCCCTTCTCGCCCCCCGGAACGGGAGGGGAGAACGAGGCGGCGCCGGCCGTCAACGCGGCTCAGGCACGGACGCTTGCTTTCTATCCTGTTCTTGTCGGCCATCGGATCTTGGTGGCCGATGCGCGTTACGTGACAGCATTCGATCTTCGCAATGGGCAGAGCGAGGAATGGTACGATGTTGCCCGCACCAACGGCGGTGTGCAGCCGAACTTGCACCTTCCCGCGCCGCCGGACTTGCGCTACGCCCTGACTGTCGACGGCGATCATGTCTACGTCCGTCTGGGGGCACAGAATATCGGCGCTGAAGCACCGTCGCCGCACCGCGATAACGAGACTTTCCTGGCCTGTTTGCGTCTTCGGCCAGATGATAAGGGTGAGCATTTTCGTTGGCGCGTCCGCGGCATCGCCCATGATCATTCCCTTTTTGAAGGCGCTCCCGTCGTCGCCGATGGACTGATCTGGATTGCCTCCACACGCTACCACGGCAATCGCTGCCTCACTGCCATCGATTGTTACCCTGCCGAGGATGCCAGCGAGCCGCCCTTGCGTTGGCGCTGCGACGTGTGCGAAATCAGCGATATCCCAATCGGTCAGCCGCGCTATCGCCATCATCGCTTGACCTTGGCCGGGACGCAGATCGTCTACTGTACGCACAACGGGGCGGTCGTCGCCGTCGATGCCCTGACCGGCCGAAGGAACTGGGCCATCCGCTATCCCCGACGAACGTCCGATACGCACGGACCGGAGCTGCGCGACCTGGCGCCGGTGCTGTTCGCCGGGGGCCGACTGTATGTGGCGCCGGCAGACTCCGACACGCTGCTCTGTCTCGATCCGGCCACGGGGCGCATACTCTGGGAACTGGAGCCGCTACGGGTCGTGCATCTCTTGGGCGTCGGCCAGGGACGACTAATTTTCACCACGCCCACGGGACTACGGGCGGTGCGGGCGGACAACGGTAATCCCGTCTGGTCTGTCCCGGACACCGGCGAGTTGACGCCGGCCGGCCGAGGGCTTTTGATTGGTGACCTGGTACTATTCCCGACCACACAGGTACGCGATCCTGGCTCACCCTGGATGGAAGGCGTGGTTTATGCTCTCCGCCAGAGCGACGGTCGGCCCGCCGATGATCCGGTCAGACTGCACCGTTTGCCGGCCGGCAATCTCGCCTATGCCAACGGCGTACTCGCTGTGGCCGATCAGCAAACGCTCTTCGTTTTCGTGCCGCCGCGGTTGCTTCTGGAAGAACATAAGGGCGAGAGTCAGCGCCATCCGCGCTCGACAACCGCCCTGCTGCAACTGGCCCGTGCTCAGGCCGATGCCTCACACGAAGAGGAGGCCTTGCAAACGCTCCGCCGCCTCGAGGGACTCTTGCGCCGCCAAGCGAAGACGGCTAAGGTAAAAAAGCTACTTGAGGAGTCGCTTATTGTGAAGCAAAATGTGCTGCTGCGGATGGCCCAGCACGCCGCTGAAGAAAAGCGCTGGCAAGACGCCCAGAGCACCCTTGCACAGGCGGCTGCCATTCCTCTGCCGCCGCGCTACCGGCTCCATGCTCTGCTGCGTGCAGCTCAGATCTGGCAGGATGCCAGGCAAACGGATCGTGCCAATCGGATTTGGGAATCCATCCGCGCAGAGGAGAGTTTGCGCACCGTTCCGGTGATGGATCGCCAAGGACGACCTGTTGCCCTCAACCGGTGCAACACCAATTCTACCGACTGGCGCGGCGCTGGTTCTACCGAAATACCTTCTCTGCCGTTGTTCCGCACCTGGCACGTGCGGCTGGACCGCGGTGAGCGGATCCTGGCTGGCTGGCAGGAGTGCGACCCGGAGTTGCTGTTGACTGGCTTGCCAGATGGACGCTTGAATTGTCGCCTCACTTGCACCGGAGCAATTCGCTGGACGCAGTGTTTGTCGTTTGTGCCCCGCTGGGCAGGCTGTCATGCGGGCCTGATCCTCGCCGCTGGCGCGGAAGGCGTGGCTTGCCTGCATCGCGAGAACGGCCGGCTGCTCTGGTCCTTCCCTGCTCCCGTGACCGGGCGCTATCCGCGCGCTCCTTGCGACGAAGTGCGCGTGGTCCTTGATCCGCAGCCGCCGGAACCGCTGGCCGATTTTCGGCTCGCCGCCGGACGCTTGTTTTTCCTGCAAGATCAGCGACGACTGTTCGCCCTGAATGCCGAGACTGGCACCGTGCTGTGGGACCGCTGGGCGCCGGACGCTCGATTGCATCTGCCCTTTCCGCAGGGCTGTTTCGCGCCGTGCTATCACGCTGGCGCTGAGACCGTCCTCATTCAAACATCTGGCCGACGCTGGCTCCTTGATGCGGCGACCGGACGACAAATCCACGAAGCTGCCGACCACCGCGATCTCTGGCAACGGCCTCCCGTGGCGCTGGACGAACGTGTTCTGTGTGTGATACCGGACCATCGGCAGGTGATACTGCTCGATGCCCGAACGGGACAATGCCTGTGGACGCACCGACCGCCCGGTGTCACCACGCGCAGCGGCGAGCTGCCTTCGGTGCAAGGACGCGGCCATTTGCTTTTGTGCGTGCAGCCAGCGAATATCGGGTATTTCTTGCAGCGTCTTGATCGCGTCAGTGGCAAAGCGGTTTGGCCTCGGCCGCAGCTCTTGGCAGCCAAGACACTGGATCGGGGCGCCTGGGACTTCGATGCTGAGGCGGTTTACACCATTGAAGATCGCTTATTGGTCGCTCGCTCTCTGGCGGACGGCAACGTCCTGTGGCGGCGGCCGCTGCCGATCGCTAACGGACAGGTGCGGCGCGTGGGAGATTATCTGGCTGTCTGGCCGAAAACATTCGATTCCGAGACACAATTCCGGTTTCGTTCTCTTTTAGGAACGGTACAATGGGATTTAGGCCCGTTACTCGCCCCCGAAGCCGTCTTCCCGTTGTCTTGTTACGATCCAAAGACGGGCCAATTGGTACAGCGTTTGAATTATCGGATCGAATCACCCATACGGACGGCGCTGGCAAAACGAAGGCTTCCAGAAGAAGGCGAGCACACGTGGATGCTGCGTGTGTCTTCCTTGTTGGCGAGCGAAGACGGTCCTGTGATTCGTCTGGATGCGGCGTGGCCATTTGTCGCCCTTGGCGGTGAGGCTTGGGGCTTAAACAGCAGTGCCGAATTCCGTGATACCAAAAGGCGTTAAGCAGCCAAACATGCGTTGCTACACCCGGGGGACACGGGTTCGACCAGAATTCCGTGATGCCGAAAGGTGTTGACCCAAAAAGAGCAGGCAAATGAACATTCGTTGCAAGACTTGTGGTCTGATTGTCCAGGTGCCGGCCGGCGGGCGCCGGCTGTGCGGCTGCGGCACCTGGTTGTCTGGCGATGAGCCAACTGGCCCGGCCGCCGAGCTTCTCCCTGAGGAAGAGCTGCCGGAAATCGAAGCGGCCCCGGCCGAAGCCTGGCCGCGTATCGAAGGCGATCTCTCCGCCATCGAACGGCTCAACAGCGGCTATCGCCGCATCCGCAAGGAGTTGAGCAAGGCCATCGTCGGCCAAGAGAAAGTCCTCGAAGAACTGCTCATCGCTATCTTCGCGCGCGGCCACTGTTTACTCGTCGGCGTGCCCGGCTTGGCCAAAACGCTCATGATCCGTACACTGGCCGATTCTCTCAGTCTGAGCTTCAGCCGCATCCAGTTCACGCCGGACCTTATGCCGTCGGACATCACGGGCACCGAGGTTTTGCAGGAGGACAAGACGACCGGCCAGCGCCTGTTCAAGTTCCTGCATGGCCCGTTGTTCGCTAACGTCATCCTCGCCGATGAAATCAACCGCACGCCGCCGAAAACGCAAGCGGCTCTGCTCGAAGCTATGCAAGAGCGCCAGGTCACCGTTGGCGGCACGCGCCACAAGCTGCCTGATCCATTCTTCGTCCTGGCTACGCAAAATCCCATCGAACAAGAAGGCACCTATCCGCTGCCCGAAGCGCAGCAAGATCGCTTCATGTTTAACATCCTCGTCGATTATCCTGACGAAGAGGAAGAATTCCGCATCGTCGAACAGACGACGACAACGCACGTGCCGCAGATCGAGCGTGTGCTGTCGGCGACAGACATTCTGGAGATGCAGGACATCGTGCGTAAGGTGCCGGTGGCGCCGTATGTGATCCGCTATGCCATGAAATTCACGCGCCTGACGCGCAAAGGCAGCCGCGTCGCTGCCGACAAGATAACCGCTGAGCGGGGAGCATCCGCCCCCCGAGCAAAGGCAAGTGAAATCGATGTGCCCGATTTCATCCGCGATTACGTCACCTGGGGCGCCGGCCCGCGCGCGACGCAATTCCTCATCCTTGCCGCCAAGGCCCGCGCCGTGCTGCACGGCCGCTATTACGTCTCTTGCGAAGACGTGCGCGCCGTCGCCGCCCCTGTGTTGCGCCATCGCATCATCACCAACTTCAACGCCGAGGCCGAAGGCATCAAACCGGACGACATCGTTCGCCGGCTTATCGAGCGCATCCCGCGCGATCCGAATGAGCAAGCTGCCATCGGGGCGGGACAGGCAGAGATTTAGGGAGCCGGTATCGCTCAACAAAGGGGAGACACGGGAGGGAATGAATGGTTCTAAGGACGAGCAGATCTTTCTCTCCCCCCTGGTGGGGGAAGGTGAGGGTAGGAGGCAGAACTCCGTGGCTCATTTGCACTTCCCCTCCACCCCCCACTCTCTCCCATAAGGGGGGAGGGAGGAAGACCTATAGCCGCTACACCTACTTGCAAGGCGCTCTAAGGTCATACGCGAGGTCCTTGTCGATCAACGCGGCCAAAAGGATGCCATCGATGTCTGGCGCTCGCCTCTGGCACTGGGTCGGCCGCTTCCCACGCTGTCTCTGGGACTGCGGACCGATCTGGTCATTCCTGTGAACTCCGAGGAGACCTACGCGGAGGCTGGTCTCCATAAACGGCTGACCGGCGCTTGAATACCGAAGAGGCTCTTTCGTTGTCGTGCTCGTACCAGGGAATGCTCATGCAAGACACCCACCAATATCTCGATCCCATTGCGCTGGCAAAAGTCCGCAATCTGGAGATGCAGGCACGGCTGATCGTCGAGGGCTATTTGTCCGGCATGCACAAAAGTCCGTATCACGGTTTCTCCGTCGAGTTTGCCCAGCACCGCGAGTACGTGCCCGGCGACGATTTGAAGCACCTCGACTGGAAAGTCTACAGCCGCACTGGACGTTTTTATCTCAAACAGTACGAGGAAGAGACGAACCTGGCTTGTTGGTTATTGGTGGATGCCAGCGAGTCGATGCAATACGGTTCCGGCCCCCTCGGCGACGACAGTAAGCCGCTCGTCAGCAAATATGATTATGCCTGCATGGGTGCGGCGGCGCTGGCTTATCTGATCCTGCATCAACAAGATGCCGCCGGGCTGGTAACCTACGATAACCAGGTGCGTCAGCTGCTCAAGCCGGCCAGCCAGCCGGCGCTCCTCAAGCAGATGATCGCCTGCCTCAACAAAGGGGCCGGACGTGAACGCACCAGCCTGGCGCCGATCTTTCACGACCTGGCCGAACGCATCCCGCGCCGTGGCATCATCGTGGTGTTCAGCGATTTCTTCGACGATTTGCCGGATGTCCTCAAGGGTTTGAAGCATCTACGCCATAAGCGGCACGAAGTCATTGTCATGCATGTTCTCGATCGCGCTGAGTTGGAATTCCCGTTTCAGGAGGCGACGCTGTTTCGCGGTCTGGAGCAGTATCCAGAGATGCTGACCGATCCGCGTTCGCTGCGCGATGGCTATCTGGAGCAGATGGAGAATTTTTTGATGGAATTACAGCGCGGCTGTTTGGCGCAGAACATCGATTACGTGACCTTGCGCACGGACATGCAGCTGGGCATCGTGCTGTCAGGTTACCTGGCGCATCGCCTGGCCCGCAGCAGTCATCATTCGTGATCCACTGGCGAGCCGGTCTTAGCGCTACCGGACCAAACCTCCTTCCTCCTTGTGGGGGAGGGCTGAGGGGTGTAAAGGCAATGGAGCCAAGGAGGGGTGTCCCCCCACCCGAACCCTCCCTCATAAGGGGGAGGGAAAAGTCCGTTAGCCCTAACACTCCCGTTCGCCGGCTTTGAAACTTGGGAGAGGATACTCGTGAATTGGCTCCCGTTTGCTTTCGTCGAGGCACCGTTGACGGTCGCCGCCGTGGCCAGCGGCGCTGTTGCCATTCCCATTATCATCCACCTGCTCAACCGCCGCCGCTTCAAGGTCGTCACCTGGGCGGCCATGCGCTTCTTGTTGGCGGCGCAGAAAAAGAACTCACGGCGCATGCGGCTGGAGCAGATCCTTCTGCTGACCGTTCGCTGCTTGATGGTCCTGCTTTTGGTGCTGGCTATGGCTAGCATCACGCCTTGGGCTGAGGCGGTGTGGCGCTGGTTCGCCCCCGAGGGCGCCAACGCCTTGGCCGCTGGCAGCCAGCGCGCTCATAAGATTCTCGTCGTCGATGGTTCCTTCAGCATGGGGCTGAAAAAGGAAGCAGAAACTTGCTTCGATCGCGCCCGCGCCTTGGCTGCTCAAATTGTGCGTGAATCGAGCGGTGGAGATAGTTTCAGCGTCGTCCTCATGGCCGCGCCGCCGCGGCGTATCGTGCCGGAGCCGTCGGAGGATGCCCGTAAAGTCGTTGCCGAGATCGAGAATTTGCATCTAACGCACGGCAACGCCGACCTTGCCGCTACCCTCAACACTGTCGAAAGTCTGGTACGTGCCTCGCCCGGCAAATATCCGGCCCGTGAGGTATATTTTCTCACCGATTTGCAACAGTCTACCTGGATCGCCCGCCAGCCGGCGGCCCTCTCAGCGCTGCTGCAAAAAATCAAGGAGCGTGCACAAACTATCTTCGTCGATGTCGGCCGCGAGGGAGCCGACAATGTGGCCGTGACTAACCTTGCCCTCGATGACTCGATGGCGGTTACTGGCCGGACGACGCCGATCGTCGCCACACTGACCAATTACGGCGAGACACGCAGCGATGTCCACGTTCACTTGTACGTCGGCAAGACCAAGGCTGCTGCAGCGGACAGGGCCCTTGAGCTGCATGAAGTAGAGGAAAAGTCCATCCCGCAGATCAAGCGCGGCGAAGCGGCCCCAGTCACGTTCACCTACAAGTTCCCCGCTCCCGGTGATTACATCCTGGAGGTGCAGGCGGCCAACGATGACCTGGCGCTGGATGATGTGCGCCGCGCCGTGGTCACGGTCAAGAACACGGTGCCAGTCTTGCTCGTCAACGGCAAGCCGGCGATCGAGGCGTTCGATCGCGCCAGCGAATGGCTGCGCGTAGCTCTCAATCCCTACGACGAAGGGACCGCTCCCCCCACAGTGGCAGCCCGGCCCAAAGTCATCTCCCTGTCGCAGTTCGCCGATGAGGGGTTGGGCGACCTGACGCCCTATGATTGCGTCTTCCTGTGCGATGTGCCACGTTTCAGTCTGGCCGAAGTACGCCGTTTGGAAAATCATGTCCGCCGCGGCGGCAGCGTCGTCTTCTGCCTTGGCCCCAATGTGGACCTCGCCTCGTATAACGACTTGCTGTACCGCGATGGCAAAGGGCTGCTGCCGGCCCGCTTGACTGATTATGCCAAGGCCAACAGCGGTTACGAGTTCCAACTGGCGATGGATGCCGATGCCGACCGTGAAGATCCACTCAAACCGTTCCGCAGCGAATCGGCGCGCGAGTATCTGCTTGCCGCCCGTTTCCGGCAGTTTATTCAGACAGAGCCGGCTCCCCATGCCAGTCCACGCCGCATTTTGTCGTTTGTGCCAGTCGCCATACCGGGCCAGCCGAAAGCATCGCCGCTGTCGGGCGGTCCCGCCCTTCTGGACTGGCGGCCACCGGCTCCTCCTCCTCTGCCCGCTTTGGGAGGAGACAAGGGAGGAGAGCGTGGGTACCAGGGAGGCGGCCGAATGCGCGGCCGGGTCGTGCTCCTCACCACCACCATCAACGCCGACTGGAACAATTGGCCCACCTCGCCGAGCTTCGCGCCGCTGATGCAGGAGTTGCTCTACTACGCTTCAGCCGCCCGCTTGCGCGAGCAGGTCTTGCAGGTCGGCGAACCGATCGAGCTGTATTTGCCCAACGTGGCCAGCGGTGCCGAGGCAACCATTCGCACGCCTGCCGGACGCAGTGAATCGGTCCGCCTGGAGAGCCAGGATGAGGCCGCTGTGCTGCGCTGGACCGATACCGATATCAGCGGCGTCTACAGCATCAGCATTGGCCAGCATCCGCAGCAGCATCTGTTCGCCGTTAATGTGCCGGCCGTCAATGAAGCGCAACAGCTCAGCGAAAGCGACCTGACGCGCACCACGCGCGAAGATTTGCAGAAAACCTATCCCGAATGGGATGTACAGATCGTTACCGATCTCGGCCAGGTCAAGCATGCACCGCCGACCGAGGGTGAGCCGGAACGGGTGTTGATGCCCTTAGGCGATCTCGTGGCTCGTTGGCTGCTTCTCCTGGTGCTCATTCTGCTGGTGGCCGAGATCGTGTTGGCCTGGCACTTCGGCCATTACAGTGCCGCAGTGACGCCGCTCGAAGATGCCGAATCGCTCCGGCCGCGTACCAAGGCCAGGTGGACCCTGCTCATCTCGTCATGGCTGCTCTTGGCTTGCGTCTTCGGCATTGCCGGCATCCTCGCTCACGATGCGATCACCGGCGATTTCCTCGCCTTTCTGCCGGAATCCGGGCGGCGTTTCCTGGAAGGCGTCACCGGCATCGAAGCACCGGCTCCCGGGGAAAGTAGCCATTGGCGCTTGGAATATCAGCCCTATCTCTGGGACAACCGCGCCGATCCTTGGCTGGCGGTCCTGTTGGCTCTGGGCGTTCTTGTCCTGACTTACGCCATTTACTCCCGCGAGGGCAGCCCAACTCTGCGCCGCCGCGATACTGGCGGGCGCTTCCTCCGTATCGGCTTGCGCCTGGGATTGTTGTTCCTCATGCTTGCCGTGCTGTTACCGCGGGATCGCGTCTGGTTCGAGCGCCAGAGTTGGCCGGATCTCGTGATCCTCTTCGATGATTCGCAAAGCATGTCCACGGTCGATCCATACAAGGACACACGCATCAAGCAAATCGCCGACCGCCTCGCCCAGCACGACGGCATGACGGACGCTCAACGCCTGTCGCTGGCCCAGGCGCTCGTCACCCGCGGCGATACCGACTGGCTGACGGCCCTGTTGATGCGCCGCAAAGTCCGCGTCCATGTCTATCACTGCTCCAGTCGCGCCCATCGCCTCAAGGATGCAACCACGCGAGCAGAGGTCCCACCGGCCCTGGAAGCCATCCACAATCTGCGGGCCGAGCCGCACAACGATTCCAGCCAACTAGGGACGGCCGTGCGCCAGGTGCTCAACGATTTCCGCGGTTCATCGCTAGCCGCCATCGTCATGCTCACCGATGGCGTCACGACCGAGGGCGAGGATCTTGTCAAGGTTTCCAAATATGCTCAACAGATGGGCGTGCCGTTGTTCTTCGTCGGTATTGGCGATGCTCAGGAAGTGCAGGATCTCTCTTTGCACGACCTGACCGGTCCCGATAGCGCCTACGTCAATGACCGCCTCATCTTCACGGTCAACCTCACCGCCCAGGGCTATAACCGCCTCTCCGTGCCGGTCCTGCTGCGTGAAAAAAGCACGAACAAGATACTCGACAAGAAAACTGTCCACTTCGATGGCACGAATAAGACTGTCAAGGTGATCCTCACGCACCAGCCGGTCGAACCGGGTGAGAAACTCTACGTCGTCGACGTGCCCGGTCAGGAAGATGAGGCGACGACCGAGAATAATCACCTGCAACGATCGGTGTTCGTCCATGAGAGCCGACAGATCAAAGTCCTTTATGTCGAGGGCTACCGGCGTTGGGAGTATCACTATTTGAAGACCTTACTGGAGCGTGAAAGTAATCGCATCAAGGGCAACAAAAGTATCGATTTGAAGGTGCTGCTCTTGGATTCCGACCCGCAATTCGCTTCGGAAGATCGCAGTGCCCTTTCCGAGTTTCCAACCAAAACGGAATTGAACAGTTTTGACGTGGTCATTCTCGGCGATGTTGATCCGCACTCGGAAGTCGATCCAAAGATGACGGAGCATCTCAAAGATCTGGCCGATTTTGTGCGTGAGCGCGGCGGCGGTTTGCTGATGATTGCCGGCGAGCGCTACGCGCCGGGCGCCTACAAAGACTCGCCCTTGAAGGATGTATTGCCCATCGACGTGACCACGGACAAGGCGCCCGACGATGCGGACATAGAGGAGCCGTTTCGTCCGCTATTGACGCCGATGGGCCGGACACATCCGATTTTCCAATTCAGTCCCGGCGCTGAGCATGAGAACGAGGTCATCTGGAATCGCCTGCGCGAGATGTACTGGCACGCCGACGGCTACCGGATCAAGCGCGCCGCCGAGGTGCTGGCCGTACTGCCGAAAAAGGGGAGCGGCATGAAGGGCAGTGCCGACGGTCTACCGCTGGTAGTACAGCAGTTCGCCGGCGCCGGCCGCAGTATGTTCCTGGGCTTCTGCGAAACATGGCGCTGGAACTGGCGCGAAGACCAGGCCTATTTCAATCGCTTCTGGATCGAGACGGTGCGCTACCTGGCGCGGACGCGTCTGGGCCGCATCGAATTGCGACTGGACCGCCAAACTTCGTATCGCCGCGGCGAGCCGATCAAAATGACGGTGCGTTTCCCCGACGATGCTCCGCCGCCGCCGCCGGATGTGGAGGTCAAGGTAACCGTAGAACGCCGCAATCCCGCCAAGCCTGGCGATTCCGAAGTACGCACCGTGCAGTTGCCAAAGGCGGAGGGCAGCCGGGCGACCTACGAGACAGTGCTGACGCAGACGCCGGAAGGGGAGTATAAATTCTGGCTGGCCTCGCCATCGGCCACGCCCAAGCCACGCGCCGAGTGCAAGGTAGTGCGCCCGCCCGGCGAGATGGAACGTCTGCGTATGAACCAGACCGACATGGAACGCGCCGCCGAGGAATCGCAGGGCCGTTTCTACACCCTTGCCGACGCCGATAACCTGCTCGACGACCTGCCGACCGGCACACGCGTCACGGTCAACGCACCAGGTCCGCCGTATGTTGTGTGGAACCACTTGGCTCTGTTCCTGCTGGCTCTGGGATTGCTGACGACGGAATGGCTGCTGCGCAAACAGAAGAATTTGCTATGAAGGTCAAGGATTCAAGAACTCTCGGGACCATTTGTCGGGTATCCCTCTCGATTTGGGGGTGGAGGAGGGCTTACGTGCCAGCAGTCTTTTCCTTCCCCCCCACAAGGGAGAAGGAGTGGAAAAATCTACTCGGCAACTGGCGCAACCCCGCACGCCAATATCCAGAGGGGCACCCCCATTTTCCGCCTTGACAGCATACGCGGAGGAGGTTAAAAACGATAAAGGACTGACCAGTCAGTTCCATTCTTTTGTCTTAACATAGGAAACTCCAATCCGTCTGACCAGCGAAGGAGCGGGAGGTTATGACTCAGACCGCCAGGAGCGATCATCGACGCTCCCTAAGTGCCCAACGACGGGCCCAGCGCGAAGAACAGATCCTTGAGACGGCCATGCAGCTGTTCGCGGAATACGGTTACAGTGATACGGACACCCAGCTTTTGGCCGAGAAGTTGCAAGTCGGCAAGGGCACCATCTATCGCTATTTTCCCAGCAAGCGCGCACTTTTCCTGGCCGCCGCCGACCGCGTCATGCGGCTGATGCGCCAAAGTATCGATGAACGCATTCAGGGCATCGACGATCCGTTCGAGCGCATCAGCGTCGGTATCCGTGCCTTTTTGAGTTTCTTCGCCGAGCATCCCGAATATGTTGAGCTATTAATTCAAGAACGCGCGCAATTCAAGGACCGCAAGAAGCCGACTTACTTTGTTCACCGCGAGACTAATATCAAACGCTGGCAAGAGTTGTATCGCTCGCTGATCGAAGCTGGCCGCATCCGCAACATGTCCGTCGAGCGCATTACCGACGTTGTGGGCAAGTTACTCTATGGCACCATGTTCACCAATTATTTTCTCGGCGAGCGTCCCTGCGTTGAGAAGCAAGTGGACGATATTCTCGATGTCGTCTTTTATGGCATCCTCAGCGACACAGAACGGAAGAAGGGTAGATAAGCGGCCCGTTCTCTCGTAGGATAAAGACGATTGGTCCGCAGAGGAGCCGTCCATGTCCCGCAAGTCCGCCAAGCCGGAACGCAAGTCGCACAAGACTGCGGTTGTCGCTTTCAAAGTCGAAAGCGAATTGGCCGAATTGCTGAATAAACTACCCAATAAGAGCGATTTTATCCGCAGGGCCATCGCGGCCCAACTCGGTGTAGCCTGTCCTTTGTGTCACGGCAAAGGCGTTGTGCCGCGCGGCGTCCACGACCATTATGCTCCGCTGTTGACGCGCTTCAGCTCTCGCAATTGTGAAGGGTGCGGCCACGAAATGCATGTGCCGCTCGATCCCGGCGAACTGGACGGCGAGACGCGGGCACGGTTAGAGCAATTCTTCCTGGGCGGCCCGCTCTTCTGCGATGGCTGCTATGACAAGGCGCCCAGCTGCGATGATTGCGGCTGGCACATCCCCTCCGATCGTATCGACGAACATCATCGTCAGGCACATCAAACGTGAGTTGCCATTTCCCCGTTGATGGAGGCTCTGCTCCCGGCCGGTACGCTTATTTCTGCAAGATGGGCAAATAATTATTCGGCACTTGCAAAATGATGCAGGCCATTGCCGTGGCGTAGTGGCTGCAAATCTGGTCTATCCATGAGCCGTCCAGCGCTTGCCGGCCGATTAGTTCATCACGGATGGCGGGATACCACTCGGACCAGTAGCGGCCGCCCGCGGTCCACATGGCTTGTACGGCGTAGTAGTGGCCGTAGAAATAATGCATGTCGGGCCGGCCGCCGAAGCCGAGAAGCATCGGCCGCGAGCGCCGCAGAAATTCCAGGCCCATTTCGACCTCAGGGCCTTTGTAGATGCCGGCGCTGTACAGGGCGCAGACGCCAGCGGCAGTACGGGCAAAGCTTTGGGCGCCGCCGCCTCCTCCGCTTTGTTTCATGTAACGGAAATAGCCTTGTCTTCGGTCCTGGCAGCCTTTGACGTACTCGACGCATTTATCGACCTTGTTTTTCGGCACATAGATACCGGCGTTGCGGGCGGCGCGCAGGGCCATGATCTGGCAAATGGTCACGGAGATGTCGGCCTCGCGGCTGCCGGGCATGTAGCGCCAACCGCCTTCGGGGTTCTGGCTGTCAAGGATCAATTTGACGGCGGCGTGCAGTTTTTTATCGAGCTGGCTGCGCAGTTCTTTATCATGGACCATCCCAGTTGCCTCGGCCAAAAACAGCGTGGCGAAGCCGTGGCCATACATGGGGCCATGCGAGGGGAAGCTAGGATTGTGCAGAAACCCCGGATGGAGGCCGTCGCGGTTTTCCTGGCGGAGCACGAACTGAAGGGCGTTGCTGATGATTCGTCCATAAGGCCCGCGGTTAGGCATGTCACCGTGAGCCATGAAGGCCATCGCCGCCAAGCTGGTAACGGCGGTGTTGCCCGTGTACTGTCCAGTGCCGAAGCTGCCGTCGCGGCCGGCGTGCAGTTGCAAATAGGCTAATCCGCGGTCGATGGCCTCTTCCGTCTTGGGGGTAATCATGCCCTTGGAGGCCGAGCCGTCCGGGACAGCTTCGCGGCTGTCGTCACCGTCCGGCTCGTCACCGGGCAGGGCCAAACAGGTCCCGGCCGTGCCCAAAAGAGCCAGCCCGCCTTGCGCGAGAAATTGACGGCGTGTCCCCATGCTTCTCTCCCCCTTGCAAGAAAAGCTAACCACAAAGTCCCCGAGAATGCTGATTTGTCCCCTTGTTTTCTCTTGGATATCTCTTTTGTGTGTCTTTCTCAGTGTCTTCTAGGACTGTGTGGTTAGTTGTTTTATCATTCTCCTTTGCGTCGACCCTGTTCGGAGATGGTACGATAATAACGCTTAATTAAATCATCATACTTGGGCATGAACGGATGAGGATTGGAGTAGGCGTCCATCTGAGCACGAAGCGATTGCGGCAAGTGTCCCCAGACGCCGTGTTTGTCGAGATCAGCATTCTTGCGCGCGTGGTCGTCTTGGTCGCCGCCTCGACCGCCGTTACCATTTGTGCCGTTTCTGCCGCCTGGCTGCTCGCCGCCCTTGCCGTCTTTACCGGCGCGTCGTTCGCTATTCGCTTTACCGCTGCCGCGCTGCTGCTGCTGCATACGGGACCTCGCGCCAGCGCCGGCTTTCTTGCTCGACTTCGCGCCGCCGCCTCCGCCACCGTTGTTCTGGTCCTGTTGCCCGTCTCCGGAGGGCGGAGGCGGCGGCTCCTCATTTCGCTTGATGAGTGATTCGAGATCTTTCAAAATGTCGCGCTGGGTCTGCTGCGTGGCTTCACCCAGGTCGTTCTTCGCCAATCGTTCGTCCACGCGGTGGACGTTCTGCACGACGCGTTGGAGGACTTCTTTTTCTTCTTCCTGCGGTGTCACCGGCTCGGCCTCGCGCGGCTCGGCTTTCTTGTCCTCTTTCATCTCATCCTTTTTCTTCTCCTCCGGCTTATCTGGCTCGATCATCGGCCTCTCCTCGCCGCGCGGTTTCTTTTTCTTGAGGCGCACGGGCGGCTCCTCCTTCGCAGGCGGATCCGGAGCCAGAACCTGATCGGCCAGGACAAATGACAAGGTAACAAGGCAACAAGGGGATAAGGTGATTGCCAAAGCCAAGCACTGCGTCATCCAACGGCTAGTCGGCATCCGCTTCATGGTGTATCTCCTCTTCCTCTCACCTTGTCATTTGTCCTCGTTGGCGGGGCGGTTCATCTCCTCGATCAATTCGGCCACGTCCCGTTGGTCCTTACGAATTGATTCTAGCACGGCCCGATCTTTCTCCGAAAGCTCTTTCCGGTCGGGATGCTGTTTTTGGAACGTCTCGGTTCGCTCATTGATGTCTTTCTGCAAATCGCGGAGCAATTTGAACTGGGCCAGTGGTGGAATACCGTCGTTGGACGGACCGGCCTGGGCCGAGCCTTCGCCTCCTTCGTCGGTTCCGTCGCCTGCACCGTCCCGGGCTTGCTCCATCTTCTCGGCGGTTTCTTTCAAGGCAGCGACCACCTGCGTCAAGCGTCGCTGTGCCAGTTGTTGCAGCCGTGCGACCTCGGCATCGGGTAATTCCTTCGGATTAACCTTCTCCTTGGCGACCGTACCCATGCGTTCGCTCGCTGCCATCATGGCTTCACTGGCGCGGCGCATCATTCGGGCGAACACGGGGGCCTTACTCAGCCGCTTCTCTGCCAACTCGACAGTTTCTTCTCCCAGACCTTTCTGTGCATCTCGTTTGTGCAGAAAGTCGCCTTGGAGGGCACGTACCCATTCGCCTCTGCGCTGGACGTTTTCCTGAAAGCGCATCGTTTCGGCGCTGAGGGCTTCCTGACGTTCCTTCAACGGACGAATGAGATCGGCCAGGCGGATAATCTGCTCGCGGATCAGTTCGTCCTCGGCTTCTTTGCGGGCGCGTTGCAATTCGCGCTGAGCTTCGTGCAGCCGTTCGAGTGTCTCCTCTTGTTCGTTTTCGCCCTCCTGTCCGCCGTTCATCTGCTGTCCGGCCCCATCCATCTGCTCGCCGGCCCGGCTCAGTGCCGCGCCGGCCCGCGGTGCCCGCAGCCGTGTCAATTCCTCCACCATTTTCTCTGTTTTTTCGCGCAACTCCTTCTGTCGGCGGGCCAGGCGTTTTAGCTCTTCCTCGCGCTGGGTTTTATCGCCGATCTTGCCGGCTTGCTGGACTTTTTTCCGCAGCTCTTCTTGTTCCTTAACCAGATCGTCCAACTCTTTTTCTTTTTCGCGTAGTTTTTTGGCCAAGCGATCCAGTTCGGCCTCACGGCGGTCTTCCAGGTTCTTGACCAATTTCGTCAGGTCGCGCACACTGTCTTGCTGTTTTCCCTGGGCCTCGTTCAGTCGGTTCTGCCTGATGTCCTCGCGTGCTTCGCGCATCTTCTCGGCGATGTTGTCTTGCTGGGCTTCCTTGAAGGCATCGCGCAATTCACGAGCTGTCTCTGGATCCTTCTGTTCGCGCTGGCCGGCGACACGCTCCATCTTTTCCAGCAATTGCCGAGTACGTTCTTCCAATTTTTGTTGCACATCCTTGAGATTGTCCAATGCTGTCTTCTGGGCCGAGGTCAACTCTTCGGGCGATTTGCCGGCCATGTTCTCCCTTGCCAGTTTCTCCACCTCGCTTTGCAAGCGTTTCTGTTCTTCGAGCAGCCGATTGGCCTCGCCCTTGATTTCATGCGAGCTGGTCCACGGCTCCAGGCGGCGTGTGAGCAGATCGTTGAGTGTCTTTTCGACTTCCTCTTGCTGTTTGCGCGCCTCGGCCAGCACTTTGCGCGGCAGGGCCGGGTCCGGTTCCTGCTTGGCATCTTGACGATCGCGTTCGGCTTGCTGGTGCAACTCGCTTGCCCGCCGACGCAGCTCTTCGGCCCTTTCGCGCTGGCGTTTGGCCTCTTGGCGTTGGCGAATCTTATCGGCCTCGCTGTCGCTCTGTCTGGCCTTCTTCTCGGCCTCGTCTGCTTCGCGGTCCCGATCTTCGGCCGATTTCTTGGCTGTTTGCGCTTCTTGCTCTGCTTCCTTTGCTCGCCCCTCAAGGGCCGCTCGGCGTTCTTCGCGGGCCTTTTCTTCCAACAACTCGGCAAGCTGCCGAGCATTGGTCAAACGCGGCTCGATCTGCTGCAATTCGTTCTCGGCCAGCCGTCCCAACTCCCGGGCCACGTCTTTCATGCGCTCCTGGGCCGCTGTCTTCTCCATGTCATTTTGCTTGAGTGAATTGAGAATGCGTTGGACATCCGAACGCAGCCCTTCTTTCTCGGTGCCGATGCGCTCGCGGATCTCCTGCTGCATCTTCTCGGCTTGCAGTAGCTTTTCTTGATCGTCGCTGTTGAGTTTTTCGCCTTTTTTCAGACGGTTTTCGGTCTCCATGACTTTTTGCAGCGCCTCGCGCTGCTTCTCGCGCAACCGCAGCAATTCCTGCTGGATGTTGGCCTGCTCCTGGTTGTGAACGATCTCCAGGGCGTTGCGGCTGATAATGCGGATCTCGATTTCTGGGCTGTGTCCCTGTTCTTTGTTGGGGTTCACGTCATCGTAGTCATCGGCACAGGCGCGGAGCAAAAGAACATCGTCTTCCTTCAAGCTACTGCCGTCTGCATGATATATTGACTTCAAGGATAACTTTTGTTGAAAATCCAGGCGTTGGGGCTTCATCGTCAGGGGCGGCGCGGCGAGGATAGCTGACCCAGTCCACGGCGCCAACAGCAGTGCAGGGCCGGCCGCAGGGTCGTACAGATATAAACGCTGCGGCTGTTCTTCACGTCCGGCACGATATTCGAGATAAACCGAACGTATGGCATATTGCGGATCGTCAACATGTACTTCCAGCGGCAATTCCGCCGTTGGCAGCACATTGAGAATGTCGTGCGAAGGAGAGGGGCGCTCGAGATGAACCGCCGGTGCGGGATCGGGGTGCAGGCGCAGCTCGTAGAGCCGGCGGTTGCGCAGGCCGGTCTCATCCTCGAAATGCAGGACGTACATGCCGTTGATAGTAGGCATGAAATCAATGGTGAAGGTGTAGCGATCGTCGCCGAGTTGGGCAGGCACCGGTTCCCACCACGGCTGCCCCCCCCTAAACAGCGCCAGCAGATCACCCAGTACGGCGCTCGGCTCTTCCGGTTGGTATTCGATCCAGGCGCGGCGGAGCGGGCGATCCGTACGGGCACGGAGATGGACCGCGGTGCCGACCACGGCATCGATGTTGCCCGTGCCCGGCGACAGCATTTCCGGCGAGGGCAGGCCCGTGTAGGCGGGATAGACCAGTTGTACCAGCGGCGAGGGTTTGCCATCCAGCGCCGCCAGAGACGGCGGCGGCAGCACTTCGACAAAATACTCCGGACTGAGCGCATCGTTGGCCTTGACCTGGAAACGGAAGCTGCGCTCGACGCGGCCGGCCGGCAGACTCGTGTGCAGATGGCCGATGCCCGAATCATCTGTTTTAATGTCGCAATGATGTTCGAGATTGGGAAAACCCTCGAAACGGAAGAAGACGACGGCCTGCGACGGAATGACGCCGCGGACGAGGCCACGCACCTCGAATGCTTCATTGCGGCCGATGCGCGAGCGCGGTTCTTCGATCTCCAATAGCGTTTTTTTGGGCCACTCGATGCCGCCGAACGGATGAGCCAGGCGCAGAAACGCCGTCGTGGCCAAGGTGGGTGAAAGCAGGATCAGCATCGCGGTCAGCACCGTGAAGACGCTGCCGGAAACGCCGGCCCAGACCATGCCGCGCTTGTTGACGACCTTGCCGAAATCGCAGCCGGAAGCCCGCCGCAGGGCGCGCTGGACCGCCTCCCGCTCCAGGACAGCCGAGGAAGATCGCGCTTGCATCCCGCGCTCCAGAAACTGCACCGTACTGGCCAGGGCATCGTTGAGCAACGGATATTCTTCTTCGACGCGCAAGGCCAGACTGAGGTCGTCACTGGGAGCGCTCAAGGGACGAAAGAGATAGCGATAGGCAACAATCACGCCGCCGACCAATGTGCCGACAAGAACGACAGCGCGGACGAGGGCCGGCAGGTGCCAGCGCCAATCGAGCACTCCAGCGACGACGCCTGTGGCCAAGAGTACCGTGAGCAACAGACCGCTGCCGCGCACGGTCGCCACGAAACGCAAACGCCGTCGCAGAGTGGCCAGGCGTTGCCGAAGCATCGTTCCATCCAGGACTGGACGTTTGGCAAGAGACATCGCGGACCTCGCTCTCGCTTTGGGCTATCGACTCCTTGTGACGGAATCGGCGATAGATCAAAGATTACTATAGCAGGTTGACGGACGGGCCGGCAGATTGACAAGTGGATAGTCGAGTTCCCGCTGTTTCCCAATCCTCCGGCGCCAAGCCCGGTCCGCGGCTCCATTCGTTTCGTGTTTTGCTAACCTTTACTTCACCTCGACCACTTCGATGCGCACCTTGCCGGTGACGCGCGTGACGGGCAACAACGGCGCCAATGTTTGGATGTCCTGCCAGCTGTGGTCGGCAATTTTGAGATGAGCAGCGCCGACGTGGCCGTGGCCGAGCACCGCATCAAGCATCAACCATTGCCCTTTGATCCATACTTCGGTCCACATGTGGAAGGCCAGCCCCGGGCCGAGTTTGCGATCGTTGTCGTACACCAAGCCGACTGCCGTGCGCGCGGGGATGTGAGCGGCGCGGCACAGGGCCGCCGTTAGCATGGCGTGCTGGCGGCAATCGCCCTGCAAATCACGCAACACCTGGCTGGCTGGCGCGAAATTGACCTCGGTATTCCCCTTCATATGTTCATGAACCCACTTCTCGATGCGTTGTGCCTTGCGCCACGCATCGGTCTCCTCGCCGACGATTTGGGCTGCCTGTTCGCGCACTTTCTCGTTGCCACAGTCAAGGAAGTAGCTACTTTTGAGAAATTCTTCCTCAACCTTGCCGGATGCTTCGACCGCGGCCGGTTCGCGGATCGCACGCACGCGCAGATCGAACCTGTTACCGTGGATATTCTCGACCGTCTGCCGCTTGTCGTGCGCGAACGTCGTTGTCGGATCATCATCATCCTTGACGGTGATGCGGTAAACAATTTCGCGGGCCTCGAAAGGATTTGCGATAGCGCGATCCAGACGGATGCGCGAATTGAGACCGAAGTCAGCCATCAACTCAGGCGCGGCGCCTTCCTTCTGGGCCAAGGGACGCAGAGTGCGATACAGCGTCATGCGGCCTAAAGGCGTGTTCGATTCCTGACGCACGGGCTGCAGCTTCTCATCCAGCCACACCGTCAGGCGCGGCAAAGAGATCGGCGCCCGGTTCACAGTGACTTTCTCCGGAATCTCTTCCACGCGTAGCAAACGCTTCCGTATCTTTATCGCTTTCATCTCCCCGCCGTCCTTTTGGGCGGCGAGCATCTCCTTCTCTTCCGGTTCCTTGACGTGGACCTGAAGCGACACTGCCGTCAGGAGCGGCAGTTGATAATCCCGGAAGCGAAAGCGATCGCCCGGCTTGACCTTGCGCTCGTGGAACAGCCGCTCCTGGGCGTAATAGCCGAGAACACTGTCTTTGTCCCACGGCACGGCTCGACCATCCGGATCGCTGGGCGTTCGCACGATCAGCTTGTCGCCCTCAACGCGGCCACTCTGCACGATCTTGCGGTCCTGGTCGAGATACTGCGTCATGGAGACGCCGACAACTTTGCCTTCGGGCGTCTCATCCGTGCTAAGGGCCAGGCGCTGGGTGACAACGCTATCGTAGCGTTTGAGAGTCAGGTGCATATAGCGAGTGGTATGGTAGATTTTTTGGCCGTCGAGTTGACGCTCTTCGACAGTGGTGCGCTGATGCCCCATCTTGGCGCCGTCGAGATAAACGGCGTCCCATACGTCGAGAACGATCTTCGGCTGTGCCGCCTGTTGCTGAGCGTAGAGTGGCGTCGCCCAAAGCAGGATTATGCCGTACCACGAAAAATAGCGTTTCATCGCGTCTCCTTTTTCGGTTTTTGGTTTTCGGTTTCCGGTGTATTGCAAACCGAAGCGGAAAAAGTATGATACTTCAGTGTACCGAAAACGGAAAACCGAAAACCGAAAATCCATTCGCCATGTCTGCCAACCTGCCTGGTGTTTTCGCTGTTCAGTGCCCCAATCCGCGCTGCCGCAAGTTCATGCTCGTGGAAGAACAAGATCGCAACAATGTGGTGGTGTGCTTACTGTGCAAAACGCCGATCCGCATCGCCAATCCGCCGCGAAAACCCAAGACCACACCGCCGCCGCACCGTTGATCTGGCCTCATTTGTCCTTTAGTATGTTCAGATATTGCTGAAGCTCCTCCCCCAGCTTAACGATCTGCTCGCTCACTTTTTTGAGCTGGAGAGCTTCCTTCTCGTCGTCGAGGACCAGGTCCGGCCTCAACTCGGCCAGCTTCTTCTCCAGCTGATCGGCATGTGCCAAGGTCCCCCGGAGCAGTTTCCGGATGCCGAGGCGGTCGCGGACATTCTTGCATGTTTGAAACGCTTTCCGGGCTTTGGGGATGTTCTCCTCCAGGCGTGAGGAATCGAGCGTAGGCCAGACGCGATAGATGAAGCCTCGTGCCTCTTCATGCTCCGCATTGTGGATGTCCCAGTCCTTGTGCAAATCTTCCACGTGTTTATCCAGGTCTGCGTCCTTGAAGCCTTCTTGCTGGATGTGCTCGTAGATTTCGATGGCCTTGCCGTATTCCAGCTCTTTCTCCAACAGTTTGGCGCGTTCAATTTCGGAGAGCCATTTTTTCCGCTGCGGATCGTTTTCGGTTTCCTCGATTTTCTGCTGCTCGACAATAAATTTCTCCAACGCTTGCTCATATTCTTCCAGCTGCTTCAGGTGGCCGTCTGCAATGGGAGTTTTCAGGTCTTGATTGACCTTTTTGGCTTCTTTGGCCAAATTCTCTCGTTCTTCCAGCAGTTTCGCACGATCCGCTCGAGCACGCTTCATGCCGCTGGCGGCTGCCTTGATGATCTCGCTGCGGTTTTTCGGGTCGACGCCCAGCGCCTCCAGCCTCTTGAAAAGGGCGGCTTGCATTTGCACGCTGTCAGCAACGCGGAACTGCCAAGTAGACTTGCTAATGGTGAACAGCGTATCGGCGGAACTGGTGGGAGCGTTAACCTCGATGATGACTGGTTGGTTATCGACCAGGGCGATGGGCACCTGGGGATGGGAGTCCGGCCCATCGCCCAGGCCGCTGGCAACGCGGACAAAGGCAACATTGTGGAACACGATCTCTTTGCCTTTGTCGACCGATTCCCAAAAACCGTTGGCATCGCTGGGCAGTTCCAATTTCGTCGAATCCTCATTCTCAAAACCATAGCGGCGAACCTCGACCAGGATCGGCGAATCCAGGGGTTTGATTTTGAAGACATTGCGCACCTTCTGTCTCTGCATCCAGCGAATACGCAGCAGTGTTTGGACCGTGCCGAGCTTGATGCAGCGATAACCAGCAATGCTTGACAAGCGATAACGATGGAAAAAACGGCACAGGCACACGCCGTCACGAGCCTCCGTCGGTGCTTGCTCGACCTGTAAAAACGACCATTTTAGCGATTCCATCATGCCGCCCTCCGGCGGTGCCAGGGCGAAAACATCGTCTTTTTTGACCCAGTGCGTCATGTCGCCGAGTCCGCCGCCGCGCAGTTCGATCCGGACTTGCTTCTTCGCCCCTTCTGGTTCCGATACCACCGTGCCGAGAATGCCGAAGTCTTGCTTGATGAGCAAGGCCGCCGCCTTGGCGACGAAATCACGATCGCGTGTGCGGTCGAAGCGCACCACGGGGCTGGGCCGGCTGATTGTGCCGTCGTATTGCCGTGTCTGAATCTCGTAATGCGCACCGGTGTAATCGATCAGTACGAAGTGCGTCTTTCGGTCGCTGTGGTCCTTCCAGTCGTCCAGCGAGCGGAGCCCGCGTGCCAGCACATCCGGCAAGCGCGGATGCTCGTTTGTCACCGTGACGCGGCCCATATCGCCCAGGGCGGCCTGGAAGCCGTCATGCAGTTCGCGCTCGATGCGCTTGCGGAACACATCGGTCAGCAGGCGGTTCTCGGCAACGTGAACGACGATGGTTAAGTCATAGGGTTTATTCACTTCGCTCTGCGCCTGGGTCGTTGCCGGCAGTGCCCACACAGTGGCGAACAAAAATCTAAGGAACGATCGAGAGAAATGCAGTGCTTTCATAACGGGTCCTCCCGCGGCTCTTGGCGGAGCCGTTCGAGATCGGTGAAGAAGTGCGGATAGGTTTTGGCAACGCAGCCGGGGTTTTTGATGACGATGCCCGGCACGCGCAGGCCGATCAGTGCCATGCTCATGGCCATGCGATGATCGTTGTAGGTTTCGATTTCCGCCCCGTGCAAAGGCCGCGGCGTGATGGTCAGCCCGTCGGCGAACTCCGTGACCTCGGCGCCGACCCGGCGCAGCTCCGTGGCCAAGGCGGCGAGGCGATCGGTTTCCTTGTGGCGAATGTGGGCGACGTTGCGAATGGTGGTCGGCCCCTCGGCGAAGCAAGCGACAGCAGCTAGTGTCATGACGGTGTCACTGATATCGTTCATGTCCACATCGATGCCATGCAGCGGACCGCCGCGAACGGTGATTCCCGATTCGTCGCTGACTACGGTACAGCCCATTTCCTCCAGTACATCCACGAAGCGCACATCGCCTTGCAGGCTCTTCGGGGGAATGTTGGGGACGGTGATGCGACCACTGGCGATAGCTGCCGATGCGAAAAAGTAGCTGGCGGAAGAGGCATCGGGTTCAATCGTGTACCGATCTACGCCTCCGAAATTTGCCAGTGAATCTAATGCGGAGAATTCATAACCGTCGGTAGGCAACCGCCAGTTTGCTCCCCAGTGAGCCATCAGGGCCAAGGTCATCTCGATATACGGCTTTGAGACGAGAGGGCCGTCAACGAAGATGTGCAGTGGAGTATCGTTTGTGAACGGAGCAATCATCAGCAAAGCACTCAAAAACTGACTGCTTATGTCTCCGCGAACACGAGTGCCAGGTCCATGCAAGCAACCATCGGATTCAACAATGACCGGAGGACAGCCGTTTCCATATTCACTATACGCTTTAACTCCCATCCCCCGAAGCGCGGTTAACAAGTCCTCGATTGGCCGTTCGCGCATTCGTGGGATTCCATCCAGCCGGTAACGACCGCGACCCAGGGCGCAAAGAGCCGTGAGAAATCGCATCGTCGTTCCGGAGTTGGCAACAAAAATCTCTGCCGAACGGGCCGGAACAGGTAGTTCCCCTTCGTGCTGCGTCACCTGCACCACAGGCCACTCCGCGTTGACACGAAAGCCGAGCTGGCGCAAACCCTCTACCATGACTTCCGTATCTTCGCTGCGAAGGGCACCAGCGAGCGTGCAATCTTGCATCCAACTCTGAAGCGCCGCCAGCACCAGCGCCCGATTGGTGATGCTCTTGGAACCCGGCACGTGCACTGTTGCTGTCGGTGGTTTCGTCAGCGGCACGATTTCCAGACGGTCGGGATACATCCTCGCTTCAGTCCTCATAGCTTACGCGCATCAAGAACAATCCCCTTGCTGGCGCCGTCGGTCCTGCCTGGGTGCGATCGCGCGCCTCCAGAACCTCAGCGACGCGCGTTTCGGGCCAATAGCTGCGGCCTACGTTGATGAGGGTGCCAACAATGGCCCGTACCATATTGTACAGGAAGCCGTCCGCCTCCACATCCAGCCAGAGCCAGTCGTCACGGCGATGAATGGTCAGTTGCGTGATGGTGCGCACGCTGGAGGCGCGATTGGGCCATTCCGTCTCGAAACTGCGGAAATCGTGTTGGCCGCGCAGACAGGCTGCCGCTCGCGCCATCGCTGCCGCGTCAAGCCGGTAGCGCGTGTGATGGCAATAGCGGCGCATGAACAGATCCGGCACCGGGCCATCGTGGATGATATAACGATAGAGTTTGCGTTTGGCGTCGCGGTTGGCGTCGAAGGTGTCCGGCATATCGGCAGCCGCGCGAACCACAACATCATCGGGCAAATGGGCATTGATCGCCCGCATCAGCACATCTGCGGGCAGCTTCGTTTCGCTACGGAAATTGACAACTTGGCCGATGGCGTGAACTCCCGTATCGGTACGGCCGCTGGCATTGACGCGGATACGCTCATGGGTCAGTTCCGCCAGCGCGTTCTCCAGCGTCTCCTGCACAGTGCGCAAACCAGGCTGCATCTGCCAGCCGTGAAAGTCCGTGCCATCGTAGCTGAGAATTAATTTGATGTTACGCATGGGTTAAAAGAAGAATTAACCCCAGAGGCCCAGAGATACAGAGAAAAATAAGACAAAAAGAAGAAAAAGGTCCTCGATATCCTTTTTTCTCGGTGTCTCTGGGCCTCTGGGGTTAGCTCTTCTTTAGCCAGCCGCGTTGCACCAGCACTTCGGCAATTTGCACGGCGTTGGTCGCCGCACCTTTGCGGAGGTTGTCGGCCACCACCCACAGGTTGAGTCCGTGGGGCACGGTCGGATCGCGGCGGATGCGGCCAACGAACACTTCATCGCGGCCGGCGGCGTGCAATGGCAGCGGTACCTCACCTTTGCTCGGATCGTCGAGCACAATGACGCCGGGAGAGCGGCGCAGCGCCTCACGAGCCTGTTCAGGATTAATCGGATGGACAAATTCCAAATTGATGGCCTCGGAATGGCCAATGCGCACCGGCACGCGCGCCGTGGTGGGCGAGACCAGAATGCTCTCATCCCCCATGATCTTGCGTGTCTCACGGACCATCTTCCATTCTTCTTCGGTATAACCCTCGTCGCCGGCTTTCCAGTCGTGCGGCAGGACGTTGCCGGCCAGCTGGGCGGCATGGGCCTTGACCGGTGGTAGCGGCTCGTTGCGACCGACGGCGGCCAGCTGAGCGTCCAGTTCGAGCATGCCGCTGGCGCCTTTGCCGGAAGACGCCTGGTAAGTGGCGACGACGACACGCTTGATCTTGGCCAGATCATGCAGCGGCTTGAGGGCGACGACCATCTGAATCGTCGAACAATTGGGATTGGCGACGATCCCCTTGGGGATGTTCCGCAACGCATCGGCGTTGACTTCGGGAACGACCAGCGGCACCTCCGGGTCCATGCGCCAGGCGCTGGAATTGTCGATGACGATGGCTCCGGCCTTGGCGGCCATTGGGCTGGATTCACGACTGACGCCGGCCGGCGTGCTCGACAGAACAATGTCTACTCCGGCAAACGCTTCGGGACGAATCGGCTCGACCGTGTAGGTTTTCCCTTGGAACAAGAGCGCTTTGCCTGCGCTGCGTGGAGAAGCGAGAAACTTGATAGCACGGAGGGGGAACGCCCGCTCTTCCAACACCTGCCGCATGATTTCGCCGACGGCACCCGTCGCGCCGACTACCGCAACGCTTACACTCATGGTCTGTAGCCCGTAGTTCATGGTTTGTAATCAAAAGCAACAGATAAAGGATACGCGATTCCAGAAGAATTGACTACTCTTACTTCGCGCCCCATTTCTGTCGTAGACAGGGAGAAGAGATCGGCACGCTTGTCGAAACGCCCCTTATAGGTAAATTGCTCAGACTCCAACGCCATTTACTATGCGACGCCTCCCCTCTCCGTGATTTTTCCTTTCCCCCGACCTTTATCGCATTCAGCTGTTCGCGGACCACGAACTCCTCCGCGAGCTGCGCTTACGGATCGGACTCAGGCAACCGGCGACTCCACCTTTGCCGGAAGGATAACGGAGGAAGGAGGCTTATTTACTTGCGATGGCGGATGCGCGAGCGCATACGACGCTTTTTCCGCCCTACTTTGCGCCGTCCGCTGCCGCGACGCCGGCTGCCCATATCTTTCTCCTTGCTATCAAATTCCATCACTTTTTCCTGGAAGCCGGTTCTTCCAGGGGTAGGGCTTCATTGTAGAGTCCGGGTCGGCGCAGACAAGTCCTGCGGCAGCAGAATTAGCATTACGCGATGGGCCAGAAGCGTAAGCGACGGAATCACTTGTATCGCTTACACTTCCGGATTTTTAGTTGTGGCCAAGACAACGTTGGATCGTTTCTAAGAGCGGTTCGAGATCAATCGGTTTACGGATCAACTCGGCAGCCCCGAGCGAATTCGCCCATTCCTTGCTGGCGACTGTCATCGCTGTCGTGATAAGCACAGGAATAGAGGCAAGGCGGGGGATCTGCCGTCGCTGCTTGAGGAACCACCAGCCATCGCCATCCTCTTTCGGGATCAGCATATCTAAAAGGATAAGGTCTGGATCGGAACGTTCCAGAAGATCCATCGCCTCTTGTCCGTCTGCGGCGGGAAGGACCGAGAATCCGCGCTGACGAAGCACCGTCGCCAGTCCTTCTCGTTGGATGGTGTTATCTTCTACGATCAAAATCGTATTGCCAGCCATCGCGGGCCTCATCTTATCTGCTCCACGTTTCAAGGGTAACATTTTCAGAGCAATCTTCATGCCAGGACTGACACAAAACGGGGCCGAAATAGAACGCGGATAACGAAGATAGGACGGATTTACGCAGATCAGACAACGATCTCATCCGCGTCAATCCGCTTTATCCGCATCCTCCGCGTTCTCTTTATGGCAGGATTTTGACAGAGTGGACAACTTTTGCCCGGCAGAGACAACATGCCGGAGACGTAAGCGACGGATGATACGCCGTCGCTTACGTCTCCGGTTCGTTCGGTTGATTACGCTATAACCGGAAGGCGGGGGCGATCTTCCGTGGATTTGACGACGGCAGCCTCTGGCACCGGCACGGCAAGGACAGGAGACGGCACCTCGGCCAGTTCCGCCTCGATGTCCAGCTCGTGCTCCGGTCCTTCTTTGATGAGCAGTGTGTACAGAATCGGTACCACGAAGAACGTCAGGCAGGTCGAGGTCAACAGGCCTCCTACCACCGCCCGTGCCAATGGCACGTTAGCTTCGCTACCCCGCTCCCAGCCGATCGCCATCGGAAT
>JAJPHU010000072.1 GCA_021325115.1 Planctomycetota bacterium | reverse complement strand
TTGGCTTGCTCCTTGCTGGAGAAAGCGAAGTTCAAAAAAGGGGACAGCCAGATGGCCTTGCTCCGTCTGGGCGATTTGCTCGCGGCCAAAAAACAATGGGACAAAGCGGCCGAACACTATCGGCAAGCGTGGCAGAAGCAGTTAGAACCAGAGGTGCGGGAAATCGATCGGCACATTGTTCGAGTAGTTCCCGAAAAGGCAGCTTACGATCCGTTGCCGCTCTATCTCGCCGGCAACGCACTCATTCATGCTGGACGCGAAAAAGAAGGGCAAAAGCTGATCGAGCAAGCGCACTGGGTTCCCTTCGCGGATGGAGGAGTGCGTTACAACTTTATCAACGATCTGAACAAGCGCGGCCACAAAGAAGCGGCGCGGCGCGAGACTGAGTTAATGCTGCGCGTGAGCGAGCCGGATACCTACTATTCGGGTGCGGCGATCCGCCATTTGGCTATCGCTGCCCTGGCGCGCAAGGATTATCTCAAGGCGGCAGAAGGTTTCGAGCAATCGATGATGCGTTGCTTCCATCCTCACATCAACTTCGTCTCGAATGCCGCCTACGCTAACGTGCCGGCGCAAATCCACCAATTGCGGGCCAGCGCCCTACTCGCTGCTGGCAAGCTCGACGAGGCGCTCCGGCAGGTGGAACTGGCCCTGCTCGCTTCACCCGGCTATGTCGATCTGCCGATCGCCCTGGTGCCGGAGTTGGAGCGTCGCGGCCACAAAAAAGAAGCAGCGGACCTCTTTAATCGTTGTTACGGCACCTACGAGCAAATCTGCCGCGCTTATCCGCGTTGTGCTTCGGTGCACAACTCCGCGGCGTGGATGTCGGCGTGCTGCCGCCGCAATCTCGATGCGGCCTTGCAACATGCCCAGAAGGCCGTCGAGCTGGCCCCCACGCACGCTGGCTATCTCGATACGCTTGCCGAAGTCTACTTCCAGCGCGGAGACAAGGAAAAAGCCGTCGCCTTGCAAAAACGCGTTATCGAGCTGGATCCCAAAAAGCCGTATTACCGCAAACAGCTAAAGCGCCTGCAAGCAGGCGACCCATCTGCCGAACGCCCGCTAGAAGACGAAAATTGAGCATTACATCTACTCCAAGCCTTTCGCCAGTTCGCCTTGGATCAGCGATAGATCTTCGACGCCGACGGACAAGCGTACTAGGCCGTCGGTGATGCCTTGGCGCTCTTTTTCGGCAAGGCTGACGTAGCGGTGTGAGGTGGTGGCGGGATGACTGCAGGTAGTTGTAGTATGGCCGAGCGAGGGGCTGAAGGGAATGCCGGGGGTTTGGTGCATGAAACGATTGACGGCCTCTCGTCCGCCGGCCAGGTCGAAACAGAGCATATTGCCGAATCCACCGTGCAGCAAGTGTCCGGCCAACTCGTGGTCGGGATGGTCAGCACGTCCGGGGTAAATGACGCGCGTGACGGCGGGTTGCTGCGACAACCAGTCGGCGAGGGCGGCGGCATTGGCGCAAGCAGTCTTCATGCGCACGGGCAGCGTGTCCAAGCCGCGCTCCGCCAGCCAGCAGTCGAAAGGACTCGATGAAAAGCCCCAGATGCTACGGACCTGGCTTAGCTCTGCTTGCATGTCGTTGTTGCCGCATACCAGACCGAGCGTCACGTCGCTGTGGCCGCCGATCATCTTGGTCACGCTTTCTATGACGAAATCGGCGCCCAATTCCAGTGGGCGGACCAATACCGGCGTGGCAAAGGTGTTATCGACGGCGAGCAAACAGTTGGCGTCGTGGGCCAGTTGCGCCAGAGCCGACAGATCGGCGATGCGCAGCAGCGGATTAGACATCGTTTCCACGAACAGCAGCCGCACCGGTGTTTGCAGAGCTGCTTTCACTTCATTTAGGTCGCTAATATCTACGAATGCTACAGGCACGCCGAGGCGTGGTAACTCTTGCTGGAAAAGCTGGGTAGTGCGGCCATAGAGACGATGGCTGGCAGCGATGCGCTGGCCGTGTTGTACGCTCGCCAAAACGAGAGTACTGATGGCAGCCATGCCGGAGCTGGTCACGAGTGCCCAGCGCGCCCCCTCCAACTCCGCCAACCGGGCTGCCAACCGTTGGGCGTTGGGATGAGCATCACGGGCATAGATGAAACCTGCTTCCTTGGCATCGAGAATACAATCGAGTGCATCGAGGTCCGGCAGTGCATAGACCGCCGAGGGATACAACGGCGGCGTCAAGGGCGTACTGGGACCGAATGAAGCAGGGGAAGATTGCCGTTCGTCCATGGTGCAAGTCCCCGATTATCGGTCAGCGACGCTTTTGTGAAACGTTGCTGACCAATTATTTTATGTCCTTTAACAAATTCTGTACGGCGAGCCACATCTTCAGATGAGCGTCACTGCGGTCTTGTCTGAAACCGAGACGTTCTGCGTCTTCGCGCGCCTTCTCCTCCGTGGCCCGATCCACCAGGCGGAAGTGCAGGTACCATAGAGCGCCGGCGAGAGAGCCATCCTTATCGTACACAAACAGCGGCAGATTGTTGGCGTCGGCGACCAGGCGATTGAATTGCTCGATGATCTGTCGCGACAACGTCTGCGGCGAAACTTCCAGACTCAGGTAACGCAAGCCGCTCTGCTCGAACTGCTTGCGGGCAGTACTGTCGTCTTCGGCCGGCAAGCGAATGTGCAAGACGGTACGATAGCCGTGAGACTTCAGCCAGGCGATGCCGCCGGGGAACGGCTCTTGTCCACTGGCGATGTTGGTTTTGACGGCGGCGAACTGTGGAATGTCGACCGGCAGAGAGGGACTGGCGGCACGATCCTCACGGGCCGGCGGCGGTTCCTGGGTCTGCGGTGTGTAGGCACGCTCCTCGGGAGCCGAAGCGGCTGGTTCCGGTTGCTGAAGATCGACCCGGGGAGCAGCAGTGGGCGGCGGCGCCGGCGAAGTTCCCGGAGGAGCAATGTAGTTATTTTGCTGGATTGCCGGACTCGGCGGCGATGCGGCCGGTGCACCAAGTGGCGCCGCCGGGGCTGGCACAAAAGGTACTGCGGTTGATGGCGGTGTAGCCGCACCGGCCGGTGCCGGCACAGCCACACCGGCCGGCGCGGGGGCGGCGGGAACAGGCCCGGTGCTGGGCACGTAGCGCGGCGGTAGCGGGCCATTGGCGGCGCAGCGATCGCACGGTCCAATACCAGGAGGCGGACCGACGTAGCGAACACGCTCGTTGTTCCGGCAACTGCAACTCGGCAGCCCACCCAGCACTAACACTCCTGCCCATAGCAACGAGACCTGTCGCCGATTCATGATTGGCCTCCTCTCGTTCGTTTCCCCATCGCAATTCTACGCTGTGCAGCTGAGGTATGGGCAGAGAAAACTTTATTGTTTCGGCGTAAAATCGTTCATTCCGGCGTCAAAAGTAGCGATTACACAAGTTAGGAGGGTACGGGCGGTGTGCGCACGGTTAGACGAATTCATGACGGCCTTGCGCATGAAGGACGCGGCGGCGATACTGCCCTGGAGATATGCCGAATTTCTTCTTGAAGAGCATATTCAGATATTCGGGGTGCCGGAAGCCGCTCCGGGCGGCGATGGTGGCCAAAGACAGATTGGGTTCGGCCAGCAGCTCGACAACATGCTGCAAACGGACGCGGATGATTTCGGCCTTGGGAGAACGTCCCAATAACTGAATGAAACGGCGCTCGAGAGAGCTGGCCGACAACGAAGACGACCTCAGCAGTTCGGCGACAGTCAGACCGTCGCAGGCGCGAGCGCGGATCAGCCGCACTGCCGCAGCAATCTCCGCATCTTCAATAGCCAGGACATCGGTAGAGTGGCGCGTCACAATGCCGCGCGGCTCTAGAAGGATAGGGCGGCGGGGCGGTTGGCGGCCGCGCAACATCCGGGCCAGCAGTCGCGCCGCCTCGAAACCAATCTGCGGGCAGCTCAGATCGACACTGGACAACGGCGGATCGGAGAGGTTGCACAACACGTCATCGTTATCCACGCCGAGAACGGCAACCTGATCCGGCACGAGCAACCCCAACTCGCGGCAGGCGTTGAGAACTTGCTGGCCACAAATGTCGTTACAGGCCAGAATGCCAACGGGCTTGGGCAATCCGGCCAGCCAACAAGCCAGGTCGTGGCGATAAAGCACGCCTTGCTGCTCGCGGACGGCCACATCGGCGGATGGCAAAAAACGGGGGTACTGATAGACGTGGCAGGGCAGGCCCATCTCGATAATGCACTGGCGAAACAGCGGCAGGCGCTCTTCGGAGTAATTTACTCCTTTAAACCCGCAATAGGCGATGTGGCGAAAACCGCGCTCCTGCAGATGCTCTGCCGCCAGTTGTGCTACGCGGGCATTATCAGTACGCACACAGGGCCAATCACTTTTCGGCAACCAGCCGTACAGATCCACAGTGGGCAGGTGGAGAGCACGGATAGCGCGGGCCAACTCGGGCGTGGCGATACGAGCAAGGACGCCGTCGCCGTCCCAGCCGCGCAGCCAACGCGGCGGCGGATCGCGCAAATTGCGCTCCTGCCAATAAAGAGTCCACGGCTGATGTTGCCGCACGTAGGAGGCGATGCCGGCTAACAGGCCGCGCCCATAGGCACGCGTCGATTCCACCAAGACGGCGATCCGCGGACGTTTGCTCATGGCTGTTTCTTCCTTCACCGTCCTGCTGCACCGATTGATCATTTCGCATGAAACGATCAATCGGTGCAGCAGGACGGCAAGCGACCCCCCTCATGCCCCTGACGAAAAAGTTTAACTTTTTTTCGCAAAAACTCAATGGACAAAAAAGAGTGCGCGATTATCCTGTTAAGAGGTGCTTGTACCTATTTCTCTCCAGACTCGATTTAGAACTTGATCCACTCCTTACGTGGGGTGACACACGCGGAGGCTTGTTCGTGATATATTTCTCTTCCTCGTCGCGGCGTTCTGCGTTCACGCTGATTGAGCTACTTGTTGTCATCGCTATCATCGCCATTCTGATCGGCCTGCTGTTGCCGGCCGTACAAAAAGTGCGTGAAGCCGCCGCACGGTCTCAGTGCGCCAACAACCTGCGACAACATGGCATCGCCACGCACAATCTGCACGACACTTACAGCAACCTGCCGCCTGCTGTCGGTTCCTTCCCTGCCAAAACCTGGAACTTCGGGCCGCTACCCATGTATCTGCTGCCCTACATGGAGGCGCAGAACATCTGGAACATATGCTACGGGACTGTCAACGTGAAAGGTCTGGGAGTCCAGACGCAGTATGCCCCCAGCAACAAAAACGGCTCGCCCAAGCAAGCCGCCTGGTACGAAGTCAAGTCCTACATTTGCCCTTCCGATCCCAGCTACACGACACCGGACTCCAGCAACAACTTCGCGTTCTCTTGCTATGCGGCCAACGCCGTCGCCTTCAGCAAGGCCACTTATAATGGCGCTCCGGGTGATTTCATGAGCTGCTATGTCTCGGGAGGCGATCCCGGGGCCTTGCCATCGGCGCCCGTTCCGGCAGACTGGGGTTATCCCATTTGCGAAGGCTACAAGACGATCCCCGCTAGTTTTCCAGATGGGACCTCCAATACCATTTTCTGGACCGAGAAATATGCCCAGTGCGGCCTTCCCGCCAACGGCAATCCCTTCACCGGCGCCACGCAGTGGGGAGATCGCTTCGCCGTCTACTCGGCCCCCTACATCGGCCACTATCCCATAAACGCCAAGGCCCCCAACATTCCACCCAATTTCGGCGTCAATGGTTACTTTCAAATCCAGCCCAATCCCTGGCAGAGCACCAACTGCAAATCGACCATCGCCAGCACTGGACATACCGGCGGCATCATGTGTTGCCTCGGCGATGGCAGCGTGCGCATGTGTGCTCAGGGTATGAGTCCCACGACCTGGTGGCAGGCCATTGTACCCGATGATGGCCTGCCGATGGCCGCAGATTGGTAAGAACGAACTGTCAAAGGCGAACGAGCCGGAAGTGTCAGCGACGGCCGCTCCTCCGTCACTGACACTTCCGGCTCGTCCGCCTTTGACGAAAAAGTTTAACTTTTTTTCGCAAAAACTCAATAGTCAAGGAGGCACAAAAGACTTATCCTGGAGATGTGTTTCCGTGTCTACTTCCCATTTTTTGAGATCCGTTCGCCCTTCATCCAGCGGACGGTCGCGGAGGCTTATCCATGAAACGTCCTACTCCGTTGCCGCGATGTTCAGCGTTCACGCTGATTGAGCTGCTTGTCGTCATTGCCATCATCGCCATTCTGATCGGTCTGCTGCTGCCGGCCGTGCAAAAGGTGCGCGAAGCCGCCAACCGGGCTCAGTGCAGCAACAACGTGAAACAGCTGGGCTTGGCGATTCACAACATGCACGATACCTACGGCCACCTGCCGCCTACCATCGGCATCTTTCCCTACACTCCGGGGATCACCACCACGAAAACTTCCAACTATGGCCCGATCACCTTCTATCTCTTGCCCTTCATCGAGCAGCAGAACCTCTGGAACAAGTCGAAGGGTTCTGCGGGCAATTACCGCTCGAACAACAATGGCGTGCAAAAGGCCATCATCAAGACCTACGTTTGCCCCTCCGATCCGAGCTGGACTCCTCAGGGAACGTCAAACGGCTTTGCCTATGGCTGCTACGCCGCTAATTCTTTGGCCTTCAGTCAGGCAACCTACAACAACGGACCCGGCAATTTCCTATTCTGTTACGTCACTGGAAAAGATCCCAGCAGCGTCAACATCATAGATGAGACCTACCCCATCTGCATCGGCGGCAAGCGCATCCCCGCTTCCTGGCCGGATGGCACCTCCAACCAGATCATCTGGACCGAAAAACTGGCCCGCTGTGGCGTTCCCGTACCCAGCAATGGTGCCGGCTACGCAGGCAGCACCCAATGGGCGGATCGCTTCTCCGTCCAGGGCGGCGCTTTCTTCGGCTTTTATCCTATTGGCGCCACGCCTCCCGATATTCCGGTCAACTATGGACTCAATGGTTACTTTCAGGTCAATCCCAATCCCTGGGGTAGTGCCGCCTGCCAATCGACCATACCAAGCACCGGCCACACTGGCGGCATCATAGCTGGCCTGGGTGACGGCAGCGTGCGTTTCTGCGCCCAGGGTATGAGTCCCACGACTTGGTGGCAGGCCATCGTACCCGATGATGGCTTGCCGATGGCTTCAGATTGGTAAAAACGAGCGTAACCTGTCAGCCTGCTGCGCCAGCGAAGGATGCCCAGCTGGTACAGCAGGCCGATGGAGTTTTTCAACTGACCCTGTCTTGGAGCTTCATGGCATGGCCAGAGTGGGTGTCCCTTCCTCCTTGTGGAGAGGGCTGAGGTGAGAGGTAAGGCGTCCGCAGGCTATACACTTCCTCCCACCCCAACTCTCCTCCACCAGGGGGAGGGAAAAGTCCCCCGGCACGTAAGCCCTCCTACACGCCCCAATCGAGAGGGGCACCCATCAGAGCGCCCAGTTCGCCTGTTGGGCTTGATTCGTTGGCGATGCGGAGTTAACTTCGAGGCACATCTTGCACTCGCATCTGTTGTGCTCGCTGCCCCCTATTCGTTGCCTACCCGGAGAAGCCGACCGATCATGAAGGCGCCGCCGCTCGATCCCATGCATCCAAACGTCGAATCGCCCTCTATCCCCATCCGTCGCTTGCCGTTGACGCCGGTCGGCAGTTGGTATTGGCTGCGCGGCAAACCCGAGAAGACTTCGCCCAGCTTGGCGTCAAAGCGCCGACAACCTTCGTTGACCGTGGCGCGATCGCGGCGTTTGCGCTGCTGCGGCCGAAGAGTCATGCTCTGGGTCTTGCTCTGGTACGTAGCCTTTCAGATGGTGCCCACTTTCCTCAAGGACCGCTGGCATCGGATCGGGCCGTACTATGAACTCAACAAGTGGCCGGCGCTGGAACAGTTGGTGGCCGAAGATCCCGATCGTCCTCTTCTGGTGATGGTGGGCAGCTCGCGGACGGCCTGGGACTTTCAAGCCAGCGCTCTGGATGGCATGCCCGATAGCGATGGCCGGCCGATGCTCGTCTACAATTTCGGTGTCCCCTCTACCGGTCCATGTTTTCAGTTGTTTTGCCTGCGCGACATGCTCGCCAAGGGCATTCGACCCCGCTTCTTGCTAATCGAATTTCTGCCAGCCCTCTTGTGCGAGCCGCGGCGCGGCGTCTTGAATGAAGACACCATGCTCGAAGTGGAGAGCCTCAGTGTCCACCGAATGTTGCAATGGATGCCCTACCTTAAGCGTCCGAAAAAGTGGGTCAAACTTTGGCTTGAAGCACGCATCGCTCCCTGCTACATTTTCCGCGATCACCTTGTCGCCGAGTTGAAATCGCTGGCGACGGGCCAACCGATGCCCAGACATGGTCCCTTTGATAATCGGGGCTGGCATATCGCTCTCCCCGCAATTGACCCTTTGGTGCATGAGAGCGCCTTGAAGGCAGCCCGCGCCGGCTACGGGCCGGGACTCTTGAACTTTCGCCTGGGCCGAACCCAGTATCGGGCCATCCACGAACTCCTTGATCTGTGCCGCCGCGAACAGATCCCCTCCGCCCTGGTGCTGATGCCAGAAGATTCTCACTTCCGCAGCTGGTATTCTGAGGAGGCCAAGACAGCGATATGCCATCTGCTTGAAGAGTTGAAGCAAACCTACGGCGTTGAGTGCATTGATGCTCAATGTTGGCTGCCCGATTCTGCTTTCGAGGATGGCCACCATGCTCTGCTGGAAGGCGCTCTTATTTTTACCCACCGTATCCGTGCCGAGATTCCCCGCTTCCTTGCCCAATCCAACACCGTGAAGTCCGATTGACACGCTAATTTATCCATGTTTAGATGTTTCGCTGCGAGCCGCAGGCAAAGCCCTCTTGCGCTTTGCCTGCGGCTCGCAGCGAAACAAGTGCTCCGCAGACAGGGAGGTCTATCGGTGATGCTGCGCGACTACGACGTGATCGTCGTCGGAGCGGGCTTTTACGGCGCGACCATCGCCGAGCGCACGGCCGCTGTACTTGGCCGCAAAGTCTGCGTGTTGGAGCGCCGCCATCACATCGGAGGCAATTCCTATTCCGAAATAGACACCGCTACCGGCATCGAGCACCACAAATACGGTTCGCACCTGTTCCACACCAACAGCGAGGAAGTCTGGCGCTACTTGCATCGCTTCACCACCTTCACCAATTATCGGCATCGTGTGCTGACCGTTCACCAAGGCCAGGTTTACCCGATGCCCATTAACCTGGGGACGATCTGCGCTTTTTTCGGGCGCTACATGACGCCCTCTGAGGCGCGCGAATTGATCCGTCAGCAGGCGAGCGCCGAGAAGATTGGCCATGCGGAAAACCTGGAAGACAAAGCGATCTCTCTGATTGGTCGTCCCCTCTATGAGGCTTTCATCCGTGGTTACACCAAAAAGCAGTGGCAGACGGACCCGCGCCAATTGCCCGCGAGTATCATCGCTCGGCTGCCGGTGCGCTTTCATTTCGAGCCGTATTATTTCACGGACAAATACGAGGGACTGCCGACAGACGGCTATACAGCCGTGTTCCGCCGTATGTTGGATTCATCCCTTATTGACATCCATCTTGGTGTCGATTTCTTCGACGTCCGCGAGAAGATAGGACCGCATCAGCTCGTGGTCTACACAGGGCCGATCGATCGCTATTTCGATTATCGGCTCGGTGAATTGGCCTGGCGGACGCTGGACTTCGAGCGGGAAGCGCTGGCGACCGACGACTATCAGGGCGCGGCTGTCATCAATTATGCCGATGAGGACGTACCCTACACACGCATTCACGAGTTCAAACATTTGCATCCGGAACGGCGTTATCCGCCAGGTCGAACGCTCATCTGCCGCGAATATTCGCGCTTTGCCCGCCGCAGCGATGAGCCGTACTATCCAGTGAACACGGTCCGTGATCGCCAGTTGTTCGCAGCCTATCAGCGGTTGGCTGGACGCCAGCGCAACGTCCTCTTCGGCGGCCGGCTCGGCTCGTATCAGTATCTCGACATGCACCAGGCCATTGGCGCCGCTCTTAGTGATTTCCGCAAAAAAGTTATGCCGTTCTGGGCGCGTGCGCGCGAATGTGTAGCCACATGAGGAGCATCTATGGTAGAGAAAGTCCTTCAGCGCATCGTGATGCCACCTCGGCGAGGACTCGGACGGCTATATTGCCGAGTTGACAGCAAAGCATCACGACCGCGCAAACGGGGACGGAGAACCATCCTTTTGCCCCCCGGCGCAGTCTTGCGAACAGATACCTGGTTTAACGCCTTTTTCGAGGGCTATTGGCGACAATATATGCGTCACGCAGAACTGGCCCTTCGATTGCATGTCAGCGGGTCCGGCGTCTTACGGCTTTACCGGCGCTTCTCCGAAAGCGATCAGAGTTTGCTGCACGAAAGCGCCCTCTCCGGCCAAGATCGAGAGCTGTGCCTCCAGATAGCGGATGCGCAGCCGGTCCCGGGCCACTTCAGCCTGTTGTTCTTCGAGATAGAAGCCGGCCCGTCTTCGTTCGTGATGCATCGGGCGGAATGGACGGCACGCCCAGTGGCAGCGCGGCCTACTCGATTCATTGCCAGCTTTTGCACGTTCAACCGTGCGTCTTTGCTCATCCGCAACGTCAATGCTCTCTTCGCTGATCCAGACGTCGCTGCAATGCTGGAGCGCGTCGTCATCGTCGATCAGGGGAGCGAAAAGGTACGTCATCACCCTGCCTTCCCCGACTTGAAGCGAGCCGCCGCGGAGCGATTGCAGCTTATCGAACAGGACAATTTCGGTGGGTCCGGTGGGTTCACACGCGGTCTGCTCGAAGCACAAAGCATAGATTCGGCGACCCATGTTTTACTGATGGACGACGACATTATTTTGGAACCGGAATCAGTCCTGCGCGCTGCTGCTTTCTTGTCTCTGGCTCACGGCGACTTGGCTATCGGCGGCCACATGCTCGATCGCTCCCGCCCGCGCCAGCTTGTCGAGACTGGCAGCCGCTATCTGCCCGAACGAGTCCGCATCGATGAACCGCGCCGAAGCCGCCTGGATCGCGCTGGCGACCTGATGCCGTTCCTCGAGCCGCGCCCTCGACATTACAACGGTTGGTGGTTCTTCGCTTTTCCGCTGGCGGCGCTAGATCGGGCCGGTTTGCCGCTGCCACTGTTTTTGCGCGGCGATGATGTGGAATTCGGCTGCCGGTTGATGCGGCACGGGGTGCCGACGGTAGCGCTGCCCGGTGTGGCTGTGTGGCACGAACCGTTCGAGCGAAAAGGGCGTAGTTGGCATGCCTTTTATGAACTGCGTAATCTGCTGATTGTGGGCGCCTTGCACTTCCCGTTTGTTCACGCCGCGGCCGTGGCTCGCCAGTTTTTCAGCCGTCTGCTCGATGAACTGCTGACCTACGATTACTATGAAGCGTGGCTGCTATGCGAGGCAGCGGCAGCTTATCTTCGCGGCCCGGAAACACTGCGGCATCCGCCCTGTGACGTTCAGCAGTATCTTCAGGCACTGGGCGAAAAACTCATGGAGGGGCGAATGGCGAACGGCCGGCTTCAGCCAGCTAATCAAGCCTGCATCAGCCGGCTTCAGCCGGCCGTTCGCCGCACCATGAGAATCCGACGTTGGTGGCTGGTGTTCCGCAATCTCTTGCTGCCGAGTCCTTCAGCGGCAGCGCAGCCGCGAAAAATGCTGTACGGTAGCGGCGAGCAATGGTATGACATTGCTGACGCCGACGTGGTGAGTGTGGCCGAATCGCATCGCACTCATCCTTTCCTATTGCGACGTTCACGCCGCCGGTTTGTTCATCTACTGCTTCGGGGGTGCGGGCTGACGCTGCGGCTGCTCAGCGGTCATCGCCGCGCTGTGCGCCGCTGGCGGGCAAGCGTTTCCATGCTGACGAACCGAACGTTCTGGATGGAGTACCTGCAGAGGAGAACATGCACAAACTTAAAGTGCTTTACTACAACTGGACCGATTTCGAGGACAAACGGCAACGGGGTGGAGGCGTATCCATCTACCAGCAGAACCTGATCGATGCCGCCACGGAACGAGGCGATGAAGCGTGGTTCCTCAGCTCGGGCGATTGCTACAGTCCCTTTTCGCGCCGGCCTTTCCTCCGCGAAGCGCGCGCACGGGCGAAGGGCGTCCGTAAGTTCGAGATCGTCAACTCGACCTTTGTTAGTCCTGGTCCTGCGGCGTTCGGCCAGGATGCGGCAACCTCTCCCGAAATGGAAGCATTGTTCGCGGCCTTCTTGCGTGAGCATGGCCCGTTTGACGTGGTTCATTTCAACAACCTGGAAGGCATTCCCATTTCTTTTCTACGTCTGGCCCGCGAGCATTATCCGCTGACAAAGATCCTCTACAGTATGCACAATTATTTTGCCTTTTGCCCGCAAGTGAATTTGTGGTTCCAGGATCGGGCGGCCTGCTACGATTTCCGCGACGGCCGCAAATGCGTTAATTGCCTGGCACAGTCGAGGCGCCCAGGTCGCTACCAACGATTCTATCGTTTCGAATATTTCCTGCGTAAACTGGGAATCCCGCCGCTCTCCATAATGGATCGCTTCCTCAACCAGTTTATCTTTGTCTTTTTGCGGAGCACTTTTCATAGGATGCTAAGGGCCTATGGCGGCGAAGGATTGCAATCGAAAACCCTGCCCGTCACGACCATCGTGCCCCGCCCTGCTCCTCCAGTAAAGATCCTTGCACCCGAGGAAGCGGCACGTTTCGCTTCGCGGCGACGCCTATTCGTCACGGCCTTGAATACTTACGCCGATCACATTTTGGCCGTCTCCCGGCGTGTCGCGGAGTTGGCCATCGGTTTTGGCATCGACCCGGCCAAAGTGCAAACGCTCTATATCGGTACGCGCTTCGCCGAAGAGGGGCGAGGGGCAAAGGGCGTGGGACGAGCCGGCAACACAAACTGCCGGATAGGGAGCACTCCCTGCTCGACAGTTTACACTGCCGGCTCGCCTCTCCACCTTGCCTACCTGGGTTACATGCGGCGCGATAAGGGATTTTACTTTTTTCTTAATGCTCTCGAGAAGATGCCGAAGCGACTGGCTTGCCAGTTCGCTCTTACTTTCGCTGTCCAGATCGCCGATCTGAGCGCCTATCAGCGTATCCAACGCATGGCCCATCGTTTCGCTGCAGTCACTTTTTATGCAGGTTACACACACTCCCAGCTGCGCGACATTCTCGCCACCATTGATCTCGCCGTCATCCCCGTGCTGTGGGAGGACAACTTGCCCCAGATCGCGATGGAGTGCGTCGCTTTCGGTGTTCCCATCCTCACCTCCAATCGCGGCGGTGCTCAAGAATTGCTCAACTGTCCCGAACTGGTGTTTCAGGCAGGCTCGCGCACCGATTTTTATGCCAAGCTCCAGGGTCTCCTCGATAATCCAGCTCTTCTCGCTACTGCCCTGGCCGGCTGCGTACGGCTCTACACGCCGCACGAGCATTACGATATCTTGCGGGAAAATTATTATTGCAGAGCCACGCCCGATGTGAGGAAAGAAGCACTCCGATTAGTGCCTGCCAGCCCGTAACATAAGCAAGGGCGACGCATGCCCTTGCTTATGTTACGGGCTGGTGAGCGACTCCTTTACGCCGCAACTTTCGCCGCCGTCGGATGTCGTTGCTGCCACCACGTCAAACAGTGACGCAGGCCCGTCACGATGTCCGTCGTCGGTTCATACTCCAAATCGGCGCGAGCTTCATCGATATCAGCGAGACTATGGCGCACGTCGCCGGGACGAGCATCGGTATGCATCGGCTGGAGATCAGTACCCAGCAAGGCATTGAGATGCTGCACCAGCTCCAAGAGCGAGGTGCGTCGGCCGCAAGCGATGTTGTAGACTTTGCCGCTGACACCGGGCGCTTCAGCGGCCAATAAATTCGCCTGCACCACATCGGCGACAAAAGTGAAATCGCGCGATTGCTTGCCGTCACCATGAATGAGGGGACGACGGCCGCTCGTCATCGCCGCGATGAATTTCGGGATCACTGCGGCATAAGGACTATCGGGGGATTGCCGAGGTCCGAAGACGTTGAAATAACGGAGACGAACTGTCTCCAATCCATAGACGCCGGCAAAAGCAGCGCAGTAGTGCTCGCCGGCCAGCTTGGCCACGGCGTAGGGCGACAAGGGCAAGGTCGGATCGTCTTCGTGCTTGGGCAATTTCGGCGAGCCACCATAGGCGCTGGAGCTGGCGGCATAAACGACGCGGCGAACCCCAGCTTGGCGCGCAGCCAACAACACGTGCAGCGTGCCGGTGATGCAGGCATGATGGGTGGCCAAGGGATTGGCGATGCTGCGCGGCACCGATGCCAGCGCTGCCTGATGGAAGACCACCTCCACGCCTTCCATTGCCGTTCGTACCGTTTCCAGATCGGTAATATCGCCATCCAAAACATGGACATGGCGGCGAACATGTTCCAGGTTGGCCAGATCGCCGGTGCTGAAATTATCCAGCACACGCACCGTCTGACCACGCTGCACCAGCGCTTCAACCAGGTGCGACCCGATGAAACCCGCCCCTCCGGTGACTAGACAGACGCTCATGCGTTACCCCCCTTTAGTGAAAAAGCCAATCTTCATGCCTTGACAATGCGAGCACGTGGCGTGGCGCAATCCGCCGTAGCGTTGCGCGTATCGATGACGAGCGAAGCATTATCGACGATGAAGTCCCAATCGTAAACCGAGTGATCGGTGACAATCAGTACGCCGTCTTGTGCAGCGAGGAACTCCGGGGAGAGCGGCTGACTGTCCATCCGCAAATGGTGATGCCGCATGGGCGGCAGGCTGGGAATGTGTGGATCGTTGTAAGAAACGATCGCACCCTTGGCTTGCAGCATCTCCAGGATGGGGAAAGCGGGTGACTCGCGCGGATCGTCTACGTCCTTCTTGTAGGCGATGCCAAGTACACAGATACGACTGCCCTTGACCGGTTTGCCCTCCTCGTTGAGGGCATCGGTCAAGCGCTCAATCACATATTGCGGCATGGCCGTGTTGACCTCGCCGGCCAACTCGATGAAGCGCGTGTTCAGGCCGTAGCGCCGCGCTGCCCATGTGAGATAAAACGGATCGATAGGAATACAATGTCCGCCCAAACCAGGACCGGGATAGAATGCCTGGAAGCCAAACGGCTTGGTCTTGGCGGCGGCAATCACTTCCCAGATGTCGATGCCCATCGCCGTGAACACGCTTTTCAGTTCGTTGACCAGAGCAATGTTTACTGCCCGATAAGTGTTTTCCAGGATCTTGCAGGCTTCGGCGACGCGCGTGCTGGAGACCGGCACAACGCCATCGACGATCGGCTCATACAGGGCAACGGCCAGTTTGAGGCACGTATCGTTAAGCCCTCCGATCACTTTGGGGATATTACGTGTAGAATAATCTCTATTTCCGGGATCTTCGCGTTCGGGGCTATAAGCGAGGAAGAAATCGCGCCCGGCTTTGAGACCGCTCTTTTCCAAGAGCGGTAGCAATAGCTCCTCCGTGGTGCCGGGATAGGTGGTGCTTTCGAGGACGACGAGTTGCCCCGGCCGCAGGTGTTGGCGCAGCATATTGGCCGTATGGACAATGAAAGACAGGTCCGGTTCGCGCGCCTCACCCAGGGGGGTGGGCACGCAGATGATGATGGCATCAGCGGAAGCGAAGCGGCGTGGGTCGCTGGTTGCTTCAAAACGGCCCGAACCGATCAGTTCGCTGATGCGCTCAGAGCAGATGTGGCCGATGTAGCTTTCGCCGCGGTTGAGCTGGGCGACCTTGTCGGCGTCGATATCGAAACCGAGGACGGGATAGCCGCCCCAGGCGAAGGTCTCGGCCAGGGGTAGCCCAACATAGCCTAATCCGACGACGGCCACGCGCGCAGTCTGTTCTTCGATGCGGCTGAATAGCTCATCGGCCAGGGATAACGAAGAAGCCAAATCGAGGGTCATAAGAAAACTCCTATCTTCGGGATGGTTATATTTTCAGAAGGTTAGCCGCGCCCGCAGGGAAATGCGATCGCTCTCCCCTGCGAGACGCAGCCAATGGGGTTTAACGAATTTTCAGCTCCATCAACATTTTCTGATACTCGCTTTGTTCGGATGGATGCAGCAGGCTTGCTTGCAGCCCCTGCTCCTGGGCCCGTTTGAGTACCTTGAAAGCATTGGTTTTATCGCTGGCCTTGTAATGGGCACAGGCCAGGTGGAACAGGTGTGCTGGCGAGGGCAGGTCGGCGGCAGCATCGCGGAAATCGGTCAACGCTGCCGCATCATGGCCCAGCTTCATGTGAACCAGGCCGCGCGTGTCGAGCAAGTCGGCACGGCGGCCGATGCCGGCGACGGCTGACTCGATCCGCTGCAACGCTTCCTGATGTTTCTTCGGATCGCTGGAGCGCTGTACCAGCAGCCAGGCCAGATTGTTCAAAGCCACGATGTTCTTCGGCTCATTCTCCGGCTGCAAGATGCGGCGATACATGGCTTCCGCCTCGTCCCAGCGGTCGTGCTGACCGTACAGCTCGGCCAGGTGCAACATCAGAATCACACTCTTGGGCTTGGCTTCCAATGCTTTGGTAAGGTACTTCTCAATGGTCCGGACTTGCTCATTGCTGGCTGGCACACCGGCAGCCTGCATGGTGCGCAGCAAGGCGATGCTGGCGCCGCCAGCTACCTCCGGCGTGCATTTCCCCTCCTTCCACGTTTGCAAACAACGTTCGTAGGCCAGGACGAACTTTTTCTGTCGGCGCATCGAGTTGAGCACCAGCAACACTTCATCCGGATTGGCGCCCTTGCGCTGGATGTGAGCCTCCAGGATCTTGAGGGCCTGATCGCCGGCATGTTGTTCTTCCAGAAGCCGCGCCCGCAGTTCGACTGCCGCGAAGGCGTTCGGCTCCGAGCCGCGCTGCTCTTCCAATGTTTCCAGCATCTCCAGCGCTTTGGCGGCTTCACGCAGCTCTTTGTGTTCGAGAAGCGCCTGCACGTAGTACGCCAAATGCCGCGGCGCCGGCTCTTTCTGATTGGCCAGTTCCGACAAGATCGGCTTGGCCTTCATCCATTCGTTCTCAGCCTCATAGAGCATGGCCAGGATGAAACGATCATCCGCCGGCAGCGCCTTGGCTTGCTCTATCTCTTCCAGCAGCTCGCGGGCGCGCTGGCGGAAGGGACGATGCGAGGCTTGGGCGGCGAGTACTCGCGCCTGGAAACGGCGATTATCCGAGCTTTCGCTGCGTTCGCGCTCGGCATTCCGAACGAGATGGCCATTATCATCCAGTTTCAAACCGACCAGGTCGAGGGCCTCGCGGAAACGGCCGTAATCCGTGCTGCTGGCCAGGACGAGAGCCAAATGCCAGCGCGCCCAATTTACATCCTCCACGGAGGGATTTTTGACCCGTTTCTGCACGATGGCGCGCAGCAGCGGTTCGGCTTCCGTGAATTTATTGGCACTCCAGTAGAAGCCGGCCACGCGACGTACCACGGCGGCATCATGGCGATGGCTGTTCAATGCTTCTTCGTACTGCGCTTGCGCCGATTTCTTGCGGCCCAGGATCTCATAACAGCGGCCCAGAGTCAGCTCCACCTGTTCAGCTGGGAGGTGCTGGCGCGCCTGTTCCAACACCGCATCAGCATCTTGCTCACGTTTCTGGCGTGCGAGATACTGCACCAGGACCACGTAAGGCTCTGGCTCGCGCTGGGCCAATTCCACAGCGGCACGCAGTTTCTTCTCGGCTTCTGGATTGTTGGCCTCGGCGAGCAGAAGCCCTTCCCACAACAGGGCGCGGAAATTGTGCGCGTCCTTGTCCGAGCGATTTCTGGCCAATAACTCTTTGGCCCGATTGATGTCTTTACGATGAGCGGCCACCGTCGCTGCCAAGCGCCAAAGTTCCGAATTGCCCAACAATGGCTCGCTGACTTTTTTCAAGGCCCAGGCCGCTTCGCGTTGCGTCGCTTCTTCATCCGGGCTATCGCGCAGCAGCAGCTCGACATATTCACGGATCACTTGCGGATTGGTTTCACCCAACTCGAGGGCCTTGTGCAGGTTAGCCCGCGCCTGGTCCTTGCGCTCGGCCAACGCTTCTATCTGAGCGCGAGCCGTGTATACCGGCGGCCAATCTGGACGCAACGCTTGTACGCCATCCAAATGAGCACGCGCTTCCTTCAGGAGATTGGCACGATCGTCTTTTTTATCTGTTTTCTCCGCCTGCCAGATCAGCCGCAGCGCCTCGCCCAGACGATGAAATGGCCCTTGGCTGCCCTCGACGATGCGGATGGCCTCGATGGCCTGGCGCACACCCTCATCATCTTCCAGCTTGCGGGCCAGATCAAACAGCAGCATGTGCAGGTTCAAATCGCTGCGATGGCTCGGCAGTTGGGCCACGCGCTGCCAGAGCGCGCGGGCTGCCTTTTCGTTTTTCAGGCCCAACTGAATGTCCGCCAAACCGCTCAACAATTGAGCCTGATCCGCTTCTTTCTTGAAGGCATCGCTGTCGCCAGCCAGGCGATTGATCGCCTCCTCGGCCGCTTTGCCTTTCTCTTCGGCCAGCAAACGCGCTTCGGCCAGACGCAGCAGTACCACCCGATCGCCGAGCTGTTGCTTCGCCTCTGTCAGCAGTTTCCGTGCTTGGGTGAGGCCGTCGCCCTTTTTGTCGCGCAGCTCCAGCGAGATACGAGCGGCCCACAATTCGCTGCTGTTCTTCCAGAGCTTCTCCGCCTGGGCCGCAACCAGAATCCGCCGCGCTTCGTCCAAGTCTCCCTGGAGCATCAGCCATTGGGCCTTGGTGAGCGGCACCTCCACGGCGTCCGGGTTGAGCTTTTCGGCGGTGTTTAGCACCATTTGGAAATGAGCCCAGTTGGGTTGTCCTTGTTGGACTTGGCGCTCCATTTCCAGCCGTGCATAGTCCAACCACGTCCTGGCGGGCAGTTGCCGTGATTGGGCCAGACGCCCAAAAATCTCGGCCGCCTTGTCCAGGTGATGCAGCATCCATTCCGCCTGGGCCATGCCCAGCTGAGCAGCAAGAGAATTCGGCTCCTGATCGCGGAGACGCTCGTAAGCCTTGAACATCTGTCCTGGCTCAGCGAGTTGCTCGTAGCATTGACCGAGATAGCGGTTGACCTGTCCGGCTAATTCGGCCTGGCCACCCAGCGCCGCCCGCGCCTGTTCCAAGAGTGTGACCGCCTCGGCCCAACGGCGATCCAATATCAGCAGGCGGGCCTTAAGGAAGTCGCACGCCGCCGGTGAGCCGCGCGTCTTCCGCGCTTCCTCAAGTGCTTGGTTCGCCTCTTTCATCCACGCCTGTCGCTGTTCGTTGTTGACACGGGTAGAACCAGCA
>JAJPHU010000169.1 GCA_021325115.1 Planctomycetota bacterium | reverse complement strand
TGGATCAAGCGCTGGCTCGACTTGAAAATGCATGACTTTTGGCCGTTGTACCGCATCGGCCCCCGGTCGCAGGCCATGCACTTTCGCTATGAAAAAGCCGGCCGAACCGTGGACGACCAACCGATCCCCTGGAATGCGGAGGCCGTCCTCGTGACCGCCTGGGTGCGCCTGCCCAAAACCAGCACACGTCGCAAAGCCGACTTCCAGCTACGCGTTCCCGGAATCGATCTCATCTCTGCCGAGAAGATGGAGCATGAGGCCGACGAACAGTATCGTGTGACCTTCCGCTTCGCACCGCCCGGCCAAACCGTTACGGTCGAGCTGCTCTGCCGCGACAGAATGCTCGGCCAGCTGACTCTACCGTTTTTGAGCAAAGAGGAGTTTCTGCAAAACCTGCGCTTGCAGATGCCGACTTTGTGCGTGCGCCTGGGCACGCAGACGGTGGCCTGCCAGACCTTTGTTTCCAGTCAGTGCCGCGGCCTGCTCGCCAGCGCTGTACTTCTCAGCCCGACCAGCCTGGTGCCGTTGCTCGATCTGGATCTGCAAGTGGAGTTTCGCTGCGAACGCAGCGGCTCAGCGACACGCGTGCCGGTGAGCCTGTGCAGTTCGCAGCTGGGTGGTCGGCAGGCGTTGGTCACTGTAGTGCCCAAGCGCTATCCACGCCGCATCGGCACCTGGGTGGCGACTTGGCTGTTGGGTGATCGCCCCCTGGCCAGTCAGCGTGTCCGCGGTATCTCGCAGCGCGCCTTCCACCGCTCGCTCGGCATCGCCGATACGCGCTTCGTCGTCCAGGCCACGCCTGAATCGGTGCGCCTGACGCGCCAAGTGCCGCCTCTGGAGAGCGCCAAGCGCATCGGTCCCTGTTTTTTGGTCCGCAGCGGCGAACCCGGCATGGCCGGCCTATGCCGCTTGCAAATCACCGCTCAAGTGCCTGGAGCGGTCAACCCCCCGTTACTCTTGGAGCAAGACGTGCTTATCACCGATGGCCCCACTATGGTTGCTCCCGGAACGCTCGATGCCGCCGACCTGGGGCAGGTCAGCGGATTTGAGTTGAGTATCCGCGGTCAGTCGCTGGGCGTGCTATCGCTGTGCCCGGCACCAACGGCGACATTTACCAGTGAAGGCGGTTTCAAACCGTACCACGATTACACCTGGTCCGCTGCCGCCGAAGAAGAAATGAACGAACGCCTTAACCGTCTGCTGGAAGGACGCGGACGGTCGGAGTGAAAAGGAGCGCACACAACCCAACGAGCCGGAAACGTGAGCGCCGGATTATCCAGCGCTTACGTTCCCGGCTTGTTTCACCTATCTTCGCCAGTTTGCCCGCGGCAGGGCATTGCTCTGGCTTTTTTGCCAAGTCTATTGCAAGATAGTTGCCGTGCTTGAAAGCACCTCAGCCGGGCAGCGTCCCCTATCTGGCCGCGGCGGCTCCCACGCAATAACCTTAACCGTCCTTGGTACGAGGAACCGATCGATGCCTTTGGTTGCACGGATGCTCATGTGTTCTGGCGTCGTTGTTTTGATGCTGGCCCGAGTTGTTTCGGGCGCGCCGGCAGGACCGATATCGAGCGAACGCATCGTCTATCTCGCTCGGGATCTGCCGGATGAGCAACTGATCGTACTTGGCTCGGCGCTGGCGGCTTGGCGGCCAGACAGTATTTTGTTGCTCGATTCCGCCCCAGCCGCGCCGTATCTGAAGGCGTTTCTGGCTGCCTACAAGCCGGATCAGGTCGTCCCTCTCGGTGGCGATGTGGACAGCCTCGCTGACCTGGAACGCCGTCTGGATATTAAGGCGTCTGCGCCCTTAATAAGGATGCGCGGACAACCGGTGACTCTGTGGCGATCGCTTTTTAAGCGCGCTGAAGATGTGGTGGTTTGTCCCGTCCATCCGCGTGGCACCTTGCTTCAAGCCGCCTGTCTGGCCGCCGCTTTGCGTGCGCCTTTGTACGTGTTGCATGGCCGGGACAGCGAAACGGCGCGACTGGTTCGGAAAGTCGGCGAATGGCACACACGTCGTGTTCATCTGGTTGGCAAAGCAGAGAAGTTAGCCGAGCTGTTCCCCGGTATCGAAATCCTCAAGCTCGACGGCGAAAGCGCCGTGGCCGCGGCGTATCAGAAGCAACTACTTGGCAAGGGACGCATCGAGAATGGGGTTTTCGCTAACCCGGCCGACACGCAGGGAGAGAGGGGCGGTATGTCGGCGCTGGCGCCCTGGATCGCTCCTCGACGCAATGCCGCTCTGTTCTTGACCAATGCGGAGGGAACCAACGTGACCGAAGTCATGGAGCGCGCCCAAAGACGCGAGGCGCTGCGTCACATCGATGCTTTGTTGTTTTTGGCCAATTTAAAGGCCATTCCAGTCTGGCGTCGGCCCAATCCCATCCCCGGCGACAAGGACCAGCAGATTGAGATGGAGCCGTTGACGCCTGACGGCAACCAACCGTTCACCTACGCCGCCGGTCGCTTATTCCATGCAGACCGCGCCGTGGTGCCGTTAATGCTGGCGCGGCAACAAATGCTTCTGGAATCGCGCCAGCCGCTCAAGGCGCTGGTGGCAAGCAATTCCGGCGGCAGTCTCAGCTTGCTGGAAACTTTCTCGCGCAACACCATCGAATCCTTGCGCCAGGCCGGCGTTGAGACCACCACACGGATCGGCAACCAGGTCAACCGTGATGAGATCCGCAAGCAGATGCCGCAGCACAATCTTTTTCTGTGGGAAGGCCATTCCGGCACGCTTATGAATGATTATGAGTTTCCGACCTGGAACGACGCTGTGCCGCCGGTGTTCGTATTCTTGCAGAGTTGCCTGTCGTTGACGGAGCCGCGTGTTGGCTCGCTCTTGAACCGCGGCGCCTTCGCCGTGCTTGGGTCCTCGACACGCACTTATTCCGGTTCTGGCGGCGCTTGCTCGTTGGCTTTCTTCAACGCGGTGCTGTACGAGCATCAGCCGGTCGGCGCTGCCTTGCGCCAGGCCAAGAATTTTCTCCTGGTCTACGCGCTGCTCAAGGACAAACGACTCGGCAAAAATGCGACGCGCACCGGGGCCAATATTCGCTCGGCCTGGGCCTTCACCTTATGGGGCGATCCGACACTGAGATTGCCGTTGCCCCCACGCCCGGACAACGAGGACTGCTGTGTGCCATTTGTCCGTCATGAGGTCCAGGGCAACACCATCATCCTTTCCCTGCCTGATAAAGCCAAGACCACAGTGCAGACGGACAAATATCGCACCGAATTGCTGCCCAACGGCCGTGCCGCTGGCCTGGTAAAAAAGGAGAAGATCGACGAGCGCCGTCCTCTGGTGCCATTCGTGTTTGCCGAGGTGCATCTGCCGCGCGCCCGCCCGGGACGGACGCCTCACCTCAGCAGCCGGCTGCCATCGAACCGTTGGGTCTTCTGCTGGGACAGACGGCGGCGCTGTGGTTATCTGCTTGTCACGCCGCGCCCTCAAGACACAGAAGAAATGCGTTTTCACATCCATTGGGAGACAGTTGAGGCTCGCGCAAATGACAAGAGGACAAGGTGAGAAGAATAGACCCCCTTTTTCACCTTGTTACCTTGTCAGCCGCAAGGGAAGAGAGGCAAACAGATGTCACGAACGACGCTGTGTGTACTGACGGCCGCGGGATTGGCGCTGGTGTCCCTCGCGCTCATGATATTGCGTTACCAGGTGATGGGCGAAGCGTTGTATCGGCCGCCCGGTGCGGGTGCCTGGAAAGTGACGGTGGCGGTGCGCGGCATCAGTCTGGGCAATGCTCGTATCGCCACTGCTATTCCGCTCGACCTCGACCGGCAGAAAGTGGACAATGAAATATATAAGAGTGAGCAATTGTTTCATAAAGCGCCGGAAGCGAAACATCCAGAGCGGCGCGTGGTTCTCTGGTCGCAGCGGGGCGGCGCAACGGATGGGCCGTTTCGCGCTCGCTGCGAATATCACGTCTCCGTCGAGATCCAGCGTCCCAGCGCCTTAATGAATCACACGGTCAGCGGACTTTATGCTGCTCCGCGTCCGGGGGAATACCTCGGCAACGAAGGCGGCGCTGCCGTCAACGACGCCGAAATCTCCGCAGTCGCACGCCGTCTGACTGCTGATCTGGAGAACCAACACGACCTTGTTGAGGCGCTGTATCGCTTCGTTGCCAAGGACATCAAGAACGATCCCGTGGATGGCCCTTCCGCCACAGCCGTTGAGTGCTTGCGGAATCGGCGCGGCGATCGTCTGGCCCAGAGCCGCTTGCTCCTGGCGCTTTTGCGCAATCGCGGCATTCCGGCTCGTCTGGTGACCGGCTTGGTATTGGCCAACGGAGCCGAGCAGCCGCAGCATTACTGGGTCGAGGCTTGGCTGTCTGCTTACGGCCACTGGCTGCCGATGTGCCCGTTTTATCAGCATTTCGGCCATGTCCCTTCGACCTATCTCATCTTCGGCTTCGGTGAGAAACCGCTGGTGCGCGGCCGGCACGTCAAAGACCTCGACTTCGCTTTTCTGGTCGAGCGCCTGCCTGCGGTCGATGTCAACGCGGCCGAACTTTCACCGCTTAAGCGTATGTTTCTCCATCTGTCGCTACTTGCCTTGCCGCCCGCCGAGCGCCGTCTCGTCGAAATTCTGCTACTGTTGCCCATCGCGGCGCTCCTTATCTGCATCTTTCGCAATGTGATCGGCCTGAGCAGCTTCGGAACCTTTGCGCCGGCGCTGATCGGCTTGGCTTTTCACGATTTGCACAGCCTGCCGGGTATTTTCGTGTTCGTGACCATTCTGCTGATCGGTTGGTTGATGCGTCGCATTCTCGACCGCTATCACCTGCTGCAAGTGCCGCGCGTGGCCACCATGTTGACGCTCATCATGAGCGTCCTCATCGCCGCGGTGGTGGCCGCCAACGTCTATGGCGCTCCCACGACGCGCTACATCTCGCTGTTTCCCATGATTATTTTATGCGGCATGGTGGAACGCTTTTGGACTTTGGAGATGGAAGATAGCACGATTGCATCATTCCGCACCCTGTTTCAAACGATGCTGATTGCGACGATCATCGCGCTGGTGCTCAGCTCCACGAAGCTGGTGCAGCACATGCTCCGCTTCCCCGAAACGCTCGGCCTGATTATGGCGGCGCAGCTGCTCATCGGCCGTTACACGGGCTACCGACTGATGGAGCTGCTGCGCTTCCGCGAGTTCCTCAAACAGCCGCCAGAACAACACCACTGGGTCATCGATAGTGAGCTATGAAAAAAGAGCGCTAACCACAGAGTGTCAGAGAACCCAGCGAAAATGCAAAGAGAACAAAATTAAATAGATCCTACAGGACATCATCGATCTTTTTTCTTTTGTTGCCTCGGTATTTTCTCTGAGTTCTCTGGCACTCTGTGGTTAGCTCTTCTTTGGAGGCAAGGCATGTTTGGGTTATTCAAAGCGACGCGGCGGTTGCGGGAATTGGGCATTCTGGGCATGAATCGCCGCAATGCTGCTTACATCCTTGATCACAATCCGCGTTCGCGTTTCCCGCTTGTCGATGACAAGCTGCGTATGGCCCGGTTGTGCCAGCGGATGGGCGTGCCGACGCCGCAAGTGTACGTGGAAGTGTCGTCTTATTCGATGCTGCGTCGTTTGCCGCATCTGCTCGGCGAGCGTAGCGATTTTGTCGTCAAACCCAATCGCGGCTCTGCCGGCCGCGGCGTTCTGGTCATCATGGGCCGCGACGGCAAGGATTATATTCGCCACAATGGCACCAAGATACGGCCTGATGCGCTGCGCCAACATTTTTCCGATATCTTGTCGGGTATGTACTCGCTGGGTGGCCAACCGGACACGGCCATCGTGCAACAGCGTGTTCATCTCCATCCCGTGTTCGAGTCGATCACGTACAAGGGCATTCCCGACGTGCGTGTTATCCTCTATCGCAATGAACCGGCGATGGCCATGCTGCGTCTACCGACCCAAGCCTCGGGCGGCCGGGCCAATCTGCACCAGGGCGGCATCGGTACCGGTATCGATCTCGACAGCGGCATCACCCATCATGCGGTGCAGCGCCATCGCTTCATTGAGCATCATCCCGATACAGGCAGTCCGGTTGTCGGCCTGCGGGTGCCGTACTGGTGCGAGGTGCTGGACATGGCGCGGCGCGTGGCGCGGGCCGTGGGATTGGGCTATCTCGGCGTCGATATCGTTGTGGACGCGGAGGCCGGGCCGATGTTGTTGGAAGCGAACGCTCGGCCGGGGTTGGCAATTCAGATCGCTAATGGGCGTGGTTTGCTGCCGCGCTTGCAGGCCATCGATGCCCTGCTGGATCAACCGGCACGGCCGATGTCTTTGGAGCGCCTCCGCAAGGCGCCACGCGTGCAAGAACCGCTGCGCAAGAGCGCCTAGCGGACAAAACTGAGCAAGCGGCCCGCTGGCCTGGAAATGAGCAAGCGGCCCGTTTGCTCTACAGGGTTTGTCCGCTAGTTCTCAGTGTTCATCCTCCCATTTTAGGATGCTGAGCAGGTTGCAGTAATCATCGGTCCACACAGCGTGATCTGGTCGGCCGCGCACTTCATACCAGGTCCGTCGTTGCATGAGCTTCGCCAACGCCTCGCGCCGCTGGGCCAGGACGACCCAGTGCGAAGGAGCCTTGCCCCGTTGTTTCTCGCTGGTTCCGACTGCCAGGTCTTTCTGTGCCAGGCAGAGCAGCGGCGGCTCGGCATCGCTGGCCAGGTCGGCCAGCACGCCTTCCAGGTCGAAATAGCGGCTGGAGATATTGAAGACCAGGAGGCCATCCGCACGCAAATGGTCCCGGTAAATTTGCAGGGCTTCGCGGGTCAGCAAATGAATGGGAATGGCATCGGAGCTGAAAGCATCCACGACCAGCACCCCGTAGCGCTCCGTGCTCTGCGCCAATTTCAGTCGGGCATCGCCGAGGATAAGGGCCGGCTGGATGGGGCCGCCGGTGAGGAACGTGAACTGCCCCGAATCGCGGGCAATGGCCACGACGGCAGGATCAATCTCGTAAAACGTCCAACTCTGTCCCGGCTCGGCATAGCAAGTCAACGCTCCTGTACCCAGACCGATCACGCCGACCTTGCGCAAGCGTTCATCGCCTCGCAGCGCCTCGAATAGCTGGCCGATGGGCCCGGTACGATAGTAGTAGCTCAGGGGTTCGCGGGCCAGCGCAGGATCAACACTCTGCTGGCCATGTATAGTGTCGCCATGCACCAACAAACGAAATGAGCCGGTCGGATCGAGGGTCACTCGATGCACGCCAAAGAAGCTGCGTGCACGGTAGAGCGTCCGTCCATATACACCATCGTAGGCAGCTGCGGCCAGTAGAATCGCGGCAATGCCCAGAGCAAAGCGCACGGGCCGTTCTGAAAACGTGTAGCAAACAACCAGCGGCCCCGCAAACATCCAGGCAATACTGTTCGGTCCCGGTTCCAGACAAAGCCTCGGCCCGCTCAAGACGAGGACGAGTGTCAACACTCCTAGCCCCAGTGGCAGGGTGAGATCGAGGAAGCGAAGCAGCTGCCCCGAGGTCGGGCGCAACAGACAAGCGAGGACCAGTACCAGGGGATACTCGGCCGGAGTCGAAAATAACAAAGGTGCCAACAAGGCATTGAACATACCGCCGAGCATACCGCCGATCGATAGCCACAGGTAGAACTCTGTCAGCCGCTCCGTGGGCGGTCGGTCCCGTGCCAGCGTGGCATGGCAGACAAGGCCGATCCAAAATAGGCCAACCAAATGCAGGGCCAAGAGCAAGGCGATCGGTTCGGTCGCCTCGGACAACAAGACGAGAACGATAACCAGTACAACGACCGGCATCCAGCGCGTCAGCAAGCAATATGGTACCCACTCTTTGCGCGCGAAGACCAAGACGAAGGTAAACAAATACAAGGCAAGCGGTCCCATCCAGAGTAGAGGAATAGACGCGATATCCGTAGTCAGATAGGTAGTGACACTGAGCATCAGACTGGAGGGGACGAACGCCAACAGCAGCCAGCGCAGCCGCCGCTTCCAGCCGAACTGAGGCAATGAGCTGGAAGCATCCGCGAAAGATAGCGAGGCTGGCGTCTCTCCGCTCGTTCCGCTGCAGACGTTTCTGGTTCGTCGATCAGCGGCGGTCCTCCAGAACCAAATAGCACAACCGACTGTGAGCAAGAGAAATGCGATGTAGCCGAACATCCACAGATACCCCTGGTCCGCCAAGCTCAAGAGCGGCTCAACGAACAGCGGATAGCCCAACAAGGCAGCCAGGCTGCCTAGATTGCTGGCTGTATAGAGATAATAGGGATCGCTTGCGGAAGGATGCGCCGAGTTAGCCAGCCAGCGTTGCAATAGAGGCGAACTGGTTGCCACCGCGAAAAACGGCAGGCCGATCGAGGCCAGCAGCAGTCCCAGCACCCGCAAGATCGGTGACGACTCATCGGGAGGCGCCCAATCTCGAGGCAGAGCGATCGGCAAGCAGATCAGCGGAAGTAGCAGGAAGATCACATGGAGGAGGGCATGATAGCGCTCGCCGAGCCAGGACGGCAATACGTGCGCGTAGATATAACCGCCGAGCAAGACCGCCTGAAAAAAAACCATGCAGGTATTCCAGACCGCGGGCGTGCCGCCCAACAGAGGCAAGATCAACCGGCCGATCATGGGCTGCACGAGAAAGAGCAAAGCCGAGCTGAGAAATAAGGTCAATCCAAAGAGCCGAATCATCGCAAGTCGATCATCCCCGGATACATTGGGTGGAACCAACCACGCTAGATCTCGCCTCTTGGTACAATACAGTAGTCCGAACATGTTGACTACGAGACCGCGGCAAGTGGCGCGGAGGGGAGAACAGGACGATGTGCCTGTTGGCTTTGTTCTTTCATGTCGTTGAGGACGCCGCGATTCTTGTCGGGGCCAACCGGGAAGAATTTTATCAGCGTGGCGGCGAACCGCCGCGTTTACTGCCGGGACCGATCCGCGCCGTGGCTGGCGTCGATCCCATCGCAGGGGGAACATGGTTGGGCGTCAATGAAAAAGGCGTCTTGGCAGCCGTTACCAATCGGCCGAAGCGGGAAACACCGGTCCAGCCGCGCAGCCGTGGCTTGTTGGTTCGCGAAATGCTGGCCTATCCCTCGGCAGCAGCGGCGCTCGAGCACGTTCTTCACGCCCTGCACCAACAGCCCTATGCCGGCGCAAACTTCCTGTGCGCCGATGCCAGCCGGGCCGTCGTCGTTCACGCCGGCGAATGCCTGTGCATTCGACCGTTGCCGACCGGCATTCACGTATTGACCAATGGCGATGTCAACGATCGCAGCGATCCGCGCCTGAAATATGCCCTGGATTGGCTGAATCGACGTGCCTATGATGCAGCAGCGGATTGTGTGCAAGCGTTGCGCGAACTGTGTACGCAACAGGGGCCGGAGCATCCGTCTATCTGTTTCCACGCCGGCGACCGCGGTACGGTCTCCAGCTCCATCATCGCCTTGGGCCGAGAAGGGACGGGCAGCGCGTACCTGCATGCCCAGGGACCGCCGTGCCAAACGCCATATGCTGATTACTCGCATTTGCTCTCAGCGCTCCTTACCAGCCCGCCGCGCTAGCGAGGGGGTGCCCTGGCTGGCGGGGCAGGCTGGTAGGAAGAATGGGGAAAGCCGACGATGAGCAAAGTTCTGATCCCACCTGGACCCAAAGGCCATTTTCTCAGCGGCAATTTGCCGGAGATGCGCCATGATCCGCTCGGCTTCTACTTGCACTGCGCCCGTACCTACGGCGACTGCACCAGCATGCGCTTTGGGCTTAAGCGTATCTGGTTTGTCAATCACCCGGCGCTCATCGAACAGGTATTGCATAGCCGCAATTTCACCAAGCATTATGCCCTGCGCATGAATCGCCTGCTCTTGGGCAACGGTCTGTTGACCAGTGAAGGCGAGTTCTGGTTGCGGCAGCGGCGGCTGATTCAGCCGGTCTTTCAACGCGAACGCATCCTGTCCTACGCCCCGGACATGACGGCCTGCGCCGAGCGGCAAATCGATACTTGGCACGACGGCGAAGTCCGCGATCTGCACATTGAGATGCGGAAACTGACGCTGGCCATCGCCACCAAGACACTGTTCGGCGTCGATGCCGGAGATCAAGCTGAGGCAGTCGGATGTGCCCTCCGCGAGGCGATGGGCACCTTCGATCAGCGCCTTTTCCGTATCCTTCCTCTGCCCGATAATGTGCCAACGCCGGGCAATTGGCGCATCCGCAAGGCTATCCGCCGCCTCGATGCCATCCTTTATAAACTCATCCATCAACGCCGTACGGAGGGGCAACAGAAAGACCTGCTATCGATCTTGCTGCACGCGCGGCACGAAAGCGACGGCAGCGGTATGACCGACCGGCAGTTGCGGGATGAGGCCATGACGCTGTTTTTGGCCGGACACGAAACGACGGCGCTGGCTCTGGCCTGGGGCGGTTATCTGTTGGCCCAACATCCCGAAGTGGTCGAAAAATTGCAAGCGGAGCTGCATCAGGTGCTTGGTGGTCGGACGCCCACCGCCGCCGATCTGCCCAACCTGCCTTATACCGAGATGGTGATTCAGGAAGTTATGCGTCTTTATCCGCCGGCCTACGCCATCGGCCGGCAGGCTATCGGACCTTGCACAATCGGCGATTATCCCGTGCCTGCCGGAGGGACCGTCCTGATGAGCCAATGGGTGGTGCATCGGGATCCGCGTTATTACGATGATCCGGAGCGCTTTTATCCAGAAAGATGGGCGGACGGCCTGGCCAAACGCTTGCCGCGCTACGCCTACTTCCCTTTTGGCGGCGGCCAGCGCGTGTGCATTGGCAACAACTTCGCCCTCATGGAATTGCCTCTGGTGCTGGCGACGATGGTGCAGCGGTTTCGTTTCGCGCTGCCGGATGGACCTCCCGTTGTGCCCAAGCCTCTGTTGACCTTGCAACCCAATCGTCCCGTTCTGGTGAGATTGCATGCGCTGCGTTGACTTTCTTCCGGGCCGTCCTTGATTCTTGGCTTAACATTATCCCCCGATGGAGATAGCGAACGGTACGTTGCATGTTGCGGTCGGGAAGGGCTAACGTAGAGTGTGGTTCGACGAGTTTTCTGATGGGGAATGAAAAAGAAACTCCATGCTTACCGTTCACGTGCGTGTCAGTGATGCGGCTACCGGACAGCCGACGCCGGTGCGGCTGCGCCTGGTCGATGCTGCCGGTGTCTGTCGGATGCCGTTTGGCCGGCTGGTGAAGTTTGCCCTTGCGCCGGGCGCGGATGTCGGTGGTCAGGTTCGCCTCGGCAGCGTCGATTTCGCCTACATCGATGGCATTTGCGAAGTCCGCCTGCCTCCCGGTCCCGTCCGCGTTGAGGCTTCCAAAGGGCCGGAATATCTGCCCCTTTGTCGCGACGTGGTCCTGGGGCCAGGAAAGATCGCCCTGCGCCTGACAATGGAACGTGCGCTCGATTGGCGTTCGCGCGGTTGGTATCCCGGCGATGGACGAGCGCAGGATATGTCGCCGCACGCTGCACGCCTGGAAGGAGCAGCCGAGGGGCTGGATGTGGTGAACTTGCTGGCCTACGAACGTCCATCACACGAAAATCGTCCTGCTGCATTCGTCAACCTGCTGGCCTTCAGCGGTACCGAGCCAGCCCTGGAAGGACCGCCCTGCGTCGTCGTCAACACGTGCAATACACATCCTGTCCTCGGCACCGTGGCACTCTTGAACTGCCACCGGGTCGTTTATCCGCTTCGCTTCGGAGCACCCGCTGGGCTGGACGATTGGTCCGTGGCTGACTGGTGCGATCAATGCCATCGTAAGAAAGGACTCGTGACTTGGCCGGATTGGCCGCGGTTAACCACGGAGCATCCGCAGGGCGAAGCGCTCGCCGCTCTGCTCTTGGGCAAGATTGATGCCTTCGAGGTTGGCCCGAACAGCAAAAGTTGGATCAACTGGTACCAGCTGCTCGCCTGTGGTCAGCGTTTGCCGCTCGTGGGCGCCAGCGGCAAAGACAGCAACGCCGTGGCGCTGGGGGCGCTGCGCACCTATGCTCGTCTGGAACCGAATCAGGAATTTCGTTATGGTGCTTGGATTGAGTCCGTGCGCGCCGGCCGGACCTTCGTGACGGACGGTCCCTTGCTGTCGCTGACGGTGAACGGACAAGAAATTGGCTCCGTGTTGTCCTTGTCCAAGGAGGAGCAAACCGTGCGCATTCAGGCCGAGGCGCGCAGTGTGACACCGTTTGCCCGGCTGGAATGCGTATACAATGGGGCAGTCCTTGCCGCTGGCGATGCAGACAGCGAACAGCGGGCAGCAACGATCGAGGCAGAGGTACCAATAGCCGGCAGTGGCTGGCTGGCAGCACGTTGCCTCGGCGCAGATGGCGCCTTCCGCGCTCACACCTCGCCGGTGTATGTGCAGAAGGAGGGCCGGCCGCTGCATCCAGATGCGGACACGATGGCCCCGCTGCTCGCTATCCTCGACCGGACGCTCGCCTGGGTACAGCGCGAGGCACGCTGTCCCAAAGAACAGCAGCGCGAGCATTTGATGCAGATCGTGTTGGCCGCGCGACAGGAGTTGCTGCGACGCGGTTAGGCTAACCCCCTTGATTGAGTTGCGAGTCGGAGACAAACCCTCGCTACGACTCGCAACTCAATCAAGGGGATCGGTTCGGGCGGGAGAAGGAACGTGGTACCGCACCGCTACCTTATTCTCATCTTGATTCCAACCGCTTTGATGATCGCAGGCACGGCGGGATATTATCTCCTCGATGAGCGCTACACGCTTCTGGACGCGCTCTACATGACGGTCATCACACTGACCACGGTCGGCTACGAGGAAGTCCATCCCCTCACACCGTCGGGACGCCTCTTCACGATCATCCTGTTACTGGTCGGGGTGTTGACGTTTTTTTACGCAGTGACGGAACTGGTCCGCGTCGTCATCAATGGCGAGGTCCAACAATTATTCGGGAGGCGGCGCATGGAGCGCAGTCTGGCGAAATTGAAGAATCATATGATTATCTGTGGCTACGGCCGTATGGGTCGGCACGTCTGTCGCGAGTTTGCGCAGCGAGGTTTGCCGTTCGTGGTCATTGATCGTCGTGCGGAGCTGCTGCGCGATTTCGACCTGGCGCACGGCATTGCCCTGGAGGGCGATGCTACCTCGGATGCGGTGTTGCGTCATGCCGGTGTTGAGCGTGCCCGTGCCCTCGTTACGGTGGCCGCCTCCGATGCTGATAACCTCTTCATCACCCTGAGTGCTCGTTTGCTCAACGATAAATTGTTTATCGTGGCCCGCGCCGAGGGCGAATTGGCCGAAGAGAAGCTGCGCCGCGCCGGCGCCAGTCAGGTGGTTACACCTTACGCCATCGGCGGCGCCAAAGTGGCGATGGCCGTACTGCGCCCTGCTGTGGTCGATTTCCTCGAGTGGGCTACCGGAGCAGAGCACCTCGATCTGCAAATCGAAGAAACACGGATTCAGCCGGGAAGCAAGCTAGCGGGCGTCACGCTGCACGCCAGCGGCCTGCGTCAAGATCTCGGCGTCATCGTCGTGGCCATCAAAGATGCCCAAGGCAATCTTCTCGCCAATCCGCCCGGAGATGCCGTCATGATGCCCGGCGACACACTCATTGCCCTGGGAGCACAGCAAAGTCTCGATCGCGTGGCGATCTTGGCCAGCCGCCAGGCCGCCTGAACCCACGACGACACAATCGGTATCCTGGGCATTTTCTGTTCCTCTCCTCTTCTCTGCGCAGGCGGCGCTACGAAGCCTGTTCAAGCAAGAGAGGCCCCCCAGTCGATTCCATCTGGTTAGCGACGCTTCGCAGAAGGGTTGCCGCCGATGCTTCTGCGGAGCGTCGCTAACCAGCGGTTTAGCATCGGCCGGGTACAGCATTTGCCAGTATATCGGCTACGGTCCTTCGGGCCGCGCTTCATCTGCACGAGAACGCACCTGTGATGGAGATCACCATGAAGCGAACTGCCTGGCTGCGCAAAACGTTGTGGATCACCTTTATCGCTCTGCTTTTGCTCGCTGGGGGCGGCCTGATTGCTCTGCGCTTTTACCTGTCTTCGGCGGCAGCCGTTCGCCAAGTCGCCGAACAGTTGCAGGCGATGCTCGGTGGACGCGTCGAAATTCAAAGCGCTCAGATTGGGCTGATTGGCACCAGCCGCGTGCGCGGTCTGGAAGCCTACGAGGACGGCGAGACTAACAAACCCTGGCTGCGTATCAATGATGTGACAGCCGACGTATCTGTCCTCAGCCTGCTGCGCGGCCAGTCTCCCCAGGACATTCACCTCCAGGGCGCCCGCATGCTCCTGCGCTTTGACCGCGCTGGCCGACTGCTTACCAAGACGCCGACCAAGAAAAAGACTGCTCCGGAACGACTGCCGAATTTCCATATCGACGGCGGCGAGCTGACTTTCGATCAGCACCATCGCTTGCCCATGATGATCCGCGGTATCCACGCCGATCTTACCTCCCGCGCGGACAGCCTGACGCTGACCGGAATCATCAACGATCCGTTTTGGGGTAATTGGAAGGCCAACGGCACGTTCAATAGCACTGGCAGTCAGGGGAGCATCTCGCTCGGTACCGAGAGCGTCGCCGTTACCATGACGAAGCTAAAGGCCATCCCCTTCGTGCCACCGTCGGTTTGGCAGGAGGTCCAGGTCGAAGGAACGACGCCCGTGCAGCTGCGCCTGGATATGGAAACCAGGGGCGACAAAACCTCAGTGCATTACCGCGTCGAGATTTCACCTCAGGATGCCCACGTGCAGGTGCCTTCGATCGACCTGAACGCGATGCATGCTAACGGCAAAGTGATCGTCGCCGATGAGGTCATCGAGCTGGATAATGTACACGGCAAGACAGCCGGCGGTTCGATTGTGGCCAGCGGTAAACTGAATTTTCACGATGAGCCAACACGTCTGGCTTTCAAAGCCGGCGTGCAAGACGTGGTGCTGCACGACCTGCCGCGCAGCTGGAACGTGCCCAGCGACATCGACGGCAAACTAACCGGATCCGCTGATCTTGTCGTGACAATCAAGCAGGGCAAAGTCGAGACGGCGGGATCAGGAGAAGGTTTGATCCGTGAGGCGAACTGGGGTGGTTTCCCCATCGATAAGCCGGTTCGACTAACTCTGCGGTCCGAGAAAGGACGTTTCCGCTTCCATCAACCGGAGCCGGTCCGTCCCGCCGTAGGAAAGAAGACCGAGACGCAAATACGATGGAATTATCCCAACAGGGAACGTAAGCCCGCCGAGCGGCAGGAAAATAAGCCCGCGAATAAAGGCGCTATCTTTCCCAATGCGCCTGCCGAAATGATCGATCTGCTTGGGCGCGGCATCAAACTGGCTGCTGACGGCTTATCCAAAGGCATCGACGCTGCTGCCACGATGCTGGGCAAGCTCAAACCGCCGAGCAAACCCGGACAAGGACCGACCTATCTCGACGTGGATCTCAATCTCCAAAACGTGGATCTTGCTCAGCTGGTGCAAAGGCTGAAGTTGAACCTGCCCTACACGGTCACGGGCCGTCTGACATTCCAGGTCCACGCCTCTATTCCCGTCAATACAGCGGGAGATTGGAAGGCGTATCGGCTGCGCGGCAATGCCAAGTTGGCGACATTCAACGTGGCTGGCCTGGCGCTGAGCAACGTGGAGGCGCAAGTCCGCTACAGCAATGGCGTGCTCAACCTCGAGAACCTCCGTGCCGACCTCGGGGGCGCGCCGCTGATGGGCCAGGGCGAAGTGCAGTTCCAGGGCGCTTATCCCTTTGAGGCCAAGGTGCATCTGGGAAACGGCGATTTGGCGGTGCTCCACCGTTTGGCGCCGGCGTTCCGACCGCCCTTCGAGCTTAAAGGCCGTGCCCAGCTCGAGGGCACGGCGAAAGGGACGTTGAAACCGCTCCAGTTCGACACCAACGGACAGCTGCACGCGCGCAATCTGGTGGTGGAACGATTTACAGTGGACGATCTGTCGTTCCACTGGTCCAAGGATAAAAACGATCTGATATTGAAAGATATCCAGATGAAATTGTACAGCGGAGGCGTGACTGGTTCAGCACGCCTGCCGCTTGGCGCTACAGAGCCGGGCAGCGCCGACCTGAACGTTCGCCATCTCGACGTACAAGCGATGGCCAAGGCGCTGCCCGCTTTTCCGGTGCGCCTGGAGGGCAAAGTTTCCGGCACGGTCAAAGGTCAATTGTCCGCCGCCGCAGAGGACAAACCGCGCACCTGGACCAGCCAGGTAGAAGTGACTGCTCCGCAGCTGCGCGTGCAGGGCATCCCGGCCGAGAGATTGAAAGGCACCATCGATTCCCGCGCCGGCAAAACCACGTACAACCTCCAGGGCGAAACACTGGGCGGCACCTTCACCATCAAAGGCGATCTGCCGCTGCCGCCGAAGGAAGAAGAGAAGAAGCAGTCCTACAAACTCCCTGTGCAATCGCCTGATGGGGTTCGCTCTGCTTCGTCGAAGCATCCTGAGGAAAGGCGCTTCTACGAAGCATCGCTAACCGGAAAGGATGCCGATGAACCTGGCGGCCGTGGACGTTTGGAGCTGCACAATGCTCAGCTATCGCGTGTGTGGCCTGTATACGACATCACTGGCCCCCTGGCGCGTCTGAAGGGCCAATTCTTCATTGTTCTAAACTACCGACACGTGGGGCCGAACCTGGCGCCGCTCGGAGATGGAACTTTTCAGATCGTTAATATCAGTTGGGACGATGCGTTTCTCGGTTCGAGCTTACAAGGCAACGTCCGGCTGACGGCCAATGCCTTCGAAGTTTATAATGTCACGGGTGATGTGGCCGGCGGCTTATTTCTTGGCCAGTTCGTTTTCGGCCTCAAACCGAACAGCCGCAGTTGGTTCCGCATCGATTTGCAACACGTCGAGGCGTCGCACCTGCTTGTGCCGTTGCCGGCGGTGGCCTCTCGCGTCAAAGGACCAGTGGACGTGAACCTCCACGGCACTATCGGCCGTGATTGGGATGGCAGCGGCGGAGTCACGGTGGCCCGTGGCCAAATCTACGGCATGGAGATCACCGAATGGCGCATCCCGCTGACGTTCAGTTTTTCTCCCTCCCAGGGGAGCGGCGAATTGGCCATCCGTGACAGCCAGGCTCGCCTCGCCCAAGGCCGCGCGCGCTTCGAGGGCATCCTGAACTGGGGCAACGGTCTGCGCCTGGCCGGCCTGTTGCTTTTCTACGACGTAAACCTGCGCACTCTGCTGCGGAGCGCGCCGGAGCTTAGCTCCTACGCTTCCGGCCGCGTCTCTGGGCGCGTCGATCTGGCCGGCAACGAGATGCGTTCGCTCAACGACCTGACAGCCTTGGTGCAGGCGAAGATGAAGCAAGGGCAAGCCTTGCAAATGCCGGTGCTGCGCTATCTCACGCCCTATCTGCGTCCCGGCGCGGCAACAACGACGTTCCAATCGGGCGAGTTGAAGGGCCGGCTGGCCGGCGGCATCTTCCGCATTGAACACGCTACTCTGGTCGGCGATTTCATCAAGCTGCTCCTTCTCGGCACCCTCAACCTGGCCGGCAATCTCAACCTGGAAGTAACGGCGCAAACAGGTCTTTTCTGTCTTAATCCAGCCCAGACTGCCGCCATCAGTCGGCGCATCCCCCTCGTCGGCGCCATTCCGCGTCTGGTGCTCTACGAAGCCAACGCCTTGTTGGCCGCCGCGGTCGTTCATCTGCGCGTCACCGGCACCGTTCGCGCTCCGGTCGTGCGTTTGGAACCGCTGGTGACCCTCACGGAAGATGCGGTGCGTTTTTTCCTCGGCCGCGCCATTAGCCTCGTCATCCCGAACATCCCTTAGCCACTTTTTTGTTGGATTCCCGTCCTTTTCCCGGTCGATTATTACCATGCAGCCAGGACGGCCTCCTTTGATGTGCGAATCGCGCCGGACAAAACGGAATCGCGGCCGTACGGAAGCGGTGATTCGGGCGGAGGAGGATAACGCCAATGTCTCGATGCAGCCAGGGACAAGGCGCGTATGGGTGGTCTGTCCTATCGATGGTTTTCCTGGGGTGTTTTCTTGCCGCCGGTTGTTCCAATATCTTGGGGCTGACGCCGACCGGCCATCGCCTGACCGCCGAAGCCAAGGCACTGCGTTCGGCCTATCCCGATCCGTTGCCGCTGCCGCGCGAGTTGGATAAGCGCATCGCCCCCCCTTACATCGTCGAACCGGGAGACGTGTTACTGGTGCAGCCGGCCAACTTTGAGTCGCCGGTGCGTCTGCCTGGCGATCAAACCGTGCTGCCCGATGGCACTATCCAACTGGGCCGCTATGGGCAGATTATCGTGGCGGGCAAAACTATCCCTCAGATTGAGGCGGATGTGCGTGCTCAGATCGAAGCACAAGAGAAAAACGCCGGGCCGATCACCGTTCGCCTGGTGACGCGCGTCAGCAAAGTGTACTACGTTCTCGGCGAAGTCAACGCTCCGGGCGCCTTCCCGCTCCAGGGACGCGAGACGGTCCTCGACGCCATCTTGGCGGCCGGGGGGCTGAACGACAAAGCGTCGCGGAAATTCATCACGCTCTCGCGGCCGACACCGCCGGACGGCTGCCGTGTCGTTTTGCCCATCTGCTACAACGACATCGTGCAGCTGGGAGATACATCGACGAATTATCAGATCGCCAATGGCGATAGAATTTTCGTCCCCACACGAGGCTGGGATGATTGCGGCCGTAGCAAGGTCTGTCCGCCATGCGGTCGGCCGCAAACGCCCTGTCCGCCGCCGGAGGGCTGTCCCACTGCCGCGCCAAGCGCCGCACCGCCCGTGAATCCGTTTGTTCCCTTCCTGCCGCAGCCTGGGGCCGCTCTGGAAAGCGTACCGGACGCTGGCGTGAAACGCTGATATAATGGGCATCGGAACTAGGGCTCCCGGCATGCCGGGAGCCAGGTGCCGGAAACCATTCGCGCACAGGTTGCCGCTCAGCGAGGGCTTCAGGGTTGGAAAATATGCGTTTGTTGACCTACAATATCCACAAAGGAATCGGTAGCGATCGACGCTACCGGCTGGAACGAATCATCGAAGTCATACAGGAGCAAGAACCCGATCTGATTTGCTTACAGGAAGTAGACCGTCACGTCCGCCGTTCGCGCTACCACGATCAGCCGGCTTTGCTGGCTCATCGCCTCGGCGCCAAAGCTCATCTTTTTCAACTCAATGTGCCGCACCAGGAAGGCGGCTACGGTAACCTGATTCTGTCGCGCTGGCCATTCCGCAACGAATGCCAGGTATCGATTCGCCATCGCCGCCGCAAGCCGCGCGGCGCGCAGCTCGTCGTCGTGGAGACGGCGCAGGGACCGCTGCATCTCATCAACTGGCACCTGGGGCTGCGCGAAAAGGAACGCCGCTGGCAAGCCGTGCACTTGCTCAATCACGGCTCCTTCCTGGAATTCGCTCATCTGCCGACTATCATCGCCGGCGATTTCAACGATTGGCGCAACACGCTGGGCAAGCACCATTTCCTCAACCACGGCTTTCACCATGCGACGGCTCCCATCCGTCGTTTCCGAAGTTTTCCCTCTTTCCTGGCCGTGGCCTCATTGGACAAAGTCTACTATCGCGGCAACATCGAGATTCATCACGCCACCATCGTTCGCACGCCCCTGGCCCGCCTGGCTTCCGATCACTTGCCGCTGGTGCTCGATTTCCATCTGGCCAAGCCGGCCGCCATCGCCGACGACGCCGCTGTGAGTCCAGCCGAATGCCCGTAGCCTCAAAAGGGGCGCATCTATCAGAAAGGTCTTACTCGCTGATCTCTTTTGCCCATTCGGGCAGGGCCATAAATCGCCCCGTGTATGCTTTCCACCTTTCACTCCTTGTCGCCGGCGTCGGTCTGTTCGTCGGTGCGTGGCACAAATTTCAAGGCGGCGGAGTTCATGCAATAGCGCAGGCCGGTAGGCGGTGGGCCATCGGCGAAGAGGTGTCCGAGATGGGCGTCGCAGCGACGGCAACGAACTTCCGTGCGCGTCATGGACGCGCTACGGTCTTCGTGCAACGACAGGTTGTGTTCGTCCACCGGTTTGAAGAAACTGGGCCAGCCGGTGCCGGAGTCGAACTTCGTCGTCGAATCGAACAACAGCTGACCGCAGCAGAGGCAGCGATAAACGCCGTCGGCGTGAGTGTTCCAGTATTCGTTGTGAAAGGGCGGCTCCGTGCCTTGGCAGCGCGTCACCTGATATTGCAAGTCTGTCAGCTGGGAGCGCCATTCTTCATCGCTTTTGTGGATTTGGTCTGTCATCGCTGCTCCTGTTGGGTTTTGGCCACCGCGCCCGCAAACCTCCGGCACGCCGAGTCGGGCAGCGATAGCCAGACGATCCACAAGGCTACGGCTTATTTCTACTTCCCTACCACCAAGTCTGGCAGAGGATCGCCATCATAAGTTGAGGCGAATGTTCCACTCGCCTAACTTATTATTTGATGGCGATATTAAGTGTCCTAATTGCCATTGTGCAACACAAAGTGCTGCTCGGCGGGTGAATAGAAGATCATAACTACTTCCTTTTCTCTTTCCCGCCACTCACGCTTCGGCCTGGTCAGCTCAATTTCGGCAACGGTCCTGCGCTGCAGAAATCCGGGTTGCCGAACGTCTTGATGCGATGGCCCATGCCGTGCGCCAGCGACAGCAGCAAGCGATTATGCGGCACCTTCGGATACTTGATGGAACGGCCCATCTTGAAATCGAGACCGTTGCCGACCAGCACGAACGGGATATTGTCCAACGTGTGCGAATTGCCCTTGCCCAACTCGTTGGTCCACACCAAGAGGGTATTGTCGAGCAGGCTGCCGCCGCCGCCCGGTTCCGGTGTCTCGGCCAAACGTTTGGCCAAATAGGCCATTTGCTCACAGTACCATTTGTTGATGCGTATCAGTTTGTCCACAGCGTCTTTATCGCTGTCGGGGTGGTGCGACAGTTCATGATGGCCTTCGTTGATCTTGAGCCAGCGCATCCGCGCCTGGCCGACCGAATTGGTGAATTGCAGCGACGCCACGCGGGCGAAATCGGCGGCAAAACTGTTGACCATCAAATCGATCTGCATCTTGCTGATGCGCGGCATGTTGTCATTCTCGGTCTTGATGCCCGGCTCCAATTCGGGGACGGCGTGGCCCACGTCTTGCTCTTTGCTCGCTTTCAATTCCTGCTCCATCTCGCGAACAAAGGCGGCGTGCTCTTCCAGTAAACGGCGATCTTCGGTACTGACCACGGAACGGACCTTGCGCAGGTCCTCCTGCAAATCATCGAGGATGCTTTTGAGGTGCTCCTGGTCCTTCATGCGGCCATAGAGCTTGTTAAACATCTGATAAGGATCGTCAATGGGCGCAATTGGTTTGTTAGGTCCGGCGTAGATCATGCGCGTCCAGGTATCGGCGCGATCGGGAACCAGGACGCCGAACTCCAGTGAGCCGAAACGCGTGCGCGTTGCCGGATTGGCTTGCAAATGATTTTTGATCTCTTGATCGATGGACAGACCGCTGGCCCAGCCGGCTGGTGTGTGCGAGCCGCCCTGGATATTGCCGGGGAACAGCTCGATGCCGGTCAGCAGGCAGCCGATGCCGCGCATGTGATTGTCGCCATCGCCACGCACTTTGTCGCAGACGCCGTGCAAGATCAGCGTGCGTTCCTTGAACGGCTCCAGCGGCTTGAGACTCTCTTTGAGCGTGGTGAGTGGACCTTCCTCCTCAGGCCAGAACGCAGAAGGAATGACGCCATTGGGGCTGAAGAGAAAGACCAGACGCTGCTTGCGCTGGCGCTGATTGGCGAAGCCGAGGCTGGGCAGATTGAGGATGAATGGCAAAGCCGCCGCGCTAATGCCCAGATCACGGAGGAACTCGCGCCGTGTTTGGTTCGTTGTCATGTTATTTCTCCTTACAGATTTACCAGCCCGCCGCATCCGCATGGGGGTCACTTGCCTATGGGGGTCACTTGCCTTTACGGACGCTGCGGGCTGGGGAAGGTTGCAATACAGATTCTGCGGCAATCTCCACCATCAGTTTGCGGACATTGCAGTGATTGTCAACAAAAAAGTGCCGTAGTGCCGATATTTTGTCGGGTCCGTAGGCGCGAATCGGTTGCTTGACGAAATAGTGAAACAGCTGTTCCACGAAGGCTTCTTGCACTTCATCACTGGCAGCGAGAAAAGCGGCAAGGTCGCGGACACCGGTGAATTTCACAATCGCGCCCTTGCGTGTCAGATAGCTCCCCGTGGTATCGATGGGCCGATCTTTTTCCTTATCGCGGAAACGGCCAATGGCGTCGAAATTTTCCAACGTGAAGCCGAGCGGGTTAATCATGCCATGACAGGTCTGACAGGCGTGCGGCTTCGTTTGCAGGTCGATGCGCTCGCGGGTGGTCAATTGCGGGTGCAGCTCCGGCGGCAGCGGCGTGAACGCTTCAGGCGGCGGTAGCAAAGCGCGTCCCAGGACGCTACGAGCCAGGAAGACGCCGCGATGGATAGGCGAACTGGTGGCTGTATAGGCAAATGTCGCCATCAGGTACGGATGCGTCAGGATGCCGGCACGTTCGCCGGACTTCGGCGAAACTTTCTGAAACGTGGAGCCTGCCGGAAGACCGACGCCGTACAGCGACGCCAGCCGGCCGTTCAGATACAAATAATCGGCAAGGAAAAGCTGGCGGAAGTCGGACGCTTCGCTCCACAACACATCTTCCAGGAACAGCTCTAGTGAGGTGCGCAGGTCCGAAGCGGCGGCGCGATCGAATCCGGGAAACTGGGTAGAATCCTTGGCCAAGTCGGGAACAGGATCGACCTTGAGCCATTGCATGAAGAAATCGTGCAGCTTGGCCCGCGTCCGCAGATCCGACACCATGCGTTCGGCCTGGCGAAGCAGCTGTGGGCGCGTGGCCAGTTGTCCGGAGGCCGCCGCTCGCAACAGCTCGACATCGGGCAACGAGTCCCACAAGGCGAACGAGAGGCGAGAGGCCGCATCATAGTTGTCTTGGCTGCCGCCGATTTCCCGATAGAGAAAATACGGCGATTTGAGAACAAGCAAAAGACTTCGCTTGACGGCGGCTTCGACCGCGCGGACTTTCTCAAATTGTTGATCGACGTATAGCCGTTTCTGTTCCTTGGTCAGCGGCCGCCGAAAGGCGCGCTCGGCGAAGCGGCAGCAGAAATCGCGCAGTTTGGCGGGGCGGTCGGCAGCCTCCTCGCGGACCCCGGACAACTCGGCGAGATGACTCATCACATAATCGGCTATTTCGATGGCTGCGTCCGTCGTGGCCTGCTCCCAGGCCCGGGAAATCGAGGAGCCACGCTCGTAGCCGATGCTACGATCATCCGGTGGGAATGGCGTGGTAAGGACAAACGAAATCGGCACAGCCAGCGGCGACAGGCAACGCTGCGGAATCACTTCTGGCGTTCGGTGCGGCAGCTTCCACTCCAGCGCGATCGACGCCTTGACTTCTGGCTTTTTCTTCTTTTTGTCCTTAGAATCATCGACGCCCTGCTTGGCCTTGGAGAATTCCAGCCGCAGCGGATAAACGCGGCCGCCCAACAAAAAGATGGCGGCGCGATGCTCGGTATCATTGCCCGATTTCACCCAGGCATCAATCAACGGCCGCTTGGTGTCGTTGAGCCAAAGACGGGCCGCGTGTTCGGTACGGACGATGAACTCGTACTCGCCTGTCTCCGGAGCCAGCACGGAACCGCTCCACCGGATCGAGAATTGATCGGGTTCAAATTTGTTCGGCTCCGGACCCGTCACGCCAAAATCAAACTGGACCACCGGATCGACGCGTGAAAGAACACGCTCATCGGGGCGCCACAGGCGGCGCGATTTGTAATATTCGCCTTTCAGACCGCGTTGCTGGTCCCAATGCGCCGGGCCGCGAAACGTGCCGATCAGATCGGTTACTGCTTGCCGATATTGCCGCACCGTCAAACGCGATAGTTCGATGCGTGGCGGCTTGTTGCGTGCCTGGGCGGTTTTCGAGTAGAACGTTTCATAAATGTAGACAGCGACTTTCTGAGCATCTTCCCCGGTGCATTTCTTGTCCGAGTTTTTGGGCATCGACCTGGCGATGAAGCGCGCCAGCTGGGCCACCGAACGATCGCCGGTGAGGGGACGTTTGTATTCCTCGCTGCCTTCGCCTTTGACACCGTGACAGGAGGCGCACTGCTGGCGGTAAATCTGTTCTCCGCTTCGCACCTCCGCGGCGAGCATCGAGCCGGAGAACCAGAGGGACACCAATATCGCGGATAGACAAGTTCGCATAGTTAGTCGAATCAGGTAGGCGGTAAGGTCAAACACACAGGCAGGACGGCCGAACCGCAGAGGCGGCGTCAGCCGCTTTAGATAATGTGGAGGTTTGGCCACGAAATGTCAAGCGGGAAGCGGAGAGAAAATGGACGAGCCGGAAGCGTAAGCGACGACAAGGTTCGTTAATACGCTTCTCGGCTCGTTAATGGGTTTGTTACTTGGCACGGCTGAGGTATTCGCCGGTGCGCGTATCGACCTGGACGACTTCACCGACGCCGATGAATGGCGGCACCGTGATTTTCAGGCCGGTTTCCAGCGTCGCCGGCTTGTACTGAGCGGCGGCCGTCGCCCCCTTGACTGATGGTTCGGTCTCGACCACCTTCAGTTCGACCGTGGCTGGCAATTCCAGACTGATCGGTTTGCCTTCATAGAACGTCACCTGGGCATCCTCATTCTCTTTCAGATAAAGGATCATCTCGCCGGCCAGCTCGGCGTTCAAGCTGATCTGGTCGTAGGTCTCCTTGTCCATGAAGACGTAATCGTTGCCCTCTTTGTAGAGGTATTGCATCGGCCGCTTGTCGAGATAGGCCAGCTCGACTTTGTCTTCAGGCCGAAAGCGTTTGGGCGTGACGGCGCCCGTTTTAAGGTTCTTGAGCTTCAAGTTCAGAATGGCGCGCCAGTTTCCCGGCGTGTTCAGATCGCGGTCCACCACGGAGTAGAGCTGGCCGTCTTCGCCGACGATGACCATGCCCTTACGTACCTGGCTGTAGTTAATCGAGGCCACACATTCCTCCCATTTATGGACGGCCCTGGCCAAAGCCACGGCTTCTTTTCACAGCGTCAATTTAGCAAAAATCGCTGCTTCTGAGAAGGCGAGCCGGTAAGCGAATAAACGTTGTTTCCTCTTGTCCCAACGCGGCAACATCGTTAGGATGGGTGTTCGCGGGACATTTCTCGGGAGTTACTAGCCCGCAGCACAAGCAAGAGGCGATTTTCCGCGGCAGGGAGGCCGCTATGATGCCAACCTTGAATCTCATCGAGGGCGTCCTGGCCATGGGCCGGCGCTATCAGGAAGTCGGCCGTCATCGTGACGCCGTGACTATTCTCATGCGCCTGTCGCGCTTCCGCTATCTGCCTGCCGAGGCCGCCGAGGAAACGCAGGCCCGGCTGGCAGAAATCTATCTCCAACGTCGTAAATACAAACAGGCCCGGCGCCATCTGACAGCGGCGCTGCGGCATCAACCCGATAACGCCCGCTATCACTATCTGTTCGCCGCGGCTCTGGGCGCCGAGGAAGGCGCAGACCTGCAAAGCGCCGCAGAGCATTATCGCCGCGCTCTGGAGCTGGATCCCGGCCATGTCAAGTGCCGTGCCGATTACGGCCATCTGCTCTTGCGTCTGGGCCAGACCGAGGAAGGGCTGGCCCATTTGCGCAAAGCGGCAGAGCAAGCTCCGGAAGATGTCGAGGTGTTGGGCAAGCTGGTCAAGGGGCTGCGGCTATCCGGTCAAAGCGAGGAGGCACGTTCCGTCTTGCACGCGGCGATGTTCCGCAATGCGCGCTCGCCGCACTTCCGCAAGTTGTGGAATGAATATCGCTTTCAGCAAGCCCGACGCCGTCACGACGCCGAGCGCAGGCAACAAGCCGACAAGGAGGCAAGTGGCGAGCAGCCGGTGTTGTTGCCGTTTGTCCGGGTTGTCAACGAATCTTCCCCGGCCAACGATGAACCAACGGTACTGCGTCCAGAGGAGAGCGCCGTTCCCCTGCGTTCGCTGCGTTTGCCCCGTCGCGGCGAGCAACGCAACGTACAATAAAAGCCCAGGCGCCCATCTTTTGGCAGCCATTCCGTTATCTCACGCAAGGCTATCGTTGGGCATTCGCCGAACTGCCCGGAAAATATAGGGCTAGCAGCCATTTCCCTCCCCCCTTGTGGGGGAGGGTTCGGGTGGGGAGCGGAACTCCTTGGTCTCCTTGCACTTCTCTCGCCCACAAAGAAGGAGGGGTTTTGTCCGCTGGCCCTAAACGGAAACCCATTCGCGGATAATTCGGCCCTCATTGAGACGGATGGGCCGGCCGTCCGGCGTATAGGTAATCAAGTCGAGCGGAATGCCGAGCTTGGTGTAGATGGTGGCGGCAATATCTTCGGTGAAGTATTCATTGTGTGTCGGCCGGCCGCCTTCCTCGTCGGTGCGGCCCAGCACCGCGCCGCCGGGGATGCCAGCGCCGGCCAGGATGGCAAAACCGGCCGAGGCCCAGTGATCGCGGCCGCTCGCTGAGTTGATCTTCGGTGTGCGTCCGAAATCCGTCATCCACACCACCAGCGTCGTCGCCAACAGGCCGCGTTCCTCCAGGTCGATCAATAGTTGCGGCACGGCCTGATCGATGTGGGGGACCAGATTTTTCTTGAGGGCGTTGAAATTGTTCTGATGCGTGTCCCAGCCGCCGTCCGAGACGGTCACAAAGCGGGCGCCCGACTCGATAAGCCGGCGGGCCAGCAAGCAGCTTTGGCCGAAGCGTGTGCGGCCGTAGCTATCACGGAGACGCGGATTCTCTTTATCGATCTCAAAAGCGCGTTTAGTCTCCGGTGCCGTGATGAGATTGAGGGCGGCCTGATAATGCTGATCCAGGGCCGCGAACGCCGCCGGCTGGGCATCGAGGGAGCGCTGCAACGAATCCAGGGTATGCAACATGCGACGGCGGCGTGCTAGCCGACCCATATCGATGCCCGCAGGCGGCGTAATGTCGCGGACGCTGAACGTGCCGACGTTGGGATCGGACTGGATCTCGAAGGGATTGTGTTCCAGCCCAAGGTAGCCGGCCGTACCGCCGTTGAAGGTGCGATCGACAAAATTGCCGAGCTGGATGTGCGGCGGCACACGCGTTTTGAAGCCCTTCTGCTGGCTGACGACCGCGCCGTAACACGGATAAGTCAGTGACGGATTGACCGGATGGCCGGACAGACAATACTGATCGGCGACGCCGTGGCTGCCGTTCTTGGGATTCCAACTCCGCAACAGGGCGTAGCGCTTCAGCTCACGGGCCATGCGCGGCAGAAGCTCGGTGAACTTGACGCCGGGCACTGCCGTATCAATGACGCTGAATTCGCCGCGGATACTGGCGGGAGCATTCGGCTTGGGGTCAAAAGTATCGTGATGGCTGGTGCCGCCCAGCGTCCAAATGAGGATGCAATTGACATCGGTCGTTGGGCGTCCCTGACGCGCCTGCGCTTGCTTGGCGGCAAACCACGTCGGCAGCGACAATCCTAGCCCGGTAAGAGTGCCGAGTTTAAGAAAAGCACGGCGTTCAATACCTTCACACGTCCACAGTCGAGAAGGAAGGAGGTTCAACATGGCAGGGTCTCGAAAAAGGCGGGAGCGAACAGCGAACTCAGATAGAACTATATCCTAACATGGCGAGCGAGGTGTGACAACTCGGCGCGCGGGATGTGGGAACGCCCCACTGTGGGCAGACCGGGGCGTTAACACGTCCCGCGCGCCAAACCACGGTAGCAGCTTCTCGCGGCCCAGGCGCATGGTAAACGGAGCTGCGGCTGATGGAGCCATGTGTGCCAGATCGTAAAAATCATCGTCGCCTAGCCAGGTCCGCGTATCGAAGACAGGTACTTGATATTCACGCTTTAAGCGATCTAGATAGAAGTTAATTTGTTCGTGGACGGTCGGCGTGTACCAACTCCGTACTTGGCTGGGTTCGGGCATCAGGATCAACGCCGCCTGGATGTGGCGGCAGCGGCATTCTTCCAAAATCTCCCGCAACGCGCGATCGGTCGTGGCGCTGATGAAAAAATTGTCGAGACGAGGTTTCGTCTGAAACGTGATGCTGGCCATTTGCGTGCGGTACTCGTCGGTACGGGCGCGGAATTGCTCCACGGGGCCTCGCTCCTGCCAGGGACGCCAGCCACTCGGCTCGGCATCGCGCCAGGCCGCCAGGCACAGCGCACGCCAGTGCTGATCGGGCGAAAGCAAGGAGCCAAAGCCGCGAGCGAGGATGTTGGCCCGCAGCGCGGTTACGGGAACCAGCGTATCGGCAGCGAGTTTCGTCAGAGCATCCCAGCGGTGCGTGAAGTAACGCCAAACCAGAGACAGGTCCACCGGCCGCAAGTCGTGCTCCATGATGTGCTGTTCATCGAACCAGTAGCCTTGCTGCGGCCAATAGGGTGGCCAAATTTCGAGGAGCACCCACCTGGGCCGCTGACCATCGGCGAGCAAACGGCGTAGTGTCTGAAGCTCGCGCACCGGCCCGGCGCAGAATTGCGAGAAGTTGAAGACGGACGGCTCCGGACCGGCCTCGGCCGGCCACGGTGGCAATGCTGGCGGACAGATACCGCAGAGCGTGCGCGAGCTGCCCAGAACCAGACAAAGCGGATGCGCCGGGGCTGCTGCTGTCAGCTGGCGCAGATGCAGCAGATGATAACCAAATTCCGGGTCGCGAATCTCCGGGTGAATCTGGCTGACGATGTAAGAGAGGACTGCTTGTCCGACGAGGAACGTTAGGACGCCCCATACCAGGGCGATTTTGGCGCGGCCCGTGGCACACTCATGGCAGTCCGGCGGCAACGGATCAGAAGCGGCCATGTCGGACTTATCGGCTTTGCCGCCCGCAGAGATGAAACGAAAGCATGCCTTCTCCTTGTTCCTTCGGATTCCCAAGTTCTGCCTGGGAACCAGATGTAGGCGGTGCAAAACACTTGACTTTACCTCTCTTGTCCAGTCTCATCAACTAAAGGGAGTAAAGAGTTACCAGCACGCCTTGCAGGGCAAGCGGTCCGCTGGCTCTGCAGGGCTTGCCGGTAACCCTAAAGATTTGCAGCGCTCTCCGGTCTTTGTGTTCACCTATTCATCTCTTGAGGAAAGAGAGTGTTCGTCCTATGGATCTTCAAAACCAAGCGATCCAGCAATTTCGCCGGCGCCTGACGGTGCTGCTCGTGCTCAAATACGCTTTGCCACTAGCGACGTTGTGGGGCTTCATCTGGGGCACAGCAGTGATCGCCCTGCGTGCCAGCGGCATGGAGCGAAAACCGCTGTTGTGGGGCCTGATGGGTTTGGCCGCGTGTCTGACGGCAGCGCTGCTGCGAGCGCGGCGGCAAATACCGCCCGAGACGACGATACGGGCCTTGTTCGACGAACAGAGCGGTTGTGGTGGTTTGTTGATGGCAGGAGCCGAACAGGAGCTAGGAGCTTGGCGGCAACGGCTGCCGGCCCTCAATCTGCCGTATCTGCATTGGGACGGCCGACGCGCCGGCACGTTGTTGGCTATCGCTGCCGGCTTCGTCTTCCTCAGTTTTCTGGTGCCGCAGGGATTGGCGGACCTGCACTTCCGTTCGCCGTTGGAGATCGATCAGGAAATCGGCAGACTGCTGCAACAAATCGCCTTGCTCAAAGGCGAATCGATGCTCGATCCGAAGCGAGCGGAGATGCTGGCGGAAAAAGCAGCTCATCTGCGCGAACATTCGTCCGGCAAAGATCCGGCCCGCACCCTGGAAGCGCTCGATCATTTGCGACACCTGGCGCAAGAAGCGGCCAAGCAAGCGACGGAGCAAAACACCAATCGGAGCCAGCATTTGGGCGAAGCACAAGTGCTGGCGGAGGCGTTGCTGCGCAATGCCGACTTACTCGATCCGCAATTGGTGAAAGGAGTGTTGGCGGAATTGAACAATCTGGTGGGCGAAGACAGTCTTCCTCCCGAAGTGAGGGAAGCGCTGCGACAGCAACAATTCGATCCCGAACAGATGAAGAAACTGGCAGGGGTGCTGCGTGGCCACATGGATCAGTTGAAGGGTCGGATGGAGAAGCTGCACATGGCCGGCCTCATCGATGCCGAGACACTGGCGCGTTGCCGGGAAGCTGGCGAGTGCGATTACGAAGGATTGCGGACTTTCTTGAAGGATAGATCGGGCAAAGTTTCCCTTGCCGACTTTAAGAGCCACTGAAAGGGCTGTGGAAGCGATAACCGGGGTCCCGGTGCAGCGCCTTTGACATGGGGCAAACCTAATTCCGAAGAAGGATTCAAGTTCCAGGAGCACGTGTTGCCTCCCGGAGCGCTCGATGCGCTCAAGAGCACGCCGCTTCAAGAAACGCACGGAGGCGGCGAAGTCATCCACAAGAAATCGTCCGAAGCGGCCTCATCGGGAGCGCTGCGTGAGGCAGCGGCGGGCAGTGGCTCGGCCAACACGCAAGTCATCTTGCCGCGCCATCGGGCCGCTGTGGAACGCTATTTTGAACGCAAGTCCACGAAATAGCGAACGGCCGGCGTCCCAGTTGGCTGGGACCCCCCACCCGCCGGCTGACGCTGGCCATTCGCCTGGGAGCATCGATGTTCAACGAGACGCCATCGCCCGTCCTGCTGCAACCCGAAACGCTCGCTCCTGCGGTCGAGCTGCTAACCCGGCTACGCGAACAGCTGGATCGCCAATTGCTCGGTCGTTCGGAGCTGCATGGCCTGGTCCTGGTGGCCATCCTCAGCCGCGGCCATCTGTTGCTTGAAGGCGTGCCAGGCGTCGGCAAAACCGCGTTGGTCAAGGCGCTGGCGCAACTGCTGCACCTCGATTTCAAGCGTGTGCAGTTCACGCCTGACCTCATGCCGGGCGACATCCTCGGCACCCACATCCTGCAAGAGACGGCCGAAGGACGCCGCGAGATGGTGTTTCGGCCTGGTCCGGTATTCACCAACTTGCTCCTGGCCGATGAGATCAACCGGGCCTCGCCGAAGACGCAATCAGCCCTGCTCGAAGCCATGCAGGAACGTGCCGTCACACTCTTGGGCACAACTCGGCCGCTGCCGGAGCCGTTCTTCGTCTTGGCCTCGCAAAACCCCATCGAACTGGAAGGCACTTATCCGCTTCCGGAAGCCCAGCTCGATCGCTTTTTGTTCAAGCTGGTGGTGTCCACGGTTGAGGTGGACGTGCTGGAGCGCATCATTTCGACGCGACGTCATGGCACACCACCGCCACCGACCTGGAGCATGAGCAGCGATGAGTTGCGGCTCTTGTTCTCTATTGTGGATCGTATTTATCTTCCTCGTCCCGTGTCACGCTACGTGGCGCGGCTAGTGGCAGCGACCCATGCGCGCGCCGCCGAAGCACCGCTGATAGTGCGCAGCTACGTGGCCCACGGCGCCTCGCCGCGGGCAGCCATCGCCATCGCCGAAGCAGCCCGCGCCTATGCCTTGCTGGCTGGCCGGCCGACGGTCGGCTTCGAGGACGTCAAGGCCGTCGCTGCCCCGGTGCTCAATCATCGGCTCATCCTCAATTACAAAGCGCGGCTTGATCAGGTAGATGCCTTCGCTGTCATCCGGGATCTGCTCGCCACACTTGAAGAGACGGGACTGAACTTGCCTGCCGACATGAAGATCCGTGAGGTGCATCATGGCTGAGATCACACGTAAAACGAGCCAGAAGGATAAGCCACAGATGGTTCGCCATCGCTTGCCCTTGGGGCTCGTTAGATCCTGTATGGGTGTTTGGCTGGGTTTGCTGCTGGCATCGCCGGCGCAAGCGATCTCGATGACGTTCACGTTCGGCGACATTGAGATCACCCCGGAAGCGGCTCCCAAAGGCACCAGCTCGCACGGCTATCTTGAATATGTCTTTCACGTGGTCAATACGTCCGCCGAACGGCCGCATATCGTCACGCTGAGTATCCCCTTTGAGAAATTTTACGTCTCCGGCGACTCAATCCGCGAATTGCGGCGCACGGTGCAGGTAGGAGCCAAAGAGACGGTCCGCGTTTCCCTGTTGCAGCCGGATCATCCGCCCATCGGCGGCCAGGATGTGGCTGTCACTATCGACGGCCATCGGCAAGAGCGCGAGCTGCCGCTTCGGACGAACCAATCGGCTCGTCCCTACCACTACCGAAGCTACGGCTATTCTGCTGTCTCCCCCGAAC
>JAJPHU010000170.1 GCA_021325115.1 Planctomycetota bacterium | reverse complement strand
TTTACCTCAGATCATTGCTTCTCCGGTTTCCTCGTCTGCCAGAACACAACTTCTCCGGATCGATCTCGATTCAGCGTGCCATCTTTCTCTCGGATGTTCGAGCCGGTCGCAAAAAATTCGCCCTTGGCACTGAGCATGTAGGCAATCTGATAATAGGCGTTTTTGACTGCAAGTGTCAGGAACTCGAACCGCCTGGTTTGCGGATCGAACTCCAGAATCGCATTGCAAAAATGATACGGCTTACCATCGCAGCCCGTGGCGGTGCCATTGTAGGTGCTAAGGGAAAAGTAGTAACGCCCCTTATGCGGAATGGGTCCCCCCATAAAGCCGAACAATTTGCCGTACTGCGGAACATCGAGAAACTGGCACCAACGCTTTGCTTTGAAGTCGAACGGGACGATTTTGCCTTTCAGGCTGTACGGAAGGAATAGCGTCGTGGCTGGGTCGGTATAGGGCTTTAGGCCAGCATCATTTTTCGGGAAGGGGAAATAGCCGGTGAACTCGTTTTTCTCGATGTCGAGCCGGGCAAGGCCGAAGGGCTGGTACGAACCTGTTAGCTCCCACACCCCACACCAGATGGCCTTGTCTGTCTCGTAAGTTCCGCCACCTGGGAAAGGAACTTTGTACGGCCACGGGATTGCCTTACCTTGATCCCTGTGCGTGTCCCACTTGATGACGCCAGCACCGCCTCGGTCGAATAAGAAGATATGCCGATCGTCGTGAGCCTCCGTGCCGTACCAGACGTTCGGCTTGGCCGAGGGATAGGCGGCTTCATTGAAATTCTTGGCAGTGCGGTCGTAGATGATGAGCTTGGGGTATGTCTGGCCCAGGATGTAGACCTTTTTACCAACACACATGCAGGCGTTCGCCGTCGCCTGGAAGGGTAGAGGGATACTCTCGACCTTGCCGGTACGAGGATCGTAACGGTGAACGACCCTGTGGATGGAACCAGTCCAAATGAAGCCATCGTCATCCATGCTCATGGACAGGAGCCGGTATGACTTGATAGGCGTTGGAACAATGTGAAGGTCAAGTTTGTGTTCCTTGGCTTCCTTCTTCTCGAACCGGTCAGCGCAGGTCTTCTTGATGGGACGCAGGAAAGTCGGGGAAATGTCCACGGCGTAAATCTTGCCTTTCTCCCCAACCTCGGCAGCGAACTTCCTGGTGAAAAGTCCCATGCCAGCGCCGACATCAGCAATGACCATTCCTGGCTTGAGATTGCAAGGAGCGACAATTTCCTTGACTTTGGCAGCGATCTCCCGACTCTCTCTCTCAAACTTTTTCAGGTAATCCTTGAGATGGGGATTCTCGAACAGCTTGTTGATGCCGGATTTAACGCTCTTTTCCTGCGCCGTGGCGAAAACGACCGACACAAAGGAGATACCGAGAACCAGGGTAGTTACGGAGAATGCTCGTTTCATTCGTAATCCTCATTGTTACCGTTCTCGTTATTGGTAGAATACTAAAGAGCCAGTCAATAGACACCAGAGGGATAGCAGTTCTCGTCCCTGGTGTCGGCCTCCTCGAACATTTTTTCCTACTGCCCTTTGAAGTAGATGGCGTTCGTGAGAGCCAGACGGGTGTCGCCGCTGATGAAGTCTCGCTTGACTAACTCCTTGATTTTTTCACGGGTCTTGCCACTTACCCATGCCAACCACAGCGAGGGAACTGTATTGCAGCGGACGCAGGTGTATCTCGTGACAGAGCTGATCGGCGCTCCGCTGGAAGCCCAGCAAGGGCCGTGGATGGAAGCGTTGCTCGGCTTTGCCCAAGTCGACGACACGGGACGACCGGATGCGTTGCCCGAAGGAGCCGGAGTTGGGGAAGTGCCGAACTCGGATTGCTGACATCGGCTCGATGAACGGCTCCACAAACTGCTGCACCTACGCTGAGTAGTGCTGTTTGCCGCCTCCTCGCTCGCTAATGTGCTGGGGGAAAGTCAGCGAAGAGGTTAGTGGAGCGGTCATGGCTTCTCCTTCGCCAGCCGCTCGATCAACCCCAGGTCAAGATTGCCTTTGGCTCCCCAGCCCTTCTTGCCGGCTGGGATTTCGGGCCGAAAGCGCTCATACAGCGAGAAGGCATCGTGACCGAGTTGCTGCGGCTTATAGGCTTTGGCGAGCTTCTGCATGACTGACCGAACTGCCTTCAAGTCGTCGCCGAACTTGTTTTCCAGGTAGTGACGCACGTTGTCAGGATCAATCGGTCTACCCTTCTGCACGGCTCGGATGCCATCGTCGGTGTTCGTGGCCGGCACCGCTCGACCGCAGACCTCGATCAAGAGCCTTTCGCCCGGCTCTCTCTCGCGTGCCTTCTTCACCTTCTCCTCGTGGGGTTTGAAGAGTCCCAGTCTGCGGCCCTTGGAGTAGGCATTCAGGCCGGCCACGGCTCTGCCCAGCGTCAGGGCTTCATCCTCCGCGAAGCCGAGGCGCTGAGCGACCACGGCTGCCCACAGAGTCAGCACGGGGGCTCGGTTGATGGAGACGATTTTCGAGGTCATGTTCACACTCCTCACCGAAGCCACACAAGTTGCTCATGGTCTACGACCGGCTGGCAATACGTCAAGACGGCGTACCGCTTCCAGACAGAGTTTGTCGCTCCCTAAAATAGCATTATATCGGTGTTGAACACCTCCGGCTGCCCTTTCCCCAGCACCTCCTCAAGCATCTCCAGGCAGAACGGGCTGTCTGGGGGCGACAGCCACCAGGCCAGCACGTAGCGGCTATACCAGTCGATGGTCATCACTAGGTACAGGAACCCGCCGCTCGCAAGTGCGCCAACAGCGGCAAACCCTCGACGTATTCCATGACCAGTAGGACAGGGATTGACAAGGGCCCACAAGAAACCTATAAGACGTGCCGTTCTTCTACAACACGATGTTCTCTTCTCGCTCTCAGGGCTGCCGCTTGGGAACGTAGGTTGTGAGGTGGACTGATGAATTTGA
>JAJPHU010000174.1 GCA_021325115.1 Planctomycetota bacterium | reverse complement strand
GGGCATCTGGGCCGCAACACAGTTCCTCATCGAAAGGGATGGTGATGCCCAGCGACGCCAGATGAGCGCGGAAATCCTCTGCGGTTTTAAGCTGTGCGACGCGGCGATAAACAGTCGTCATCGCACCGCCTCCAATTGGGATCGCCCAAAGCGAAAAACAACAAGAGGCTGCATCGATACTTTCCTTTAGCCAAAAAGCCATGCAGCCTAATTATATTCAATCGGAGTTTTCACTCCAGCACCTCTTGAGTGGCGGACCAATAATAGAAATATCCGCTGTTTGGCTATAGGAAGAATGTCCGCTGCCTTCTTCAGCCCCTGCGTATCGGCGCCCCTCTCCGCAGGAGAGATAGTTTGTCGTTTGCCGCTGCCATCCGCTATTATGAAAACATCGATCACCCGGCATAGCCGGAAGGAAACAGCAGACGAACACTGGACGAGGCAAGCATGAGCAAACCGGACAATCTGGGTGGTATCATCCACACCTACCAGAAATACGATCCCGTGCAGTTCCCCAGCCCCACCGCGCCGCCGCCGGACCTGGTGTCGCCGGTCTTCGAGCATCTGCTGTACTACGGCAGCATGCGCCGGCTTACCGAAGAGGAATTGGCCCGCGCCGTGCGCATCGATCCCAGCCAGATTCGCGGTTTGGGGCCGAGCCTGGAATCGCTCATGGCCCTGCTGCGCGAGCGTAAACGAAAGATTTTGGAGACTTACGAGACCGACCAGGTGCTGAATGAGGCGCACCACAATTTCCGCAATCAGGCTGCTCAGATGAAGCCGCCAGCCAAGCTGCGCCGTGCCTTCGATGAAGCAGTACGCGACGAACAATTATACGATCTCGAACAATTGTGGTATCGCGCCGGGGATGAGAACAGCCCGTTTGCCCGCCAGCTTTTGCACTTGGCCGAGCGCCTGGGTGAGAAATATCAGATCGACGAGTTAGTCAGTAAGTATGATTTCACTGGCCGCACGCCCATGACGGTGCCGCAAGCACTGGCGATCAAAGAAGAATTGGAAATGATCGATCGCCTGCTCCAGCAGCTCGAAGAGGCGCTGAAAACGGCGCAAATCGGCGTTATCGACCTGGGAGAGTTAGCTCAATTCGCCGAGCCAAGCGACCTCGACCAGTTGAGCGCTTTGCAGCAGCAGATACAGGACTATCTGCGCGAATTGGCCGAGCAGCAAGGATTGGAACAGGCCAAGCGTGGCGGCTTTCAACTGACGCCCCGCGCTTATCGCTTGTTTCAATCAAAGCTATTGACACGCATTTTCGAACAGTTGCAGCCATCGCGCACCGGCCGGCATCAAGGAGCAGTCCTCGGTGAAGGTGCCACCGAGATGCAGCAGACCAAATCCTATGAATTCGGCGATTCGGTAACGCACATGGATATTCCCTCCTCGTTCACCAATGCCCTCTTGCGCTCGGGTCCGGGCCTGCCGGTGCGTCTGAAGCCAGAAGACATCCTCATCCACAAGACACGCAACAATCCCAAATGCGCTTCCGTTGTATTGCTCGATATGTCCGGCTCGATGCGTTATGACGGGCAATATATCAATGTCAAGCGCATGGGCCTGGCCCTGGACGGGTTGATTCGCAGTGAATATCCCGGCGATTATTTGCGCTTTATCGAGATGTACACGTTTGCCAAGCCGCGCCACATTACCGAGATTGCCGCGCTCATGCCCAAGCCAGTCACGCTCTATGATCCGATTGTCCGCAAAAAAGTGGATATGAGCAATCCTAATATCAGTGAAATGATGGTCCCGGCCCACTTCACCAACATCCAGCACGGCCTACATCTGGCGCGGAAATTTCTGATGGCGCAAGATACGCCGAATCGACAAATTGTCCTCATTACCGATGGATTGCCAACAGCGCATTTTGAGGGAGAATGGCTATTTTTGCTGTATCCCCCGGATCCGCGCACCGAATCGGCGACGTTGCGCGAAGGATTACTGTGCGCCCGTGAAGGCATCACCATCAACATCTTTCTGCTTTCGAGCTGGAATCAGACCAGCGAGGATGTGCAATTTGCCTACAAACTGGCGGAGGGCAGCAAGGGCCGCGTCTTTTTCACGGCCGGTCGCGAATTGGACCGCTATGTCGTCTGGGATTATATCGCCCGGCGCAAGCAGATCATTTCGTGAGTCGAGCCAGAAGACCTTGCCATCTTTGCCGGCTATGTGTGGATTGTCTGTTTCGCCCCGCAAACCAGACGGGAAATCCGCCTTGACCGCGAGGCGGGGCGCGGGAAGAATCGCTTGGCTGTTGCCATCTCCAACGTGATAGGAGGGCACGGCCCCGTGCAAGTCCCGTTTACGGTGCCTATTTTGAGGGCCAGGCCGTGCGCACCGTCGTTGGTGTGGCTGTGGTAGTTGTTTGCCTGGGACTGACGGGCTGTAGTCTCTTTGGCAAGAGACAAGCTGCGCGGAAAGACCATCCCAAACCGTTTCTCGGCTCAGAGACGCCGGCCAAGGCAGAAATTGCGGCCATGCCCGGCGATAACAACGGACCTTTGCCGGGGGCTAACGGCTTGCTCGCAGGGCGGGTTGTCGTCGAAGCGACGGAGCAACCCATCAAAGCGTCCATTTTGATCAAAAACCTTGACCGTGAAGAGGCCAAAAGGGCAGACCTCGATGTCTCGACTGATGATTCTGGTTACTTCACTATCCCCATGCTGAAAGCAGGCGAATCGTATCTCTTAATTGTGCGGGCCAACGAAAATGGTGAATTAATCAGCCGCACATTATACGTGAAACCGCCTAATCCAACCTTATTGATTAAACTCGACAAACGCTACACCACGGCAAGCACGCCGCCGCCGCCGGACATGCCCCAGCTGCGCGATAAGAAGGCCACGGCCGGCAAAGAAGATTCTCAGGGACACAACAAGCCAGCCGTTAGTATCGATCCGCCGGCTCCGCTGCCCGATCAAGGACCGTCGCAGGGAGCTCGCCCATCTGATACGCCGACACGGGTCAATCCCGCCAATATCGCTGATGGCGGTTTCCGCCGCATTCCGCAGCCCTCCGTCCCTGTTGAAATTCCTAGCCCGCCACCGGTGGCGCCCGGATCGCCGCAATGGGAGAGTCTGCCGGACCAACGCCAGCCGGCACGTCCTGTACCTGGTGCTTCTGGTTCCGTGCGTATGCCCAATATTCCGACGCCGGTGCCTTCCTGTGGCTTGTATGGCAATCGCCTGGATAATTTCGCCTTGTATGATCTGGATGGTAATGTCTGGGAGTATAAGCACGATCGCCGCGGACGCTTGATGTTGCTCGATTTCTGGCATCATAATTGTCATTATTGTCTACTCGAGATTCATCATTTGGTGGAATTGCAGAGAGACTATGGTCCCTATGGCCTCGAGATTGTTAGTATTGCTTGTGAGACAGGAACGGTAGAGGAGCAGCGGAGCTATGTACGGTCTGTTCGCGGCCGCTACGGCATTAATTACCTGACGCTGCTTAGCGGCGGGCAATCTTGTCCCGTTGTCGCTCAGTTCCAGGTCACTCAATATCCCTTATTGGTGTTGATTGACCAAGACGGCACCATTATCTGGCGCAGTCCGCACAATGGCATGGATGAACATGCACACTACGCCTTGCGGAAAATGATTAACGATCGTCTGGTTACTCGACAGACACAACCCTGATACAAGGCAGCCCTTGTCCCCTCGCAACACCGGTAAGGGATGCTTCGGCCTTGGCGGCGCTGCGGACTGGCAAGAGCAAGTTCGCCCTAGAACACAGTGAGGAGCAACAATCGAGCATTCCACATCAGCCAGGTGCGGTCCTCTGCGGCGACCTTGCCTTTTTCAAGAATGGCGTTCAGACGCTTTTGCACGCTTTGTACCAATTGTCGCTTCTTTTCTGTCAGAGGATAGAGATCGTGCCGCTTCAGCACACGATTCACCAGCGCCGCCACGGTACGAATTTCGTCGAGATCCGGCGGCAGCGGCTTATCGTTCCACGCCGGCGCGGCGTCGTCGTTGGCCAGTCGTTTCGTCACGTCGCGGATGTACCAGCTGATGCGCTGGAGCTTACGATAATCAACGCGCTGAGGTAGATCGGAGGGCGTGTGATAATCCGGATGTTGGCCGGTACTGAAAAACAAAAACGGCACGCTGCGATCGCGGAACGGTCCATAATCACTGCGCGTGCCGATCAGGTCGACGCCGAGCCGGCCGATGGTAAGTCCCTCCGGTGGTGGTGTCTTTTCGATCAGTTGGCGCAGATGCGTCGAGCGCTCGCTGCCGAGCACGAAGACAAATTCGTCCATGACGTTGGCCATCGAACGGCCCAGCATATCGGCGGTGAGAAACGCTTTGAGTTGGCGGAACGGCAACGGCGGATGAGCCGCGAAGTGCATCGAGCCGCGCAGGCCAGCCTCTTCTTGATCGAACGAGATAAAAGCGAGAGTACGCCGCGGTTTGTCCTTGCTGAGGGCAAAATACTCGGCCACTTCCAGCAACATGGCAACGCCGGTGGCGTTATCGTCAGCGCCGGGATACAGCACGTTGCCTTGTTTGCCGAGATGATCGTAATGAGCGCTGACGATGATCCATTCGTCTTTGAGCTTGGGGTCGCTGCCGGGCAGAAGAGCCCCAACATTGCGGCCGATGATGCCGGACTTGCCGGCGCCTTCGTTGAGCAAATGAGGGATATCTTGATAATACGAATCGCCAAATGCTGGTTTGAGTTTGAGGCGTCCGAAGACATCAGCGAGGCAACGCGCCGTCCGCCCTGCTCCTGGCCCGCGGCGGCCCAGAAACTCTGGCGAAGCCAGGCGATAGACATGGGCGCGCAGCTCGTGTATATGGATATCCGGCGATAGCTCCATCTCGGCTGCGCTGGACTGAGCAGTGGAATAAGCCATCCACAAGGACATCAGAAATGCGCCGCTTGTCATCGTTTGCCTCCTACGAATCGCTCTCTGAGCAGGAGGCTAACGCCCCCTCACAAGCCGTTTTCCGATGCATCCTACCGTATCGTTGCAAACAACACAAACCCGCTTGGAGAAAGGCATGGCTCTGTCTACCATAATTTCATAGATCGAAGGGGGATGACGCACTTGACCGGCGATGGGCAGCGTGAGTAGACTGCCTTATTCGTGGTCGTCTGCCTGGACAGAGGAGCATCATGGCGTTACGCACTCCGCTGTATGATTGGCACGTCGGGCATGGCGGCCGCATGGTCGAGTTCAGCGGTTGGGACATGCCCGTGCAGTACACCAGCATCGCCCTGGAGCATCAAGCGGTGCGCACGGCGGCTGGTCTATTCGACATCAGCCACATGGGCCGGCTGTCCATCAACGGCGCTGATGCCTTGCCCCTCATTCAGCAGGTTTACAGTAACAATGCCGCTGCTATGAAGATCGGCCAAGTTCGTTATGGTCTGATCTGCAACGAGCGTGGCGGCGTCCGCGATGATGTACTACTCTACCGTCGGTCCCACGACTGGATGATGGTCGTCAACGCTTCCAACCGCGATAAGATCGTGAGTTGGCTAGAACAGCATAAAAACGGCCGAGCAGTAGAGATCACGGACCAGACGCTGACAACGTGCATGTTTGCCGTACAGGGTCCACAAGCGCTGGCCCTGTGCCGCGGCCTGACCGAAGCCGACCCTGAACAGCTGGCTTATTACCATGCCATGCCGACGCACTATCACGGCAACAAAGCCTGTTTCCTCAGTCGCACTGGCTATACCGGAGAGGACGGCATCGAAATCATAGTATCCGCGCTAGATTGGACGCAAGCAGTAGAGCTGTGGGAGGAGCTAATCCGCCGGGGGGCCAAACCGTGCGGACTCGGCGCCCGCGATACGTTGCGTCTGGAGGCAGCCATGCCGCTGTATGGCCACGAACTGAGCGAGGAGATCGACCCCTTCCAGGCCGGCCTAGGCTGGGCAGTCAAGCTAGATAAGGGCGACTTCATCGGCCGCGATGCTTTGCTGCGGCGTCGTGATGAGAAAACACTGCCGCGCCGCGTTGGCCTGGAATTGGCAGGCCGCCGGGCCGCGCGTGAGGGATCGACGGTACTGCACAAGGAGCGAATCATCGGCCATGTCACCAGCGGTACGGTGACGCCGACGCTCAACAAGGCCATCGCGATGGCTTACGTCGAACCTGCCTTCACGACCGTTGGGACTGTCTGCACGGTGGACGTGCGCGGCAAGGCCGAGGAAGCACACGTGGTGCCTCTGCCTTTCTATCGGCGCAAAACCGACGAGCGGGGTACATCAACGTCCCGGTTGCTTCCACCAAAATGTTGACATGCTTCGCTCGCCCTTTGGAAATGTGAGGACCATCATGGACCCGAAAACGCTTCGCTATGCCAAGACGCACGAATGGGCCTACCTCGAAGGCAACGTCTGCACCGTCGGACTGACCAAGTTCGCCGTGGACCAGCTCACCGACATTATCTACATCGATCTGCCGGACGTCGATGACCCGGTGACTGTCGGCGACAGCTTCGGCGAGATCGAATCGGTAAAGGCGGTTAGCGATCTTTATTCTCCGGTTAGTGGCGATGTTTCCGCCGTCAACGAGAAATTGCAGACCGATCCGACGCTGATTTCCAGCGATCCTTACGGCAAGGGCTGGCTCATCAAGGTCAAGGTCGAGAAGGGCACAACGCTCGACCACCTAATGACGCTGGAACAATATGAGGAGCAGATTGCTTCGGAAGAACATTAAGTGAAGCAAGAGGAGAAACGAACCATGAACATCCTTGTGCAACCGCCGACGCCAGAGCGCTTGGTGTTGTGGAACCTCGGCTGGAAATCCTATGAGTGGATCGTCGAGGCGTTGAACGAGCAGCACGTGCGGAGCACGTAGGAACGGCGCGACCTCGAATTTATATCGCTGTTACCCAGTCATGAGACGATCAAGCTCTGGTTTGGGAGCTTTCTTCTCGCATTAGCTGAAGTGCTGGATTTCCCATTCCACAGCCCTACCCTATTTGCCTATGTCCGAGATAATGCCTGTAGTAGAGGAAAGTCTTGAGGTGAGCGAAGTGCGTGAGCGCTTCCGTGTCCCGAGACGCTGGGCGTATGCGAGAGCATTGCCGCTCTACCAAGCCTGGCAGCAACAGCAGTAGCCCCTGCCCGCCGGGGCCAATCCTTGATCCTGTTTCGGAGGTCTGGCTTGTCCTACGTTCTCAATACTCTCGAAGATCAGCGGGCCATGCTCGCGGCTATCGGCGTTTCCTCCATCGAGGAGCTTTTTAGTAAAATTCCGCCGTCTCTGCTTCTGAAGCGCCCGTTGCAAGTGCCCCCAGCGCTAAGCGAGATCGAACTGACGGCGCAACTTTATCAGCTGGCCAGACGTAATCGGTCTGCCGGCGAAGCTGTCTGTTTCCTGGGCGGCGGCGCTTACGATCACTTCATCCCGGCCGTGGTGGATGCCGTGGCCGGGCGCAGTGAGTTTTACACCGCCTACACGCCCTACCAGGCCGAGGCTAGCCAGGGCAGCTTGCAGGCTTTTTTCGAGTTTCAGACTATTATTTGTCAACTAACTGGCCTGGACGTGGCCAATGCCAGCCTCTACGAAGGCGGCAGCGCCGTGGCCGAGTCCGTGCTGATGGCCCGGAGCATTCAGCCGAAACGGCACAAAGTTCTCGTCGCGGCAAGCGTCCATCCAGAATATCGACAGACGCTGGCCACCTATACCGCCAATCTCGATCTGCATATTCAGACACTGCCGGTCCCTGGCGGTTTCCTCGATCCCGGGGAGCTGAAAAAGGCCATTGACGGACAAACACTGTGCGTGTTGGTGCAGCACCCGAATTTCTTCGGCTGTTTAGAAGAACCCGAAGCGCTGGCGAATATCGCGCACCAAGCAGGTGCTTTATTCCTCGTCAGTTTTGACCCGATCAGCCTGGGATTACTGAAACGTCCGGGGCAGTACGGGGCCGACATCGCGGTTGCGGAAGGGCAATGTCTGGGTAATCCGATGAGTTACGGGGGGCCGTATCTGGGCCTCTTGGCTTGCCGCGCGGAGTACGTCCGCAAGATGCCAGGCCGGCTGGTTGGGCAGACGGTTGATCGCCGTGGCCGACGCTGTTGGGTGTTGACCTTGCAAACGCGTGAACAGCACATCCGCCGCGAAAAAGCGACGAGCAATATCTGCACCAACCAAGGTTTAATGGCGCTGAGAGCAACAGTGTTTCTCGCCGCCCTGGGGCCACAGGGATTACGAGATACAGCGGATCTGTGCACTCGCAAAGCCCATTATGCAGCCGAACGCTTGACACAACTGCCGGGTGTGCGGCTACGCTTTGATCGGCCGTTTTTCAAGGAATTTGCACTCCATGTGGACCAGGCGGTGCCGCCTCTCCTCGCTGGTTTGCTTGATAAGGGTTACCATGCCGGACTGCATCTCGGCCGCTGGTATCCAGAGCTAGAGAACTGTTTCAGCGTGGCTGTGACGGAAAAACGGACGTGCATGGAGATTGATGGTTTGGTGTCGGCTTTGGCGAGTCAGTGCGCTGGTGTGTGCAACGGTGTACCAGCCTCGCAAGCCCTCAATGAACGCGTGGAGCAAGATATTCATGGATAAAAATCAATCGACCGAACTGCTCTTTGAATTAAGTCATCCCGGGCGCCGCACCCATCATTTACCTGAATGTGATGTGCCGATCGATAACCCTTTGCCTACGTCGGCGTTGGCCGATACACCGCCGCCGTTGCCGGAGGTCGGCGAAATCGACCTAGTCCGTCATTTCGTCAACCTGTCCACGCGCAATATGTCTATAGACACCAATTTCTATCCGCTTGGTTCGTGTACCATGAAGTATAACCCCAAGCGGCACGAGCGCCTGGCGGCGCATCCAGGTCTGGCCGACCTGCATCCGCTGCAAAGCGAGGACTCTTGTCAAGGCATGTTGGCCATCCTGTGGGAGATGCAGAACATCCTCGCTGAAATTGCTGGACTCGATGCTGTATCGCTGCAACCGGCTGCCGGCGCTCAAGGCGAGTTGACGGCCCTGCTGATAGCGGCGGCCTACTTCCGTGACAAAGGCGAGAACCGTTCGCGCGTGTTGATCCCTGACAGCGCCCACGGAACCAATCCTGCCAGCGCTGCGTTGGCTGGTTTTGATGCGGTCAGCGTCAAGAGCAACAGTCGTGGACTGGTCGATCTCGATGACCTGCGCACCAAGCTTGATGAGCGCGCTGCCGTGTTCATGATTACCAATCCGAACACGCTCGGCTTGTTCGACGATCAAATCGCCATAATCACAGAGCTACTGCACCAAAAGGGAGCGCTGGTATACCTGGATGGCGCCAACATGAACGCCATCTTGGGCATCACGCGCCCCGGCGATTTCGGCGCCGACATGATGCACTACAATATCCATAAAACGTTCACCGGGCCGCATGGCGCCGGTGGTCCCGGCGCCGGTCCCATCGCTGTACGCAAGCAGCTTGTGCCGTTTTTACCGACGCCCCTCGTGGCCCGTTCCGGTGAGCGTTTTTTTCTGGATTATGATCGGCCCAAGTCGATCGGGCGCGTCCGCAGTTTTTTCGGCAACGTCGGCATCTTGTTGCGCGGCTGGTTATACATCCGCACGCTGGGGCCGCAGGGACTGCGCCAAGTCAGTGAAAATGCCGTGCTCAATGCCAATTACCTGCTCAGCCGTTTGAAGGGCACTTATGATGTGCCCCACGGCGAGCGCTGTATGCACGAGTTCGTTGCCAGTGCTCGTGCCCTGAAGCGCGAGCGCAAAATCAGCGCTATGGACATCGGCAAGCGCTTGCTCGATTTCGGCTTCCACGCGCCGACGGTATATTTTCCGCTGGTAGTTCCCGAGGCGCTGATGATCGAGCCGACCGAGACGGAGAGCAAAGAGACGCTGGATGCTTTTGCCGACGCGCTACTCCGCATTTGCAAAGAAGACGCCGACTTCCTGCACGAAGCGCCGCATGAGCTGGCGCTGAGCCGGCCTGATGAAGTGAAGGCAGCCAAGGAACCCGTGCTGCGCTGGCAAGCAGATTCTGAACTATGAACCATCTGTATTGTCGCTTATTGCCGTTTCACGTTGCCGAAGGCGCCTGGAACATGGCCGCCGATGAGATACTGTTACAAGCGGCGGCAGCAGGGACGGCATCGTTTCGCCTCTACGGATGGTCGCAGCCAACCCTTAGTCTTGGCTATTTTCAATCTAGCGTTGCCAGCCGTGCCTATCCGCGCCTGGGTGAACTGGCCTGGGTGCGTCGGCCTTCAGGCGGGGCAGCTCTGGTCCATCATCGCGAAGTGACCTATGCGCTGGCCTTGCCGCCGGGCGCCCCATGGCAAAAGTCCGGCGAGTCGTGGCTGCGCCGCATGCACGTTTTCCTCGCCGAGGCGCTCGCTTCTCTCGGTGTGACGGCGCGGCTGTGTGGTGAAGGTGAAGAAAAAAAGATCGACGATGTCCTCTGTTTTCTGCATCAGACCCCCGGCGACCTGTTGCTCGACAACGCCAAGATTGTCGGCAGCGCCCAGCGGAAACAACGCGGCGCTCTGATGCAGCACGGCAGCATCCTGCTCGCGGCCAGTCCGTGGACGCCGCAGCTGCCGGGCATCCGTGAGCTGGCGGGCGCAAACTTGTCCGTCAAGACGCTGGGCGCCGCTGTGGTTGAGCAATTGGCGAAACAAACCGGCTGGCATCTCATCGCTTCCGAGTGGACGCCGCAGGAACGCCAATGTATCAGCGAGTTGGCCGCTAGCAAATACACGCAAGCTGCCTGGAACAGCAAACGCTGAACAGTCAAAAGAGCATGGCCTCCTTGAGAATAAACAGATTGCGGTAGGGCGAACGACTCAGCCGTTCCAGAGTGTAACCGGAGGCGGACGCATTGAAACGTCTCGCGCTCGGCCCATGTCTGCAAGAGCAATCGCTTCCGCACCGACACGGCCTTGTCGCAGAGACGGTTCTTGCTCACATCAATGATTCCAGACAGGGGCGGACGTCGAGGGCAAGACCGACCCGCAAGCGGTTCGCCTGCGCCGGCCGCAGCGAACTGTGATGTTGCCGGCTTGTCCACGAGCCTGACGATCTGTCCCTCCTGCGGTGCGAGTTTGCAGGCGCCCGAACGGATGGTGGGCGGCATCGTCCATTGTTTCGAATGCGGTAAACCGTTTCACGTCGAAGATGGTTCCGCAGTGATTCAGGTGGCACGGCCGGTTCGATGGCCCCTGCGGCCGCGGTTCTGCTGGCGCCGAAAGTTCCGCAGCTGCCTGTGGATCGCCGTTGCATGTACCACGGCACTTGTCTTGGTATGGACTTTAGCCATCATTATGAACCACGCATGGCCCCCAATGCCACAAACCAAAGCGGTGCGGCCTCCGAAGACCAGCGCACCCAACACACGACACCCACTTCCTCTGCAAAAGAAGTGGTGAAACATTCGCCACGACACCGCCAACGGCATCTCTTTTGCACTTTCTGACTATAGAAGACTTTATTTCTCTTCAAAAGCTCCTCGAAATAGAAGGAGTCGCACCATGAGACGCACATTTGAGACGGCGGCCTTTGCGGCCTTGATGACGGCGTTGGCGATTGATAGCGGTCTCGCCTTCGCCCAGTCGGTGCCCTATCCCGATCCTTTTGCACCTGCTTATGCCCCGAGCCCGGCCCGTGTTATTTACCCACTGAATATCACCGGAGCGCCTGCCGAACCGGAGGCTGCTCCTGACGAAACTTATCTCGAACGTTACCCGTATCGACCGTATTCTTACACATTTACACGCTCGCATCCGAATGCAGCAGCGATTGATGTGAAAGTGCCTGCTGGCTCACAGTTATGGTTTCAGGGACAACTGACGCAGCAGAAAGGCAGCGTTCGCTTCTTTGAGTCGCCGCCCCTGGAGCCGGGCAAGACCTACGCTTACAAAGTCAAGGCCGTGTGGATCAACGCCAAGGGCGAAAAAGTCGAACGAACGCGAACCGTGCACATCCACGCCGGCGATTACCTGACGCTCGACTTACGAAAGGACTAAAGACTAACCACAGATTCACAGAAAACACAAAGAGGAAAACACAGAAAAGAGAGAAAATAGCCTGAGTCTTGCTTTTTCTTTCTTTGTCTTTTTCTTCTCCGTGTTCTCTGTGACTTTGTGGTTAGTTCTTGCTCTTGACAGGCGGGGAAGGCCGTTGAGAATGAGTAGTTAGAGCGCATCCGCACAGGTATTGAGCGGGTTCGCGCCGTCGAACAGAGAGAGGGGCCGAACGTGAAACGTTTCTCTCCCGTCCTCAGTCTGTCCTTTCTGGTCCTTATTCCTTCGTTTGTACCCGCGGATGATGCGGTCAAGGAATCACTCCCCCAGCTCGAAAAAGCCTTTGGCGATTATGCCGGCTCGCGCTTGGTGTTCGCCGTGAAGGATTTGCCGGAGGGGAGCTATCATGATCGTATGCCGCCCTTGAACAAAGATGGCCGGCTGCGAGCAGCACGCATCGCTCTGCGTGAGATCCGCAAATTGCCGCCACGCTACCTGGAGAAGATGGGACTCAAGGCCGTCGGCATCTTCGCCGCTTGCATCTCCAATCAGGGTGACGGCTTTCGGCCTTACGACGAACCGTTAAAAGGCTACCGTTTTTTCGGCATCTACAACGGTAAAAATGCCGTGGCCGCCGCCTATTACAGCGACACCCAGTTGCCGGCGACCTTGCATCACGAAATCTTCCACCACGTCGATGCCACGCTCCACGGACAAACGGGATACACGATCAACTTTGTGCGCGATGAACGCTTCCAGGCGGCGCTATCCGGGGCCGAGCGCTATCCGCCGCTGCGTCTCGTCGAGACAGAACTGGCCGCGCTCCGCAAGCTCAGCAAGGGACTTGTACTGGAGAAAGCTGCCAGCAGCTACGCCGAGAAAAGCGTGGGCGAAGACAAGGCCGAGACGGCCCGTTATCTGATGACGTCGCTGCCCGATGCGCTGGTACAGATGGCCACGCGCCCGGAACTGGCCGGCAGTCAACGCCTGTTACACGTCTTGCACAAGTACGAGCACGCCGTCTCTGATGGCCCGGACGCCGCCTGGTTCGTCTCCGTAGCACTGGGCCGCTCCCAAGCACAGAAATCAAACGCCACGACACGCGGTAGATAGCTCAAATAAATCGTCCAGACTATCTCAGACCCTGAGCGGGGGTGTAAGCCTTCTGAGCGAAGACTCAGGGAGCTTATGTCTCCCGCTCAGGGTTTGCGATTGCCGCCACCAATCCGGCCCCAGGGGTAGTCCTTCGGTGGGAATCATGGCGATGTTGAAGGTTTGCTGAACGACAATAGAAAGGTCCGGTCTTAACGTAATAGAAATGTCCTCTTTGCTCAGACCAAGGAGGAACCATGTCTAGCAAGCATATTTTCCCATGACCGGATTTCCGTAAGCCAGAAAGAACGCGATGTCCTCAAGATCATGCATGCCGTCTTACGCGGCGAACGTATCCAAGCCGAGACCACAAAACTGCTCGCCAAAAAAGCACCCGACAGGTCCGACGCCTGCTGCGACGGCTGCAAGCCGTCGGCGGTACCGACATCGTTCATAGCCTCCGTGGCGAACCGGCTAACCACCAGATCCCTCGTTTGCGACCGGGTCAGAGTAGAATACTTACGAATAGTGTTTGTTAGCTGGAGAACCTTCCCATGACGTAGATCATCGTCGATGCCAGCCTATCGAGGCGGTTGATTGCTCTTACTCAGCCGGTGGAATTGTGCGATCATTCAGGACAAGTTCTCGGACGATTTGTTCCTCTGATTAATCTTTCGGCATAAGAATCCCTCGTTTCCCAATCGAGGCGGATGGGCGAACTGTGACGGTGTTGCACGTCCGTCTGTTCGGCCGTCGGAAGAAGTAGCTACTCGTCGCGTGTCCCAAAGATCTCGCGGAAACCGCGCAGGTGCTCGGCAAGCAATTCCTTTAGTCGCGCCGCTTGTTCCACGTCGAGTTGCTGAAAAACCAACCAGAGGAAATCAACATCCGCTCGTTTGGTATCCAGGCGAACTTCGGCATCGATGTCCTCGAATTGGGCGAGGTTGAACTGGCCCTTTTTCCCGATGAAGCGACAGATCAGCCCATGAGGTTGTTTGGTCTGCCACTGGCCCCACCAATGGCCAAGACCCGGCACGCGGAGGGTGATGAAATGCTGTACCTGCCAGCGAACTTCCACATGCGGTTCAATCTCTCGGACCAATTCCAAAAGACGCGGCAACAGGGACCGGTCCCAGCGGACTTTCTTGCCCGGTGGGAAACCCTTATCGCTTAGGTGCCAGCGCTCGCCGTTGATTTTCCACGGCATCACGTCTTCGGGCTTGGTCCGCAGACGCTTGAGATTGTTGTGGAACGATGCGGCAGCCTCGGCGAGGAAGTCGCGGAAGGCCGGCATATCGATTTCGCTGAGTCGATGCACCAGGATCGTCACCGATTGCCACGGTCCTTTGTGAGCGGTGGTCCAGACGCGCTCGTCGTTGCCGTACACTTCCAGGCCCGGCGTCTCGTTGAGCGGACGGATGCCAAGCCGACGCACGAGATCAGCGTCTTTGAAGCGATTTTTCTCGACGCGGAAGACCAGGCGCAGCAGCCATTCCTGACTCGTCATGGCGTGCAAAAACCAGCCTTGCGTCCGCACCGGCGCGGCAATTTCAACGATGGAACGCTGGCTCCAATCGGTATCACTGAATTCGCCCAGCTCGTGGATGCGTTCGTCAAGCCAATCAAGGATATGTCCTTCCCAGCGGCAGGGTTTGCCTTCATTGGTGACACGCTCGACAGTATGCCAACGGCGTCCGTCGGTCTCCCACGGCATGGCCGCATCCTTGCCGACCGCTTCCAACTCCATGTCGCCGGCACGCGGCGTCTCGGCAGCGTTGGGATCATAGCGCGGCCGTTCGACGTAAGGTCCGGCTTGCAGCACCGGAGCCAGGGCAGCGCCTGTGTGGCTGATGGCGGCAGCTTGGGCCACCTCCTCCGGCGTGCCTTGCACCACAATGCGGCCGCCGGCAGGACCAGCCTCTGGACCAAGATCGATGATCCAGTCTGCCGTCTTGATTACATCCAGGTTGTGTTCAACGACAAGGACCGTGTTGCCCAGATCGACCAGGCGATTCAGTACTTCTAGCAATTTGTGGATGTCGTCGAAGTGCAGTCCCGTCGTCGGTTCATCGAGAATGTACAAGGTGCGTCCGGTGTTGGGCCGGGCCAGTTCGGCCGCCAACTTGACGCGCTGCGCCTCACCACCGGACAGCGTCGGCGCTGCCTGGCCCAGAGACAGATAATCGAGACCGACATCGGCCAGCGTTTGCAGGACCCGACGGATCTTCGGCAGGTTGCCAAACAGATCAAGGGCTTCATGGACGCGCATCGCCAGCACATCGGCGATCGAATGTTCTTTATAACGTACCGCTAAGGTCTCTGGATTATAGCGCTGACCATGGCAGACATCGCACTCGACCCACACATCGGGGAGAAAGTGCATCTCAATTTTTTTCTGGCCGTTGCCTTCGCAGGCTTCACAGCGACCGCCGGGCTTGTTGAAGCTGAAACGCTGCGGCCGATAGCCGCGCACCTTCGCCTCTGGCAGCTGAGCAAATAACTGGCGAATCAGATCAAAAACGCCGGTGTAGGTAGCCGGGTTCGACGACGGCGTATTGCCGATCGGATTTTGATCGACGTTGATGACTTTGTCGATGTGCTCCAAACCGAGAATGTCATCATGGGCCGTGGCTGGCGTGCGGGCGCGATGCAGGCGGCGGGCCAGCGTCAGATACAGCACCTCGTTGACCAGTGAGCTTTTGCCGCTGCCGCTAACGCCGGTGACAGCGACGAAAGCGCCCAACGGGAAGGAAACGTCAATATTGTGCAGATTATTCTGCCGGGCGCCTTTGACGGTCAGCCAGTGAACTCCTGGCGCACGGGAAGTGTGCCGCTCCCGGTCACTCCCACCGGAGTGTTGCCCCACCTCGCTCGCGAGGCGCCGATTGCTCGGCACCGGAATAAACTTTTTTCCGGAAAGATATTGTCCGGTAAGTGATGCTTTGCTGCGCAGCACTTGTTTGACGCTGCCGCGGGCCGTGATATCGCCGCCGCGATCGCCGGCACCAGGACCAAAATCGAGCAGATAATCGGCAGAAGCGATGACTTCGCGGTCGTGTTCGACAAGGATAAGCGTATTGCCGAGATTACGCAGATGGTGCAGTGCAGCAAGCAGCCGGCGATTATCGCGCGGATGCAGGCCGATGGTCGGCTCATCGAGAACATACAGCACGCCGGTCAGGCCGCTGCCGATCTGGCTGGCCAGGCGGATGCGCTGCGATTCGCCGCCGGAAAGCGTCGGGGCCGGCCGTGATAGCGTCAGGTAATCCAGGCCAACATCGACAAGAAATTGCAAACGATTGCGCACCTCGCGGAGTAGTTCGCCAGCAACTTGCTGCTGTGCCGTTGTCAGCTGCATCTGTTTGAAGAGGGCCAACGTCTCGCCCAGAGGCAAGGCACAGAGTTCACCCAGGGTCAGAGCAGGGCGGTCGGCGCCGAAAGACAGGCGGCAAGCAGCAGCATCCTCACGCAAACGCGAGCCGTGACAGGTCGAACAAGCTACCTCGCTGACGAGATGATCGAGCCGCTGCCGATAGGCCGGGCTGACGCGCGCCGCCTCGTCGATGGCGGGGAACAGTCCCTTGTACTGAAAACGCACACCCTGAGCAGGAGACGACCGTTCCCTAAGATTTGGCTCAGGAGGCTGACACTCCCCGCTGGGAGATGGGACCTCCAACTCGATCCACGCTTCGCCGCTGCCGTGCAAAAGGGCGTGTTGCTGCGGCGCGGTCAATTCCTCGAATGGCGTATCCAGCGAGAAACCTTCATGTCGCGCCAGCGCTTCGGCAAAACGGAGAAATGTGGGGTTTTCCTTCAGATCAGGCCAGGCGGCGAGAGCGCCGTCGCGCAGGGAACGACGGGCATCGCGGATGAGCAAGGCAGGCGAGGCGCCTTGCTGGACGCCCAGCCCCTCACAGGACGGGCACCAGCCGAGGGGGCTGTTGAAAGAAAAATGATGTGGGTTCAACGGCTCGAAGCTGCGGCCACAACGATCACAAGCGAAGTGCTGACTGTAGCGCTCGACGCGCCAGTCTGGTTCCGGCTTGCCGTCTTCGACATGGGCCACGTGCATCACGCCGCGACCAAGATCGAGACACGCTTCCACCGCATCGGCGATGCGCGTTCGTTGGTTGCTCCGCACCACGACGCGATCCACGATCACTTCGACCAGGTGCTTGCGGCGATGATCGATGCTCGGCGGCTCCTCGACGTTGTACGATCGGCCATCGACGCGCATCCGCACAAAGCCGTTGCGGCGGATTTCCTCGAAAAGTGCGTCGTATTTCTCTTGGCCACGGCGTTCCAACGGGGCCATCAGGTACAATTTGCTGCCTTCGGACAGGCCGAGGAGGCGCTCGATGATTTCATCGGAAGTCTGCGTGCCGATGGGAATTTGGCAAGCGGGGCAGTATGGCTGTCCCAGGCGCGCATAGAGGATGCGCAGATAATCGTAGACTTCGGTGACGGTGCCGACGGTAGATCGTGGACTTTTGCTAGTCGTTTTCTGTTCAATACTGATGGCCGGCGACAGGCCGCTGACGTGCTCGACCTTGGGTTTCTGCATCTGGCCGAGAAACTGCCGGGCGTAGGCCGACAGCGATTCGATATAGCGCCGCTGTCCTTCCGCATAGATGGTGTCCAAGGCCAGCGAGCTTTTGCCCGATCCACTCGGTCCGCAGCAAACCGTCATCTTCTCGCGCGGCAGTGCCACCGTCAGATTGCGGAGATTGTGCTGCTGCGCTCCTTGCACGGTCAGCTGGCGAACGGCCGGTGTCAGCCGACTGGTGCGAGTTTTACCAGCCGGCTGACGACGCCGGCCATTTACCCTTACCTGCCGTGGTGCAAGAACGGAATGCAGGGCTTGACCGGTGTGCGATGCCTCGCATTGGGCGACTTGTTCCGGTGTGCCAGCGACGACGATTTCGCCGCCGCCGCTGCCGCCCTCCGGACCGAGGTCAAGGATCCAATCCGCCGTCTTAATCACATCCAGGTTGTGCTCGATGACGACAACTGTATTACCGGCATCGACGAAGCCGTGTAACACGTGCAGTAGTTTTTGAATGTCGTCGAAATGCAGGCCGGTGGTCGGTTCGTCGAGAATGTACAGCGTACGTCCGGTAGAGCGACGGCACAACTCGCGGGCCAGTTTGATGCGCTGAGCTTCGCCGCCAGACAAGGTCGGCGCCGGCTGGCCGAGCTTGATGTAATCGAGTCCGACATCATGCAGCGTTTGCAACATGCCGCGGATTCTCGGCACATTCTGGAAATGCTCTAGCGCTTCCTGCACATCCATTTCCAAAACATCATGGATACTCTTGCCCTTGAAGCGCACTTGCAGCGTTTCACGGTTAAAGCGTCGACCCTCGCAGACAGGACATGTTACCCAGACATCAGCGAGAAAATCCATCTCCAAACGGTTTGATCCATTGCCTTCGCAGGCTTCGCAGCGGCCGCCGGGCTTGTTGAAGCTGAAGCGTCCCGGCTGATAGCCGCGCACCTTCGCTTCGGGCAACTCGGCGAAAAGGGCGCGGATCTCATCGAACACCTTGATGTATGTGGCCGGATTAGAGCGGGGCGTGCGGCCAATCGGAGTTTGATCGATGTCGATGACTTTATCGATGTGCTCGGTGCCGGTGATGCGATCGTGTTCGCCGACGGGTACATTCTTGCCGTTTATCGGTTCGTCATCGTCGTTATCCCTTGCTTGTGCTGCGGGCTGGTAGCGCTGCCACAATCCTTGCTTGAGAATGTCATTGATGAGCGAGCTTTTGCCGGAACCGCTGACACCAGTGACACACACAAAGAGGCCGAGCGGCACTTCGACCGTGATGTTTTTCAGATTGTGATGCCGCGCTCCGACGATACATAAACTCTTGTCCGTGCGTGGCCGACGCTGCGGCGGGATGGCAATTTGCTTGGCACCGGAGAGATATTGGCCAGTGAGGCTGGCGGGATTGGCGATGATATCGGCATAACTGCCGGACGCCACGACTTCGCCGCCACGTACGCCGGGACCGGGACCGAAATCGACGAGGTAATCCGCTGCCCGCATGGTTTCCTCATCGTGTTCGACGACGATCACGGTATTGCCCATGTCGCGCAGCCGCAGCAAGCTGTTCAGCAATCGTTCGTTGTCGCGCGGATGCAGGCCGATGCTCGGCTCATCGAGAATGTACAAGACACCGACCAAACCGCAGCCGATCTGCCCGGCCAGACGGATCCGCTGTGCTTCGCCGCCGGACAGCGTGGGAGCAGCGCGATCGAGTGTGAGATAATGCAGACCGACATTGAGGAGAAAACCTACCCGGCCGCGCAGCTCCTTGAGCACTTCGCCGGCAATGGTACGTTGCAACGGTGTTAAGCTCTTTTCGAGATTGCCCCCCTCTTTATCTCCTCCCGACGGGAGAGGAGAAGGGGGAGCGAGCCAGGTGGCCAAATCGCCGACCGGCATGGCGCAGACTTCGACCAGCGTTTTGCCGCCGACGCGCACAGCCCGCGCCTGGGCATTGAGCCGCTGCCCCTGACAAGTGGAGCACCGGACAACGCGCATATACTTTTCCAGCTGCATACGCCGCGGGCCAGCCGCGGTCTTCTTGAAACTGCTCAGCAGTTGCGGGATAATGCCCTCCCACTTGCCGCCGTGCTTCCAGACGCCGCCGCCACGTTGCTTCCATTCGTAGGTGATGTGCTTGTCGCCGCTACCGTAGAGCAGTAGTTCTTGCTGCTCGCGCGGCAGGCATTGCCAGGGCATCTTCAAGTCGATGCCCAGCGATTGAGCTACTCCTTCGTAGATGTGCCGCCGCCAGCGGCCCATGCCGCGCATCTTACCGATGAGCGGGATGGCCCCGTTGTAAAAACTGATGGACGGATCGGGGATGAGCAAAGCCGGGTCGAAGGTGAAGCGTGTGCCCAGGCCGTCGCAGTCAGGGCACATGCCATGCGGGCTATTGAAGCTGAACAACTGCGGGCTAGGCGGCTCGTAACTGCGATTGCAATGCGTGCAGGCGTAATGGGCAGAGAAGAGGATATCTTCACTGGCGAGCGGGGTGGCGTCAGCGCCCCGAGTGGAAACACTCGCGGCGCTGACGCCACCCCGCTCGCCAGCCTCCACGGACACGATCAGGCTGCCCTCGGCCAACGCCAAGGCTTGCTCGACCGCTTCGGCCAAGCGCGAGCGCACGCCGGCATCATTTTTCAGGCGATCGATGACGATCTCAATGTTGTGCTTGATACGGCGGTCGAGCTTCAAATCGTCGGTGAGGCGAACTACCTGACCATCGACGCGGGCGCGGACGAAACCGCGCCGCAGCATATCAGCAAACAGATCTTTATATTCGCCTTTTTGACCGCGCACCACCGGAGCAAGGACGAGGAAACGCGTGCCTTCGGGCAGGGCCAAAATGCGCGACAGGATTTGTTCGCGTGTCTGCGCCGTGATAGGCCGGCCGCATTCGGGACAGTGGCCCTGACCGATGCGTGCGTAGAGGACGCGGAGATAATCGTAAATCTCTGTGATGGTGCCGACCGTGGAGCGCGGATTGCGTCCGGCCGCCTTCTGCTGAATGCTGATGGCCGGCGACAAGCCGGCGAGGTAATCGACATCCGGTTTTTGCAGTTGGCCCAGGAATTGACGCGCGTAGCTGGACAGGGACTCAACGTAACGTCGTTGTCCCTCCGCGTAGAGCGTATCGAAGGCCAGCGAACTTTTGCCGGAGCCGCTTACGCCGGTGAAGACGATGAGCTGATTGCGCGGCAGGTCGAGGTTGATATTGCGGAGATTGTGTTCGCGTGCACCCCGAATGACGATGGTACTGTTATCCATAACCAAGGCCGCTCTTCCTGTGGCGAGGGATTGCCAAAAACATTAGTATACGGATGTTGCGTAGCAGCTACAAGGGGAGCGAGGGCGGGAGTTCTCATGTCCAAACCATTCGATGCCACACTCAAGAGATTCTTGGAACAATCGCCGGATGATTGGCCGGAGTATACGAGAGGCAGTTCGCGGATGAGTTGCCGTATTTGCGGTTCAAGTATCAGGTGATCCGTGTCTGGCAGCTGCCGGTGGAGACGGTCTTATCGGGCGGCTTGGGTACGTTGCCGTTAGCGCCGATCAGTGCGGTGACGCAGGTGGAAATGCCAGCCGTCATCGAACGAATGAAGGAACGCCTGCGTGAGCGAAGAGAACAAGCCCTAGCTAAGGATTTGTGGACGGCGACCTGCCGGAACCGGCGCGGCGTTCGACACGGCGAAAGTTGAAGTCCTGAGTCCGGGACGTTCCGGCGGCGCAGGTAATGGCATAAGCCCCAACTGCCCAAGGCAGCTGCTTGAATCGGCCAGAAGAATGGAACCCTGCCGCCCAGCCACGGACCCTCGCGCATCCATACAACGAGAAGCATTCCCCAGCCGCTCAGGATCAGCAAATCGAGGCGGTAGTGCGGGTAATGTCGCAATAACAACGCCAGAACGAAATAGGCCGGGGCCAACAGCGGCACAAACCAGCGGATCGTACAACATTGTCCCGAAGAATTATTCGACGTGGCGGCATACAGCAGCCAGGTGCCAGCACAGCAGCCGAGCGCCCACAATACCTCGTGCCGTATGTCCCGATGACGGCGTAATAAGATACACAAAGTAGGTATCGTCAGGAACAAAGGCACATTGTGGCCGAGGAAACCGCGTTTGCCCGCCAACATGCTCGCTGCGTAAAGTAGAAACGATCCGATATTGGGGTGAATCCAATTTCCAGTCAGGTTCTCCGGGGCAAAGGGCGAACCGGGCCAACGAAAATATTCTGGATGGGCGTTGGCTGGCTTGAACGAACCCCCGATGGCGTAGTTGAGCACATGATGCAAAATCAACCAGGGCAAGGCTGCCAATACGAAAAGAGCAGTTTGTTTAGCCGCGAGTTGGAGAGGAGTGCTCGCCTTCGGTTGGCGGCTAAACGAACAGCACAAGATCAATAGAAATGTGCAAAACAGGACCACGGGACCGGCACCCAGGTCGATCGTGTAGCCCAGTCCGGCAAGGAAGCCCAGAGCCGCAAAGCGCCGCCAGCCGATTTGTCCTTGTCGTGCTTCTGGACATAGGTTCGCTATTCCCAGCGCCAACGCCGAGACAACAGCCAACAGGAGGATGTGATTATTGACCTGACGAGCGTAGGGCAGGGCAACCGTAGCCAGCGCGAAACTGAGGGTCAGAAGCAGCCGCGAGGCCAACGACAAACGCAGGCGCTGGCCCAGGCGATAGAGGCACCAAACAGCCACGATGTAAGCCATTCCGGATGAAGCGATTGTCATGGCCCGGCAAAAGCGATCCGGATGCCTGGAGGCCGTCTGGCCGGTTATCCACTGCCACAGCTGATAACAGCCGGCCATCAGCACGGCAGGCACGGGCGATTTATCGGAATAAAAATGGCCATCGATGAAGAGCTTGTCTTGCGTGCCATGTTCGAGCAAATTTTTGTCTTGCGGAGAGTAGGGCAAGGGAGCAGCCCCCGAGCGGGGGGCATTCGCCCCCTGAGGTTGCACGAAAATCGAGTGGTCGATGATCCAGGTATGCCGATCAACCAGCGATTCGACCGTGGCCAAACGGCTGCCATCGTTCCAGCCGCCGGCATAAGGTCGAGCCATGACAACGGCGAGCATGGCTGCGAGAATCACAATCAGTCCTTCGGCGAGTTTTTCCCAGAAGGGCATCCCATCCTCCTTTGAGGCATATATTCCCCGGCAGACCGGGGGCTATATAGCAGGTTCTCTTTGACAGGTCGATGCAGATGTGCCATCATAAACGTCACCAGCCTGTCACGCCGGCAAAGGTATTTCTTGCCCGCGCCACAGGGTGATGATCGCTCTTTTGGGAACTTCTGCGGCGCCGCTCACGTCCAATAGGCGGTAGAGAACCGTGAGTGCCGACGACCAACGCCTCATTGCAGAGTGTTTGCAAGGCAACACGGCTGCCTTTGGGGTGCTGGTGCGCCGCTATCAGGAGCGTCTCTACCATAGCGTCTATCGCTTGGTTGAGAACGCCGAGGATGCCCAGGATGTGGTCCAGGAAGCATTCCTCAACGCTTACCAATCGCTAGATGGATTCAAGGGCGACTCGCGGTTTTTCACCTGGCTGTATCGCATCGCCGTCAATACGGCCATCAGCTTCAAGCGGAAGCACCGTGCCCTGGTGCACCTGGAGACGCAGAACAACGGCGAGTACGCCCTGGAACCGCTCGATCCCTCTGCAGCGAGCCGGCCCGAACACGCCCTGGAGCAGGCCGAGCAGCAAATGCGGGTCCGCCAGGCGCTGGCGCGCTTGTCGCCAGAACATCGAGCTGTCCTGGTCCTGAAGGAGATAGAAGGACAGAAATACGAGACGATGGCCGAGATCTTGCAAGTGCCCATCGGGACCATTCGCAGCCGCTTGCACCGGGCGCGGCTGGAGTTGCGTGAATTGTTGGAAAAGAGCGAACAGAAGGAGTAAGCCGTTCATGCTCCCGGATAGGTATTGTCGACTGTTGACCGCCTACGTCGATGGCGAGTTGAGCAGCCGTCAGCGCCGGCTTGTCGTCCGCTTGCTGCATCGTTCGGCGGAGGCCCGTCAACTGTTCCAGCAATTGAAAGCAGACGCTCATGCTTTGCGCCACCTGCCCCGTCCGCCTTTGCCGACCGATTTGACGGAACCTGTGCTCCATACCATCACCGCGCGCAACCTGACTACGGGCCGGCGCCGCCTTGTCAAAGCGGCCTCGACAAGCATGTGGATAAGGCCAGTCGCCTCTTGGGCCGTCGCGGCAGCGGTGCTCTTGGCTCTTGGCGTCGCCTCTTATTTCTATTTTGCCGTTTCCCTGGATCAGTCGGCAAAAACGGAAATGGCCCACAAACAACCGGAGCTGTCTAACCCCTCTCCCCTCTCTCCTCTCCCCTCTCCGCCGACCCCAACAGCGGAAAGAGAACCGCAGACACCGAAAAGCGACGAGAGGATAGCAGATCGCAAGCCCCAACAGGCCGAAGGCGAAAAGCGGAAGGCAGAAAGCGGAAAGCAGCACCGTAACCAACCCAAAGTCAGCCCTGCGGATAAGCCGCCGCCTCCGAAGGAGGAGACGGTCCTGGCCAACCGTCCGGAGATGTTCTCGCTTGATCGGGTGCCGGACCTTCTGCCGGTGGTGGTTAAGATCAGCGAGCTCGACCGCGTGTCCGCGCGCAGGAAGCTCCTCGATGAGCTGCGAAAAGACAGCGTTTTTCACCTGGAATTGCCATGCCCAAACGGCGCAAAAGCGTTTGATCGCGTTCAGAATGCCGCCCGAGCGTTACACATCGGCCTTCTCATTGACAAGCAGGCCCAGGAGCGGATCAAGCTGAGATGGAGGACTAACTATGTCCTCTATATGGAAAATATAACGCCAGAGGAACTAACCCGCTTCGTGCAGCAAATTGGCGCGGAAGACCGCAAGAGCACGGCTGATAAAAAAAATGTCGATGCGCAGATCGATTATTTGGTGCTGACGCGCCTGACTGCGGGGGCTCGCAAGGAGTTGGCCACGCTCCTGGGCGTCGATCCTATCCCCATGGCCCCCAGTGTCACAGGACCGTTGGGCGCAGATCCACGCTCCTCCCTTTCCGAGGCGACCGCACACCCGGTCGGGCAAACTTGGGCCAGACAGGGGGAGCCGCCGCAGCCCGAACCCGGCAAAGCAGAGGCGAAACCTTCCGAGCAGGTTGCTCTTGTTCTGACCTACAATCCCGCTCGCCCTTCTGCCGGCTCCGAGGAGATCAAGCATTTTCTGGAAGGACGAAAGCCGGGCCGTACCGGCGCCCTTCGCATCTTTCTGGTGTTGCGCAGTGTCAGTTAAGCAATCTCTCGACAGCGCCGTTCCTCTGAGGGGACTGTTAGGAAGGGCGCAGAACCTACCCTGTGAAAAGGGTGGGCCGCACGATTTTAGGGTGTAGGAAGGCTTACATACGAGCGTTTTTTTGCTTGCCTCCTTGTGGGGGAGGGAGTGAGAAAGCCTGTTCGAGGTGCCAACGCAACCCCGCTCGCCCAAAGGACGCAACTCCGTTTGCCAAAATCCAGCGGCAGACCCCTATGAAAAACTTCTCTTGACTGGAAAAATCTCCTCGCTATATTTCCGCCCTTCACAAAGGACTACACTTATCAGCCTGGGGGCTGGCGTCCATTGGGGGGACCTTGTTTATCCCAAGGGGGGGAGGTATAGGGATGAAGCGTATTCTTGCCATCTCCGCGATGGCTTTGCTCACAGCTTGCCTGATCGGCTGGGCTGCCCTGGCGGGCGCTCCGCCGGCGGACAGGCTGCCTTCGGCCGATGATCTATCGGCGGAGCCCAACAGTTCAGGATCAGGAAGAGGAGCCGCTCCTCCGGGCGAAATGCCTCTCCGGCCACGGTCGTCCAACTCTCCCACCTCCCTGCCTGGCACGACTCCCTCGACTCCGATAAGCGCCGACCCGTATCCGGGCACATCTATCCTGCCGCCGTCTGGCTCTCCATCCCCCAAAGCGCCGACGCCTGGCGCGGCGATGGAACAACTCCCTGCAGGACCGGCGGGTTATCCCAATATGCCCAATCAGCCGCCCGTGCCGTCCGGATCGCAACTGCCGATGGAAGGACAAATCCAGGGACCGGCCGGATATGGGGCTGGACCGGGTACGGCGCCGCAACCTCTGGGCAACATTCCGGGCGGAACCACTCTTCCGCCGCTAGGCGGCTCGACCGAGCCAAGTGGGCAGCCGGCCGACCCCAATGAAGAGCGCGTGCTGCAATCACCCTTGGCTGCCGAAGACATGGGCAATCATCAGGAGCCGGCCGTCAGTTTGCAATGGATCGGGCCCACCGCAGCCAAAGTCAACCAGCCCAACGTTTACAGCTTGGTGGTCCGTAACATCTGCACTATTCCCGTCCAGCAAGTCATGGTCCGCGTGCGCATCCCGGCTAATCTGTCTTGCGGCGATACCGAGCCGAAGGCCGTCGCCGAGGGCAATGTCTTGGTTTGGGAACTGGGTGCTTTGCAGCCCAAGGAGGAAAAAGTCCTGCGCCTGAAACTGTTGGCCGAACGCAAGGGCGATGCTTCGCCGCAAGCATGGGTGACGTTCACCGGCTCTGCGGTCCTGCACATCAAGGTTCGCGAGCCGAAGCTGGCGCTCAAAGCGCAGGGGCCGTCAAAGCTGTTGCTCGGTGAAACGGCTGCTTTCCAGTTAGAAGTGACCAATCCCGGCGACGGTTCAGCCGATCAGGTCAAGATTCACGCTAATCTGAGTGAAGGGTTAGAGTGCCCACGCGGCAACAAAATCGATTTCGATATCGGCAACCTGGCAGCCGGCGAGACGCGTACTGTCACGGTCATGTGCATAGCCAAGAAAGGCGGAACACAAAAGTGCGAAGTGGCTGCCGAAGCCGATGGCGGTCTGCGCGCCCAGGAGGCGGCGCAAGTCAGCGTCACCATGCCACGCCTGGAACTACAGTTGGCCGGGCCGGGGCTGCGTTATCTCGGCCGCAAGGCGCTGTATACACTCAAGGTCTGCAATCCCGGCGATGCACCGGCGACCAACGTGACTCTCAGCGACGTGGTGCCTGAAGGTTTCAAAGTCTTGGCTGCCAGCGATGGCGGACGCCACGATTTCTCGGCGCATACGGTGTCTTGGTTCCTCGGCGACATCAAGCCGGGTGAAGCACGCGAGGTCAAGCTGGAGGTCCAGGCCGTCAATCCCGGCGAATTCAAACACAAGGTCAGCGCCGTCGGCGCCCACAACCTGAGCGCCGAATCCGAGCTGGCCACGCGCATCGAGGGATTGTCGGCCCTGATGTTGGAGATGGTAGATACCGAAGATCCGATCGAGGTGAATAGTGAAACTTCGTATGAGGTGCGCATCAGTAACACAGGCTCCAAAGTGGAGACCAATATTAAGTTGGCAGCCACTATACCGGATAAAATGGAGTTCAAAAGCGCTACAGGTCCGGTGCGTTTCCATGAAGAGGGCAAGCTAATTGTTTTTGAACCAATCGAGAAACTGGCGCCTCGGGCTGATGCAGTCTTCCGCATCAACGTCAAAGCGACTGATCAAGGCATCGTGCGCTTCAAGATTCAGATGACCAGCACCAACCTGACCGAGCCGGTCATCAAGATGGAAGCGACACGCATCTACTCGGACGCTCCCGAGACGAAGTCGTCGCATTAAAAGTAGGGGGTAAGGGAATTGGAGGTAGAGAAAAAGTTTTTCTCTATCTCTAATTCCCTTACTCTTTTTATTTTTAGATTTACTAAACTAAAATGCCCCGTGACGTTGGGGTGTCGTCACGGGGCCGGAGGAGCATTTACGCGGAGGGGTGGGCAATTAGAAAGGGTTCGCTTCCAGGACATTGGAAGAGCTGGCCGGCGTCAGACCTTGGCTGTGGGACTGAACGGTGCCACTCTTCTTGGGGGTAGTTTCCTTGGGAAGGTTCTTGAGCGGCTCCGCACCGCTCGGCATTACAGCCGGAGGGACGGTAGCACCGCCGACGCCGCCAACACCTGTGCCGCAGCCGCCGCAGCAGCCATCATAGCCGCCATCGCAGCAGCAGCAATTACGACGAGCGCGGAGCCGTTGCAACAGGCTGGGTTTGCAGCAGCACGGTTCACAGCCGCAGCCACAGCCGCAGCTGATGTTGCCGCAGCAGCTGCTACTGACGTTGCTACCACAACCGCCGGCTGCATAGCCGCCGTCGCAGCAGGTATTGCAACATTCGCAGCAGTTACAGCATCTTCGGGCACGTAGACGTTGCAATAAACCCGGTTTGCAGCAGCTATCACAGCAGCCGCAGCAGCCATCAACATAACCGGCGCCGCTGCCGCAACAGCCGCCGGCTGCCCCACCCGCTAGAGGGGCGCTGGCCACCGCCCCAGCCAGCGGAGCGGCATGGGGGGTAGTGGCTGGCGCCGGGTCGGCCCCGGCGAACCACGCCGTTGTTACTAGCAAAAACGCAGCATTCACGAGAGTAATCCTCCGTTGGAGCCTCACTTCGGCAAAAGGCCACCGCCATTCGGCAGGGAACGATCCCCTCCGCCCGAGCCGGCGACCCGCGCCTTTCGGTTGGTTTGCCACCTGCCCGCCATGCCCAAGGAACCTCTTGGGGCGCTTACGTAACCCCACTTGCCTTTGCCGGCGCGGCGGGCAGATGAATTCTGCTTCTTTCTTTCGGCTCGCAAGCCCGCCCCTCTTGAGTAGCTTTCCCAAAAAACCGGCCTATCCAGCGCATTGCCGTGCTTTCTCGGCCGTCCAGGGGCCTCTGTCAGCCCGCTACGCCGGCAAGTCCATCGCTTGCCGGCGCAGCGAGCTGACGAGAAATCCCTGCAAACAGAAACCCCCAGGCCGGCGCCGGCCTGGGGGTGTTCCGCTCACAGGGGGGTAGACAAGGTGATCTCACGAGCCGAGGACACGAATGTTCCGCACCTGAAAGGCCGGACGCAATTGTCGACTTTCCGGATCTATCAATTCTCCTTCCACACGCACGTTTTGCCCTGGCTTAAGCACTTTCTCCGATACGATCCCCATCAGCGTCACACAGCCGCCGTAGCGATCGTCTTCTTCAAAGGGAACATAGCGCAACAACCAGGCTCCCTGAATTCGAGAATAATCCAGAGTGCCCATCAGCCAGCGGTAATTCGGATCATGCCCAAAGCGCTCCAAAACCGGTGCCTGCACTTCCGAATAGGCTTCTGTCCGGGAAGACAGCGAATCCTGCTCGAGACTGGCGGGATTCAGCTTAGCAGCGGTATGGACAGTAGGAACGGGCGAAGAAGCTGGTGGCGGGCTGATGGTCTTGGCTTGGGCAGGAGTGCTCGTCGCCAGGGGTGGGCGCGAGGGCGAGGCGAGCGGTACGGCTTGTGCCACCGCGGCCGGAGCGTAGCCCTTCGAGCAACAGCAACGATTATGCTGACAACCACATGTCAGCAGAGCAGCGAGCAAACTGGTCCCTATCCCCACACGCAGCACGAAGCGTCCCATGAATGGCCTCACTTATTCGTCAAGCGGCGAAAAAGCGCTGCATTCCGCAGCACCATTTCTATCGGACGCGGAGAGATGGGATCTTGCGGTCCATTCCGGGAAAATGGTCTGGGTGAGGACCGATTATGCTGCCGGCAGAATCGACGGGAGTGAGGAAGACGGCTCAGAATAGAGGGAATAGGGAGCCAGAAAAAGAATCGGCTTCTTCCCTCCTATTCCCCAGGGCGGTCTTCTTCTCTGTTCTCTTACGTTCGTGGCTCGGATTACGACGCCTTGCGTTCGTTCGGTGCCGGCTCCGGGTATTTGATGCGCGAGTGATACAGGGCGATCAGTCCTTTGCACAGCGTCTCTTCGATAATGTGCAACTCGGTCAGGGTCAAGCCGCTTTCCTCGAATTGGCCGTCGAGCAGGCGTTTCATGAGCAGATCGTGGACGAGCTTGCGCAGACTGGCAGGCGTCGGAGAAGAGAGGGCGCGGCTGGAGCTTTCGACCGCGTCGGCGAGCATGACGATGCCGTTCTCGCGGTTCTGTGGTTTGGGGCCAGGATAACGGAAGCTCGGCTCTAGCGGATGGGGTTGGCCTTCCGGCCGCGCTACGGCATGACCTTGACTCTCTTGCAACCGCAGCGCCTCGCGGAAGAAGTATTCGACCAGGGTGGTGCCATGATGCTGCTGAATGAAATCGATGATCGGCCGCGGCAGGCGATACTGCTCGGCCAGAGCGATGCCGTCCTTGACGTGGCCGATGATGATGAGCGTGCTCAAGGCCGGCTCCAATGAATCGTGGCGGTTTTCGCCGGACTGGTTCTCGATGAAATATTGCGGTTTGAGCATCTTGCCGATGTCGTGAAAATAGCTGCCGACGCGGACCAGGAGCGGATTGGCGCCGATGGCCTCGGCGCACGGCTCAGCCAGGGTAGCCACGGTCATGCTATGGGTATAGGAACCGGGAGCGCGGCGGACCAATTCCTGCAACAGCGGATGCGAGCCGTCACCCAATTCCAGCAGACTAACATCGGTGACAATGGCGAAGCAGCGTTCAACCACTGGCAACGACCCACTGACGATAAAGCCAGCCAAGACACCCCATACCAGTGCCCAGATGGAATCGCTGATAATCAGATCCCAGGTCTGACCTGTGTACAATTCCGTGGCCAAGGTCATAGCCAGGTAGGCGAAGCCGGCGCCGATGCCGACTTTGACCAGCCGCGTGCGGGTGCGGATATTGCGCAAGGTCAGAATGGCCGTCGCTTGCCCGCCCATGGCCACCAGTAAATCGTTGAGGGAGCCGTCCAGCATGACGATCATGGCCAACGACAGGCTTAGCGACATCAGCAAAGCAAAGGGCGGATTATAGGCGACGGTCAAAATCAGGGCCGTCACTGTCAAGGGGATGAGGACCACGTGCCAACAGACCTCGTAGCACAAGAATAGACCGATCACCAGGGTCAGCAACACAATGGCGCATACGCCGACAACCATGCGCAGGCTGGAAGCCAAACCTTCCTGAAAGCGGACCACATAAAGGATGACGAGCAAGGCCAACAAGGTGAAGATAAGGAAGATGGAAAAAGTGCGCCGCCAGATAGCGCCGCCTTGACTGGCCCAGTAAGCGCGGTTTTCCGCTTTCAACAGTTCATACTGGCTATCGCTAATGGGGACGTCGCGCTGGACCAACAAGGCACCGGGAGGGATCTCACGCATGACCGGCTCTACTTTTTCGCGGGCCTCCTTACATGCTTTGGGATTGCGTTGCAAATCTGGCGGCAGCTTTTTCATCGCCTCCTCGCGCTTATGAGTCGTCGCTTCCTCATCTACAATCTCGAAAGCAACGCGAGCGCGCAGGTCGTAAGGCCGGACTTCATCGACGCGATATGTTATCAGACCGCCCCAGTTGTGCGCGAGGTAAGTGGCGCCGAGCACTACTGCCAGCACGGCCATCAGCCGCAACAATACGACGCGGCAAAACAGGTTGGGCAACTCCGGATCGTCGCGGCGTGAAGAGCGCCGCCGGCCATTCCATTGGCTCAGCCGTGAAGGCTTCTTGAAAGGACCAAACATAATATTAGTCCGCAATTCGCTTTCCGCACCACTCCCTTACGGTCGCGGCTCAGATCGCGGACTGCGTTACTCCTTTTTCTTGCGGGGCCGTTCTTCCTCGTAGGCCCGCAGGATTTGTTGAACTAACGGATTGCGAACGATATCGTGCTCATCGAGGTAGATGATGGCGATACGTTCGAGATCGCGCAAGCGGTGAACAGCGTCGGTCAAGCCGCTGCGCGTTTGCTTGGGCAGATCTACCTGAGTAACATCGCCGGTGACAATGATTTTCGAGCCGTTGCCCATGCGCGTCAGGAACATTTTCATCTGCGGCACGGTGGTGTTTTGCCCCTCATCGAGGATGATGACGGCCTGATTTAAGGTCCTGCCACGCATATACGCTAACGGAACGATCTCAATGATGTCATTTTCCATATAGCGCTTGACCTGCTCCGGCTCCATCATGTCGTTGAGGGCGTCGAAGAGCGGCCGCAGGTATGGGTTGACCTTGGCAGCGATGTCGCCGGGCAAAAAGCCGAGACGTTCGCCAGCCTCGACTGCCGGGCGTACCAGGACGATTTTCTTAACTGTGCCTTGACGCAACAGGCTGACAGCCATGCCGACGGCCAGCCAAGTTTTGCCGGTTCCCGCCGGACCTACACAAATGGTTAGATCATTTTCGCGCATGGCGCGGACGTAACGGGCCTGGCCATCGGTACGTGGACGGACATAGCGGCTGACCGTCTCGGCAGGCTTGCCGGACGGCAGATCAATCGCTTCGCCTCCTTGTGTCACCAGTTCCAACACCGTCTTGACATCTTCGCTCGATAAACTGCCCTGTTGGCGCAATAAGCTCCGCAACTGCTCGAAAACGCGCATGGCCAGGGCCAACTGGTCCTCGCTACCCTTGAGCAAAATCTGATTGCCGCGGCCGACTAATTGTTGCATGCCTAGCTGCGTGCGAATTTCCCGCAGATATTGATCGCGACTGCCGAACAGCAGCACTGCTTCGTCACGGCTATCCAGTGTGATGGTTTTCTCGCTCATCTCCGTGTCCGGGGATACAACCAGGGGACGCATATCTCAATGACACTCCCTGTGCAAGACAAGTTCCTTTAGTGCATGGGGACAAAACTGTAGAGCAAGCGGTCAGCGTGCCCTGCAGCCAGCCCTTAGCATAGCAGCCAAAAGTAGGCGATGGGAGCGGCGAAGAGAATGGAATCGATCACGTCGAGCACGCCGCCGAAGCCGGGCATCAGCTGCGAGGCATCTTTGCGCCGGCAATCGCGCTTAATCATCGATTCCGCCAAGTCTCCCAGGACGCCGGCGCCGCCGACAACCAGGCCGAAGGCGGCAGCGGCCGGATCGCCGCCCGGCACCACGGACAGGGGGCGGTTGATAGCGACCGCCGCCGCCGCTGACAAGAGCAGTCCGCCCATCAGCCCCTCCCAGGTCTTCTTGGGGCTGAGCATGGGCGCCATCGGATGCCGGCCCAGCAACCGGCCGGTAAAGTAGGCGCCAATGTCGCAGCACTTGGGTACAAAAATACCCAGAGCGAGCGCGGCCACGCTGAACCAACGCAGCTGTACCAGAAAACTGGGTAATAATCCAAGGTAAACCGTTATCCACACTAGCAAGGAAAGACGGATCACCACGCCGCCACTACTCGTTGGGGGGACTTCGGCGCTCTGCGAAGGCGGGCGAAACGCGACCATTTCCACAACAAAGCTCAGCAACACCACGACTGTGAAGACAGCGAGGACAAGACGCCAGGAGTCGTTGCCGAACAAACTCGGCCACAGATGGGCTGGCCAGTTGGCCAGCAGGACCAGCAGGACAGCCCCCCCGCTCAACCACACCGGCAAACCGTGCGTTGCACCGAGGAGCTGATGCAGCTCCACACTGCCGGCCGCAGCAAGAAAAATCGCCAATAACAGAAGAAAGGGATACCACGGTGCCGGATCGAAGAGAAGAACACAGATAACTAGCAGAATCAGGAACGATCCCATCCACATCCGGGTTTTGAGCATGGCAATGGTCCCGGCTAGTCATCGCTGAGGATGCCGCCAAAGCGGCGTTCGCGTCCTGCATAGGCGCGCAGGGCCTGGTGCAGCGTGTCGCGGTCGAAGTCCGGCCAGCAGCGTTCTGTCACCCATAATTCGGCGTAGGAGATTTGCCAGAGCAAGAAATTGCTGACGCGCATCTCGCCGGCTGTGCGGATGAGCAGGTCTGGATCGGGCATACCGGCGGTATACAACGCATTGCTGATGACCGCCTCATCAATGGCGTCGGGGCCAAGTTTGCCGTCGCGCACCTGACGGGCTATGTCGCGAACGGCGTCGATCAACTCGGTGCGGCCGCCGTAGTTGATGGCCAGGCATAGACACATGCCGGTGTTATCCTGACTGAGCCGAATGTTTTCGTCGATCTCGCGTAGCACGTTGGCGGGCAAATCGCTGCGGCGGCCGATAGTGGTGAAGCGGATGTTTTGATCGAGAATTTCTCGGCGTTCCTCGACGAGATAGCGCTCCAGCAGCGTCATAAGGAAATCGAGTTCTGTCCGCGGCCGTTTCCAGTTCTCACTGCTGAGACAATACAGCGTCAGTTGCCCGATGCCGAGCTGGCAGCATTCTTCAACAGTGGTGCGGACGCTGTGGGCGCCGCGGGCATGGCCCTCGATACGCGGCAATCCGCGCTGCCTGGCCCAGCGGCCGTTGCCGTCCATGATGATAGCGATGTGATCGGGCAGGCCCTCCGGTTTCAGGCCAACCTCGGCCAGACGTTGCAGCGCCTCCGGCGATTTCGGGGAACGAGTGGACAAGGTCATCGCCTAATCGTCCTCATTTGGCCAATATCGTCTGTTCCCGATCCGGCCCCACAGAGATGATCGTAACGGGTCGCCCCAGCAATTCGCCGAGGCGCTCGACATAGCGTCGCGCCGCTGCCGGCAAATCAGCGAGACGGCGAGCGGCGGAGATGTCCAGACGCCATCCCGGCAGCGTTTCATAAACCGGCCGGCAACGTTCCAGCACAAACGCATCCGTGGGAAAGTGATCGACGCGCCGGCCGTCCAATTCGTAAGCGATGGCAATGCGGACCTCCGGCAAACCACTGAGTACATCCAGAAGCATGACAGCCAACTCATCGGCGTCGTTGAGAGCGGCACTGTAGCGCGTGGCCACGGCGTCAAACCACCCACAACGGCGCGGCCGGCCGGTGACAGTGCCATACTCGCGGCCCGTCCGTCGGATGCGCTCGCCGATGCCGTCGGGGCCATCGTCCAACTCAGTGGGAAAAGGACCGCGGCCGACGCGCGTCGAATACGCTTTGATGACGCCGACAATGCGATCGAGTTTGCGTGCTGGCACACCTGAACCGCTCCACACGCCCGCCGTCGAGCTGTTGGAGCTGGTCACGTAAGGATAGGTGCCGTGGTCCACGTCGAGCAGAGTACCCTGGGCGGCCTCGAAGAGAATGCCCTGCCCCTTGCCCAGGGCCTCGTGCAGCAAGCGCGAAGTGTCGGCGACATGCGGACGGATTTGTTCCATACAGGCCAAATAATCCTGGTAAATCGAATCAGCGTCGAACTGGCGCGCCTCCGAGCTGAGAGCGCGCAAAAGACGATTTTTCCGCTCCACAATAAGAACAAGCCGTTCGTGTAGGTGATCAGGGTGGAGCATTTCCCCCAGACGGATGGCGAACTGCCGGCCCACCTTGTCCTGGTAGCAAGGACCGATGCCCCGGCCGGTGGTACCGATGGCTTTGCCCGTCCCGCCTTCGTTGAGGCGCTCTTCTTCCAGATGATAAGGAAAAATAACGTGGGCGCGGTCACTGACAACGAGATTGGCGCCGATGGCGACGCCAGCCTGGCGGAGGTTAGAGACTTCTTCCAGGAAGCGTGGCGGATAAACGACGACGCCGTTGCCAATTACTGCCTGTACCTTGGGGCGCAGCACCCCTGTGGGCAACAGCGATAATTTGAAAGTCTGCCCATTGCAGACAACGGTATGGCCGGCGTTGGCGCCGCCGTTATAACGGACCACGAAGTCATGGCTGTCGGTGAGCAGATCGACAATTTTCCCTTTGGCCTCATCGCCCCATTGCAGACCGACGACACAGGTGCAGGGCATGGTGCTTCACCTTGATGGAAATATAATTTCAGTTGACGATGTTCCTGCGAGGCATCGCCCCCTGGTAAACATAAAAAATGCCTGAGGTCGGTGGACCACAGGCTGTCACGCGACGTTACGGAATACAGGACCGCTCGTCTTTCTTAGCGGCTTACGCAGCGTTCGTCAAGAGCGAGGTTTTCGCCATGGTCTCGATTCGTTCGTGGATGATTATGCCGATCCTCTGTATATCCGTCGCTTACGCTTCCGGCTCGTTTCGCCTGCTCCGCGCCGAGGATGAAGAACCCACCTTTCGGGGCAAGAAGTTGTCTGAATGGATCGAGCAATTGCAAAACGGCAAAGAGCTGCGTGATCGTCAGGCAGGTTTGATAGCCGTACAATTGATTGGGCCGCGAAAAAGCCGCAAGGTGACCCAGGCGTTGATCGCCGCCGTGCGCGAGAATACTGAAGAGAACATTCGCGCTCGCGCCGCCCTGGCGCTGGGCAGCATCGCCGCCAAGGCCCGCGAGGAGGATGACATTCCCATCGATAAAATCCGCGATGCTCTGGCAGCATCGTTGCGAAGCGATGCGAAAGCTGCCGTTCGCCGCGCCGCCGCCAAAGCGCTGGGCGAGATGAAAGGACGGACAATCGGCGCCGTCGATGTCTTGGCCTTGGCCCTGAAAGATGCCGATGCCGGCACCCGCACCGAGGCGGCCCGCTCCCTGCGGCTGCTCGGCCGCAACGCTGATGAAGCCCTCGCCGAGGTGCAGAACGCCCTTAAAAACACCAAGCTGGAACGCTTAACTCGTGTCCACTGTGCTTATGCTTTGGGCCACATCGGCTCTTCCGAAGCCGTGCCCCTTTTGAAGGAAATCCTCGCTGACGCCAAGAATGATACCGAGCTGCGCCGCGCCTGTGCGGAAGCGCTGGGGGAACTGGGATCAAAAGCCGCCGATTCTGTGCTGGCATTGGCTGCCGCGCTGACGGCCAAAGACTCTGATGCGGTCTTGCGCCGCGCCTGTGCCGAGGCGCTGGATCAAATAGGGCCAGATGCCCGGCCGGCCTTGCCCGCCCTGCGGACGGCCCTTAAGGACGACGATCAGTTTGTTCGCTCGCTGTCGCTGCACGCCATCAGTCAGATGGGTCGAGAACTCGGCGACGAACGCAAGGCCGCTATCGACGACATGCTCACCGCTATGGATGATAATGTTCTCGAAGTCCGCATCACGGCCATCGAGGCGCTGGGCAATCTTGGCACCGATGGCCTGGGCGATCAGAGTAAGGCAGTGGTAACACGTCTGACTGCGGCCACGCGCGATCCACAAAAGGCTATCAGCGAGGCCGCCAAGGTTGCTCTGAAAAAACTGCAAGGCGGATAAGGGCTCCGGTTAGCGACGCTTCTACGAAGCGTCGTCGGAGCTACAGGACGCTTCTGCAAAGCGTCGCTAATCGGATTGGAAAGGAACTCTATGACCGCAAACCTGACACGACGAACGTGGCTGACCGCAACGGCAGTAGCTGCCGGCGGATTGATGATGCCTCTTGCCGCATCAGCAGAGGACAAAAAAGACAGTAAAGAGGACAATCTGTTCCGCTACGGTCTGAATACAGCGACCCTCATGGGGCAAAAGCTGTCGATCGTCGAGGAAATCGAGATTGCCGCCCGGGCCGGTTATCAAGCCATCGAACCGTGGGTGCGCGAGCTCGAGGACTATGTCAAGAGTGGCGGTAGCTTGAAAGACCTGGGCAAACGCATCACCGATCGCGGTCTGAGCGTCGAAAGCGCCATCGATTTCTTCGAATGGATCGTGGACAATGACGCCAAACGCAAAAAGGGACTGGAAAACGCCCGGCGCGGCATGGACATGGTGAAACAGATCGGCGGCAAGCGCATCGCTGCTCCGCCCTCTGGCGCCACCACCGGAGCCGCTATTTCCCCGTTGACGGCGGCCGAACGTTATCGAGTGCTTCTGGACATCGGCACGCAAATTGGCGTCATCCCCCAGGTTGAAGTGTGGGGCTTCTCCAAAACGCTGAGTCGCCTGGGCGAGGCTGCGCTTATCGCCATCGAGAGCGGCCACAAAGAGGCATGCATTCTGGCCGATGTTTATCATCTGTACAAAGGCGGCTCCGGCTTCGAGGGAATAAACCTGCTCAACGGCTCGGCCCTGCACGTCCTGCACATGAACGACTACCCCGCCGATCCGCCGCGCGCCGCCATCACCGACGCCCAGCGCATCTATCCTGGAGAAGGTATCGCTCCCTTGAAGGTATTCCTGCGCGATCTGCGCCGCATCGGTTTCCGTGGGGTGCTATCGCTGGAGCTATTCAATCGCGAATACTGGAAGCGCGACGCCCTGGCGGTGGCGCGCACCGGGCTAGAGAAAATGAAGGCTGTCGTGGCGAGCAGTATGGAATAGCTTGTCCCTAAGTAGCAACCTCGATCCGCTCCAGTCGTGAGGAACCGATGTTTTCTCGCACCGGGCCCCTCTTTCTCACCCGAGGACTGGCGCAATGGTTCCGCAATTGGCATAAAGAGAAAAGAGATATAGTGACAATCTCTTGCCACCAACTATCGGGGCGCCATGCAAGCCCTCTTCGTCGAAGCGGCGGCGCTCACCCGCTGCGGGCATTGCTGCGGCCGTCGGACCGGACATCGCCAACACGACCGGTGTGCTCAAGCACTTGGCCCGCATCATTGCCCAGCTGTGGGAATGCCGGGCCGGCGTGTCCATCCTGAGGTCAGAAAAGAAGATGACGGCCTGCGGCAAGCCCTCGCCCCATGCGTGGGTGCGGTCTAACGACGATCCGATTCGTCTCCAACCGTCTTCCCAGTATCCGCCAAAGGCGAAACGAGAGCGGTTCTGAGAAATAGCGGTTAGCTAGTGGTCCAGTTTTTGGGGTCCACTATTTAATAGGCATGGGAATATCTTCCTGCAGGGGTGGGACCTGCTTGTTGAGTTACCTCGGCTATTCCCATTTTCTTTCCCTCCTGCCCATCCCTTCAAGGGTTCCAGGCTGTTGCACAATCGCGTACCCTCATTTAGATCGCGGCATACTATCAGCCTGCCCGGCAGCGCTTCCTGTTAGCCTTACTCCTCTTGGATGCGACGGGACGATTTGAGCGCGGAATGCCGTTTTTTCGCTGCCAGCCGACGCTCGCGTGAGGCGCGCGAGGGTTTCGTCTGACGCCGCACCTTCGGCGCTGTCGCCGCAGCGCGGAGCATCTCCGCCAATTTTTCCAGACAGTCGAGACGATTGCGTTCCTGATCCCGGTAGCGTTGCGAGCTAAGCAACAGATCGCCGTCGTTAGTAATGCGGTGGCGCTGCTGCTTTTGCAGCCGTGCCTTAATGTCCTCGGGAAGACTGGGACTGGCGGCGATGTTCCAACGCAGCACGGCCTTGGAAGCGACTTTGTTGACGTTCTGTCCGCCCGGCCCGCCTGCTCGGACGAAGCTCCAAGAGAACTCCTCGTCGGGGATACGAACAGGATCGCTGATTTCGAGCATGGCCGCACGCTTTCTGAGCATAATCCAGCCCTCCACGCCCCAATTCCACAAAAGAGATTCCCATTTCCCGCAATACTTGCAATCCTGGTTCGGGAATGATGAAGATGTTATCTGGGTAACAATCGCCTCGTCCCCAGCGGACCAGGACGGCGAACCCTCTTTCGCGCACCCCTCCTGATCCGGAATTCAATTTTTCACCATCTGCATGATTTCGCTCCTCAATGGGACGCTACCGATTGTACTATATCCACACGGCAGAACACAGCCTTCAAATACCGCCCCTCCGGCACGTGCAACAGAAACGGATGATCGGCCCCGGCGCCAGCGATGTTCAGCACTTGTACGCTGCGGCCGGCTTGCCAGGCAGCGCGGCGGATAGTATCGAGAAAATCGGCCTCGCTCACCAGGCCGGTACAGGAACAGGTTAAAAAGATGCCGCCTGGCGACACCGCCTGTAAGGCCAAACGATTCATGTCGAGATAGCGTTTCATGGCATAGCCCAGCTCTTCGCGCTCGCGCGTTTGTTTGGAGGGGTCGAGGACAATCACATCAAAACGCTGCCCTGCAGCGATAATGTCGCGCAGCCAGGGAAACAGGTCGGCCTGCACGAAACGCACACGCACCTGATTCAGTCCAGCATTCTGCCGCGCCAGGGCCAGGGCTTGTTCGTCGAGATCCACGCCCACCACTTCACTGGCGTTGCCAAGTGCTTTGGCATAGACAGCAAAACCACCGCTGTTGCAGCACAGATCGAGCACGCGTTTGCCCTGGCAAAACGACGCCAGACGACGGCGATTGTCGCGCTGATCGAGGAAAAACCCGGTCTTGTGTTTGCTGCCTGGTGCGACGCGAAAACGCACGCCATGCTCCGTGATGATCTCCGGCGGCGGCAGCTCCGGAGAACGGCAATCGAACGATTCTTGCTTCTGAATGTGTTCCTCGGCGAACCAGTAGAAACGACTCTCCGGAAAATGACTCCCCAGCGCCGACTCAATGGCCGAACGAAAGCGATACATGCCGGCGGAGAAAAATTCCAACACAAGCAACGGCCCAAATCGATCGACGACCAAGCCGCTCAGGCCGTCGCCTTCAGAATGGACAATCCGGTAGGCGTTGCTGACAGCGTCCAGGCCAAGCCAATCGCGGCGTAGAGCAACAGCTTGGCCGATACGCCGAGCGAAAAAGGCGTCATCGATGACTTCAGCTGGATCGCTGGTCAACACGCGCAAAGCAATGCGCGAATGGCCGTTGTAGAAGCCACGGCCGACCCATTGACCACCACGATCGAGAATGTCCACAACACTACCCGGCGCCAGGCGCGTAGCTGGCTTCTCGACCATTTTTTGGAAAATCCACGGATGGGCGGAGCGGCGAGCGATTTTCAGACGCACGACAGGCAGGGAAAAGTTCTCGGTCATCGGCTCTGGCTTCTGGGTATGGGGCGATGGCACTTTTGTCACCCTAGCGGACAGTAGCAACCAGGAGAAGAGCGTGCTGGCTGAATAGTTGTTTTTCGGCGTAGGGGCGTACGCGAATTATCCTCGGTAATCGGTGCCGATCCAGAAAGTTTTTGCAACATGATTATAAGAGCACAGAATGGTGCGGAAAAATTGTCAGAAGCCTGCTTCGTTAAAGTCTTTTCTTCCTTCCGCCCGAATCTAGTAGGCGACGCGGCCCCCCGTGCTTCGCCAGAATATCTTTGCCTCCAGCTATGACGATTTTTCCGGCGAGCTAGATTGCATGAGGGATTGCACACCAGTGAGAGACAGCATAATGGAGTCGATAGCAGCAGGCACAATGCTGCCAACACCTCCACCGGAAGATCCCGTATCACTTCTCCACATTGACCAGTTCGATTTATCGCTCTCGGTGGAAGTACACACGCATCCACGTTTTGAGCGACCGCTGGAAGTGAGCGTCCGGCAAGCAGCTCTCTTGAATCATCCACCCTGGGTGCGTTCGCTCGGCAAAATCACCTTGGACGTGACGACGCAAGGATGGCGCTTCCCGACGCCGCCCGATCAAATTGCTAGCCGTCCGTCGCTCTCTGTCTTTCCCAAGCCAGGATCGGAAAGCGAGCAACGGAAAGCAGAAAACGGAAAGCGGACAAGGCTGCGTCCGCCGCGCGAGACAGTGCAGTTCAAGGACCGCCTGCTGTACCTGCTACAGCCGCCACTCGAAGACATCTTCGCCAACAAACAGGTGTCGTTGCCATTTCAGCCGTATGACTATCAGCTCCGTGGCATCGCTTTCCTGATGCCGCGCGATGCCGCCCTGCTCGCTGATGAGATGGGACTGGGCAAGACCGCCCAGGTCCTCATCGCCTTGCGCCTACTCTTCCACGCAGGACTGATTCGCAATGCTCTCGTTGTTTGCCCTAAACCGCTGGTCATCAACTGGACGCGTGAGCTGCGCCTGTGGGCGCCGGACGTACCGTTCGAGGTCATCACCGGCGATACCGAAACACGCCGGGCCATCTGGCACGTCTCCAATTGTCCGTTGAAGCTTATCAACTACGAGTTGCTGACGCGCGACGCCGAAGAAGTAGGCGACGAAAAAGTGCATTTCGACGTGGTGGTCCTCGATGAAGCGCAGCGTATCAAAAATAAGGACTCGAAGACGGCGCAAGTGGTGCGCCGCCTGCATCGCCGTCGTAGCTGGGCCATGACCGGTACACCCATCGAAAACCGTACTGATGACCTTGTCAATATTTTCGCCTTTGTCGATCCGGATCGTATTCCACCGGAGACACCGGCCCGCCAGTTGCCAGCCCTGACCAGCGATTGCATTCTGCGGCGGACCAAGGAAGAAGTAGCCGGGGACATGCCGCCGCGCATCATTCGCGACACGGAAGTAGAACTGACACCGGCGCAGCGGGTGGCCTACGATCGGGCCGAGAAAGAAGGCGTCATCCATCTCAACGCCCTGGGCGATACCATTACGGTGCAGCATGTCTTTGAGCTGGTCATGCGGCTCAAGCAGATCTGCAATTTCGATCCGCTGACCAAGCAGAGCGCCAAGCTGGAACGGCTGCTGGCTGACATGACCGAAGTGGCCGAGAGTGGCCGCAAGGCCATCGTCTTTTCGCAATGGGTCGAGCCGCTGGAATTTTTGGCCGCCGCGCTGCATGAGTTTGGGCCGTTGCTGTATCATGGCCAGGTGCCGCACAAAGAGCGGCAAGGCATCCTCGATCGTTTCAAGAATGATCCGACCAAGCATGTCCTGCTGATGAGCTACGGCACCGGCAGTGTGGGACTGAATCTGCAATTCGCCAATTACGTATTCCTGTTCGATCGCTGGTGGAACCCTGCCATCGAAGACCAGGCCATCAATCGCGCTCATCGTCTGGGCCAAAAGTCCCCAGTGTTCGTAACGCGCTTCCTCAGCCAAGGCACCATCGAGGGACGCATTCATGAGGTTTTGGAAAAGAAACGGCAGCTTTTCAATGAGCTGATCGAACAAAATGGCCCACCACCGTCCTTGGGATTGACGGAGGAAGACGTGTTCGGTTTGTTTGACATCCAGTCCCGCCCGCGCCGCGCTGCCGCGTGAATCACAGTCAGCTACAAAGAAAGTGTTCCTTGGTTTCTGGGGTTCCCCAAACAGAGTTTTGGGGGACGAGGGAACGCGGGAAGAAAAACATGTGATTTATTGCGGAAAGTAGATAGCAGAAATGCGTCTGATCGTGCAAAAATTCGGCGGCACCAGTGTAGCGAATGCTCAGCGGATCATGGCTGCAGCACGGCGCGCCATCCGCGCCAAGCAGGAAGGCAATCAGGTTATCGTCGTCGTCAGCGCCCGCGGCGATACCACCGATGAGCTAATCGAGTTGGCCAAGGAAATCAGCGAGCAGCCACCGGCCCGCGAGATGGACATGCTCTTATCCACTGGCGAGCAAATCTCTATCGCCCTGATGGCGATGGCCATTCAAACGCTTGGCGAACGCGCTATCAGCTTCACGGGTGCTCAAGTCGGCATCGTCACCGATAGCACCCATACCAAGGCACGCATCAAAAGCATCTCGACGGCCCGCATGCGCCAGGCGTTGGCCGAAGGGCAGATTGTCATCGTCGCCGGTTTTCAGGGCATCGATGAAAATTGGAACATCACCACGTTGGGCCGCGGCGGCTCCGACACCACCGCCGTCGCCTTGGCCGCCGTCATGAAACACGATCCGGCCCAGGAGTGCAATGGCGACGTGGGCTGTGAAATTTACACCGATGTGGACGGCGTTTACACCACCGATCCGCGCATCGTGCCCGAAGCGCGGAAGATGGATTTTATCAGCTACGACGAAATGCTGGAATTGGCCAGCGTCGGCGCCGGTGTCATGCACTCGCGCAGTATCGAGTTCGGCAAAAAATTCGATGTGCCTATTCATGTTCGCTCATCGTTCAGCGATGCCGAGGGAACATGGATTGTACCGGAGGCAGAGTGGATGCGCGACGTGGTAGTATGCGGCGCTGCTCTGGGCCGTGATGAAGCGCGGATTTCGCTTAACGGCGTGCCGGACCAACCGGGTATCAGTCATCGCGTCTTTGCGGCCATGGCCGATCACCATATCGTCGTGGATATGATCGCCCAAAACGTCGGCGAAGGCGGCAAGGCGGCGATCGGCTTCACCGTGCTGGGCGACGAACTGCCGGCGGCGCTGAGCGTGCTGCGGCCGTTGGCCGCTGAGCTGGGTGCGTCCATCGAATTTGATGAACAGGTCAGCAAGGTGTCGATCGTCGGCACCGGCATGCGCACGCACAGCGGCGTTGCCGAACGCATGTTTGCAGCCTTGGCGGCTGAGAACGTTAACATGAAAATGATTACCACGGCCGACATCAAGATCTCTGTCCTGGTCAGCCGCAAGGAAGGCGTCAAAGCGTTGCGGGCGGTGCATCAGGCGTTTGGTCTCGGCCAGCCGCGACCGGGCGCTGGCCAGCCCGGCGGCAAGGGCAGCCATCAATTCCAGCGCCGTCCTGCCGGCGCTATCTCGCCGAAGTCTAACCGCGACCTTGCCGCCCTGACGCAGCAATTGACTAGTATGGAAGACATCGTCGTCAGCGACGTGCTCTTGGACACTGATCAGGGACGCATCACCATCTTTGGTCTGCCCGATAAGCCGGGATGTTGCTCGCGTGTTTTCCAGGCGGTGGCCTCGGCAGGCATCATCGTAGACATGATCGTGCAGAACCTATCGCTCGGTCGTACCGAGCTATCGTTCAGCGTGCCGCAGGCCGACCTCGACCGCGCTCTGCAAGTGACGCGCGAAGTGGTCGGCACACTCGATCCGGCGACACGCGTGGCCGCCGATGCCGGCATCGCCCGACTATTCGTGCATGGCGTCGGCATGCGCACACACACCGGCGTCGCCCGTCGCATGTTCGGCGCATTGGCCGAGCGCGGCATCAACATCAGCATGATTAACACCAGTGAGGTGCGCATTAGCGTGGTCGTCGATCGTGCGCACGGTGAAGAGGCGCTGGCGTGTCTCCAGGAGGCGTTCAACCTCACTTAGTCCGTCTCCCGCGGCGCTCGGCTCCGGCATAATACTGCTTTCGACGGCCACATACACCTCCTCTGAACAAGCTCCCATGCCGGCTGGCAAGTTGACTCCAAAGGAACGGAGAGATGCAGGCAGCCGCAAAAAGCGGCATGTCTCGCAAAACGTCGCCTACACCGACCAGCTCGACGTAGGCTGCCTTTTCTGCGCCGCTCGCCTAGAAATAGCGAATTGGAGCAGCGTTTCACTGTCTATTTCGTTGCCTTCAGCTCGAAGCGATGGACCACCGGCTGGGCTTTCTTGTAGATCGCTTGTTGACGCGCTTGGATCTCCTCCATGAGTTTTTTCAATTCCTTCGGCTTGCGTTCCTTGTAGACATCGGCCAACCAATACACCGGCTGAGCCATCACTACTTGGCGAAACCGTTTGTGGACGATTTCGTTCTTCGCCGTTATCATCCGGAACACTTCCTGCCCCTGCTCGAATAGCGGTCCTGTGCCGAGATTGCCGAGATTGACGCCCTTGCTCAACTCCTCCGCTGGATATTCGCCGACCTTGTGACCGTCGATACTCAGGGCGTACTTGCCGTCGCTCAGTCCCGTCACTTTCAGGCCATAATAATTAAGGTCTTTTAAGTCGTTTATATAGGGGAGAATAGGCCGCCAGTCCGGCAGGATTGGCATTGGCAGCGCCATGTCTTTGCGTTGGAATGAGATCGTGTCGGAGGTTACACTCAATTCCTCGACAGTGCAATCGATCGTCTTGGTCTCTTTGGCAGCGGTGTTGATTTCGACAGTGCTGACGATGGCAGGCGCTTTCAGGCCGGTGAGAATGGTATGGGCCATGAGCAGGCCGCCGGCCCCGTTGGTGTGAATGCCGTCGGGAAAGGGATGGACGTTGGCATTGTCTGCTTCGATCTTTTCCAACACCTTGCGCGTTACGGCGTATTGATCGACGAACGGCACCTTGTACTTTTCGGCTAGCTCTTTGAGAGGCGCGTAAAACCGCTGCTGCGTCTCCAGATAGGTCTTCAATTGCGGCCGCACGCGAACCTCGACGGCGTTAGGCGAGATAAGGGCGACCCGGATGCCAGCCTTCTGAGCGGCCTTGAGCATCTCTTCGGTCTTGGCGAGATAATTCTTGGCGGCCATAGGATTGAAAGCGCCATAGCCGCCGTCGTTCATGCCGAAATCGATGGTTAGCGTCGTCGGTTTTTCGGCCAGGACATGCTCGGCAAAGCGGCGTGCGCCGCCGGTGGCTGTGTCGCCGCCGATGCCGGCGTTGAGGAACGTCATGCCGCCGTCAGGGAAGCGCGTTGTCAAGTACAGTTCTATATCGGTGGAGTATTGGTACTGCTCGGTGATGCTATCGCCGAGAAAGACGATGCAATCGCCTTTGCGGAAAAAGAAATCCTTGGCGTCGTCCGCGACGGCCAGCGGCGCCGACACAAAAAAGAGAATGAACAGACTCAGAGACAACGGAATGCGCGGCATGGGTCGTTTCTCCATTAGGGTTGATCCAATCCCGTTGTAAGGGATGCTGCTTCTCGCGGCAAGCGCTGTAGAATGCTTGCAGGACATTCTTACCGTGGTTAACTTCAAGGCAGCTAGATGTGGCGCATCGCCTACCGGATTCCGTGGTTCCCTGACGCCTGGTCGGGGGACAGCCGTACATCGACAGCAGTGGCATTTTCTCGGTGGCTTTGGCGGACTGCGCATCTCCCTTATATTTGCTCTACGGGTTGTCCGCTAGCACCAAGCGACGGCTGCCTTGCAGAAAGCACGAGACGGAAGTGTAAAAGATAGGTGGGTGAGCAAGGCAAGAGGACCATCATGCGTATCGTATCCTTGCTGCTGTTGTTGCCTATTCTCTTGTTCCCAGTGCCTTCGTCCCCAAGCTCTGCTGGGGGGCACATGGCGACTGCCGCGCCCAAGCCGGCCGAGTGGAAAGTGGGCGTGGCTGTGCAGATCATCACGCCGGAGCAGCCTATGTGGATGGCCGGCTATGCCAATCGCAACAAGCCCGCAGAAGGCAAGCTCACCGAACTGTACGTCAAAGCACTGGCCCTGGAAGATCCGCACGGCAGTCGGCTGGTGCTGCTGAGCAGCGATCTGGTCGGCATCCCGCGGTCGCTTTCCGCGCCGGTCGCCGCAGAGGTACAAAAACGCACGGGGCTGCCCCGCGAACGGCTGATGCTCACCGTCTCGCACACGCATTGCGGTCCTGTCCTCCGTGATTCGCTGCCCACCATGTACGACATGCCGCCCAACGAAGCAGCCAAGATCGGTCCCTACACCGATAAACTCAAAGACTGGATGATCGATGTCATCCTCCACGCCCTCGCCGATTTGAAACCGGCGCGCTTGTCGTTCGGCAAGGGCACAGCACGTTTCGCCGTCAATCGCCGCAAGCCGACCGACAAGGGTTTTATCAACGCCGCCAATCCCGATGGCCCCGTCGATCATGCTGTGCCGGTGCTGCGTGTGGACACGCCCAACGGTCAGCTCCGTGCCGTTGTCTTCGGCTACGCCTGCCACAACACGACGTTGCAATTCTACCAATGGTGTGGCGATTACGCTGGCTTCGCCCAGAAATACCTGGAAGACAAGCATCCCGGAGCGACGGCCCTCTTCTGGATGGGCTGCGGCGCCGATGCCAACCCACTGCCGCGCGGTACGGTCGAATTGTGCAAGAAATACGGCCGCGAGTTGGCCGACGCCGTGGAGGACACACTTGCCGGCCATTTAACGCCGGTCGCCGGCGCCAGCGCCGCTACCTACACAACCATCGCCCTGCCTTTCGACAAACTGCCCAGCCGCGCCCAATGGGAGCTGGAACGCCGCAGCAAACAACACTCCGTCCGCAATCGAGCCGAGCACTACCTGAAAATGCTCGATCGGGGCGACAAGATCGATAATCAATATCGTTATTATCCGGTACAAACCTGGCGGCTGGGCGAACTGATATGGATCGCGCTGGGCGGCGAGGTAGTGGTCGATTATTCACTGCGTCTCCAGCGCGAACTGGGCCGTGATCGTCCGCTGTGGATTACCGGCTACGCCAACGACGTGATGGCCTACATCCCTTCGTTGCGTGTACTTCAAGAAGGCGGCTACGAAGGGGATACGTCGATGATTCCTTACGGCATGCCAGCGAAATGGGGACCGGAGATCGAAGAGAAGATCCTCGCCAAGGTGCGAGAACAAGTCAAGAAAGTCGGTATCCGAAATAGCGAAAAATAGGAATAGACACCATCTGATGCGCGAAGGGAAAAGAGTCCTCCTCCGTCATCACAAGTCATTCAGCAATAGGGTATTCCAGTGACCCCGAGGGGATTCGAACCCCTGTTGCGGCCTTGAAAGGGCCGTGTCCTAACCATTAGACGACGGGGCCATATCGCCGCTGAGCGATAACTACCGTATCGTAGAGAGACAGGCGGACACCGTCAAGTTCAATGGGACAGTCACGGCGGGGGTGTCTGCTTCTACAATAGTTGAGAACATCACGACGGAACACTTCCTTGAGGACCACTCATGACTGCTGATGAGATGCGGATGCTCCTGGAACAAGTCTATGCCGGACAACTGAGTGTGGAGACAGCGCTGCGGCGGATACAGGAGCCGCCGGTGGCCGACCTCGGCTTCGCTCAGGTCGATCTGCACCGCCGACAACGCTGTGGCTTCCCCGAAGTGATCTTTTGTGAGGGAAAAACTCCGCAATGGGTCGAAGGCGTCGTTCGCCAATTGATTGAGGCGAATCAGGATTGCCTGGCCACGCGCGTCAATGCAGAGCAAGCGGCCCATCTCGCTCTCCTCTTTCCGCAGGCCGAACAAGATCGCCTGGCCCGCACCTTCTGGCTGCCGGCGCCATCGACGACGCCGCGGCAGACCACCGGTCGGGTCGTTGTCCTCACGGCCGGCACCAGCGATTTGCCGGTGGCCCAAGAAGCTGCTGTCACGGCTCGCGCCCTTGGCTGTGAGGTGAAACTGCTGGCCGATGTCGGCGTGGCAGGGATTCATCGTTTGCTGCGGCACCGCGAACAGTTCTCGAGCGCCGATGCCATCGTGGTGGTGGCCGGCATGGATGGAGCACTTCCCAGCGTCGTCGGCGGATTGGTCGATTGTCCCGTCATCGCTGTGCCGACCAGCATCGGCTACGGCGCTGCCTTCTCCGGTTTGGCGCCGCTGTTAACCATGCTCAATGCCTGCTCCGCCAACGTTGTCGTTGTCAACATCGATAGCGGTTTCAAAGGCGGCTATGTCGCCGCTCTCATCGCCCGACGAGCCGCCCGGTCTTCATGATCCTTTGCTCCAATCCGGGCGGCGACGCAACATTTTCTAGGCGCTAAAGATTCTGCCCGCTGGGTCACGTTGGTAGCGCATGCCGCTTCCCTGCAGGTCAAGAATGCCTGCGCGTAAGCGGCGTGTGTTACCAGCCAAGGGGTTGTTCATTTCCTGCCTACAACCGTAGCAAAGTGTATGTGGGATTTTTGATTTTTCGCGCCTACGCAAAAAAGAGATCGAGAGAGATAGCGGAGTCGAAAACGATGATTTGTAAGACCAATCGACGTAACGGCAATTTCAGAGACAAGTTATAACGCACAGGATCGCGCCGAAGCACGGGGATGAAAGAGGAGACACGACCAACGCTCTTCTTGTTCACCAATTGGCACGACGATTGCACGATTAGCCTTGTGAGAAAGGGACGAACTCGGCTGGAGAAAAACAAGATTTCAGGATAGATTTCAAGATGAAGGCCGAGTCTGTCCGCTACAAACGGACCTTCAAAGGGCGAAATGGAGCGAGAAGGACTCTCGCCGGTTCGATGCGAAAGGATTCCTGAGCTACGGTTAACAGAGAAGAGGTTGCTGCTCCGAATGACCCAATGCTCGGGTCCCCTTCCAGGAAGCATCCTCAGCGCGACCTGCCGTTTCCGTCCTTCGCCCAACAATCGGACATCCGCGACAGTCCCTCGTGTTCGAGGTCTGCCGGTGCATCCGCGCCGCTTGCTCGGCGGCCGCGCGGACGCTCTGCATCCTTGTGACAGGAGAATGCCAATATGTTCCCGCTGAACTGTGCCCTGGCTGTAGCCCTGTTGACGCCCCCATCCGATGCGGTCGAATCGGCCGCCGCAGAGGAGTTTGCGACGGTTCGGCCGACCTTGCAAACGGTCGCCATTTCTTGGGAAATCCTCGACCCACGGGAGGTCCGCTACGTGCTGACTCGGCCGGAGGATTTTGCCGCCGACTTGAAATTATTGCGGCGGCGCTACCAGGAATTGAGCGATGCGCCGCCATTGTGCGACTGTATTCGTTTTCCCGATCGCGGCTTGATTAACGAACTCTTGTCCTTCAACCGCGCCTATCGCCAGCATCTGGATAGCCGGCAAGCGCTGGACCCAACCGGGCGTTGGGAGTTACACGAAGCGTTGCAAGAAGCGGATCGGCTTTATCAGGTTTGGGACACGGTGCGCGATGCTCGCTGCGATTATTACTATGTGACCGTGCGGCGGCAGGCGCTCAAGAAACTGCGCGAGGCTATCGGCCCCCAGGCGTACTATTCCGGCTCTCTGCCGCCGCATGTTCCGGTCTGGCGTTTTGCGCGCATCGACTGAAGCAACGTTATGGAGGGCACACAGCTTGCGTGCCCTCCATGATTCACGTCGTATATTCGGCGTTGAGGCGGACGTATTCCTGCGTCAGATCGCACGTCCAGAAGGTGCAGCGCCCCGGACCTAAGGTGAAGCGCAGACGTAGGTGAACCTCATGTTCGCGTTTGAGATAGGCCGAGGCTGTGCTAACATCAAACGGCTGCGGCACGCCAGCATGATACAGCAGCAGATCCCCCAGCCACAATGATAGGTGTTCCTCCTCGAATTCGACACCGGCATAGCCTGCCGCCGACACGATACGGCCCCAGTTGGGATCGGCCCCGTGGAGAGCGGTCTTGACCAGGGCGCTTTCGGCGACCGTCTTGGCTACGCGATAGGCCTCGCGGTCGTCGCGCAACCCTTCAACCTCGATGGTAATCAGATGTGTGGCTCCCTCGGCATCAGCAGCGATGGCGCGGGCCAACTCGCCACATACCTCCGTCACAGCGGCGGCCAAACGAGATGAGTCGGAAGCGTTAGCGACGGAAAGGCTATCGCCCGTGCTTCCGGCTCGTTGCCTCACGCTGGCTCCGTTGGCCAGCAATATCAGCGTATCATTGGTGCTGGTGTGTCCTTCGACGCTGATGCAGTTGAACGTCTGCTCGGCCGCGCGGCGAGCGATCACGGCAAGATCGGCTGCAGATATGGCGGCGTCGCTGCACACGAACGCCAACATGGTGGCCAGGTTCGGCCCGATCATTGCTGCTCCCTTGGCCAAGCCCGTCAGCCGGACGGCCACGCCATCGAGGTCGATTTGCCGTGTCGCTGTCTTGAGGCGTGTATCGGTAGTGAGAATAGCATGGGCGACATCATCAAAGGCAGCGGGCGTGTCGGCGAGCCGAGCAGCAGCGGCACGGATGCCGTTTTCAATTTGCGGCATGGGCAAAGGACGGCCGATAACGCCGGTGGAGCAGACGAGCATCTGCTCCGGCCGGCAGCCGATAGCTTGTGCCGCCACAGCGGTCATGGTGCGGGCATCTTCCAGGCCGCGCGGCCCGGTGCAGGCGTTGGCATTGCCCGAACAGATGACGATGCCCCGCACCTCATCGGACGGCAAGCGTTCCTGACAGAGGCGCACCGGAGCAGCACGCACTCGATTCTGGGTGAACACACCCGCTGCCGCCGCCGGCACATCGCTGACGATCAGGGCCAGATCGCGGCGCTCCGGATCGGGACGAATACCGCAGTGCAGCCCGGCGTAGCGGAAGCCTTTGGCGAGATACGGGATCGTCATAGGAACATTCGGGCGCGTTACAGCGAATGCGCCAATTCGGCGCTCGGCTCCATTTGCCATTCGGTCGTGAAGGTCATCTCCGGAGCAGAGATCGTCTCGTGCCGCATGCGGTCACGATCACGCTCAATCAGCGTTTGCACCAGGTCAGCCAGCGCGTCGAAATCCTGGACGAGCCGCTGAAGATTCGGATCGCGGATGGGAGAGGGTTCGTTCATGGCTGCCTCCGAGTTCATCGAGGGGGCGGAGCTATGGTCGTAGATGTTGGGGATTGCATCTCCAAGTAGAGCAATTGTACCCCCTCGGGAGAAAGAAGCAATCATTATTTAAACTTTTTCTTTCAAGAAAAAAGCCCCCAAGCCGGAAGCATCCGCGACCCCGGACAGACGGCTGCAGACGCTTCCGGCTTGCGAGCCGGCATGTGTAAACTTCTGGAATCAACGCCTGTCGCCTCCGTTAACGATCATTAACGGATTTCCTGGGCCGTCCTGGCACTTCGCTTCGCCTGTTCTTCCAAGGTACTTTCCTTAACTTATTGTAATTACATCGGTTGTGTCACATCACCACAGGCCGCCCCGGCTGGGTTTCCGCTTCTGGCACGTCAAATGCATTAAAACCCGCGCACTCGTTGAGAGAGGTAACTTACCATGACACCTACCATCCGACCCACACTACAATCGTTGCGAAGCCGGCCGACTTTGCACCAGGTCTGTGAGCCTTGGGGCCGTTTGGAACTCAAATTGGAGACCGAAGACACGCGCTACTGGATCACCACTGAAGGAGTATCCAAAAAAACCAGCGGCACCCCCATCAATTACGTCATCGATTACGTCACCGTCGAGAAACTATCCGATGACGGCAGCTGGGATCTCAAGGCTGTCTACAGTCCCGAAGCCTGGAAGCTATCGCAAGCCTTCGATTATTGCCAGATTCTCCACCAAGATCTCAATCGCATCAATACTGCCCTGGAAGCCCACTTTAGCTGGGATTTGGTGCGCGAACGCGACAGCGTGCAGGCCGAGCTGGATATGCTCAACAAGATCATCCTCGTGCTATCGGACAAAGTGCGTTCGCGTTCCTGAAGCCTTCCCTCCTCGTTTCCTGACCCGTCTCGCCTTTGGCGAGCGTGCGACTCGCTGCGGATCGGATCGTCGTCAGTCCAAGGGCGCCCAGCCTGTACCGACGGCGATCCAGTCTGTATACTTCATCCAGCCCAGAAAGGGGCCGGGGTGGTGTAACAGGCAGCCACGTGGGTTTTAGGAGCCCATGGTCGAAAGACCGTGCGGGTTCGAGTCCCGCCCCCGGCATTAGGGCTAGCGGACTTTTCCCTCCTTGTGGGGAGGGTTCGGGTAGAGAGAGACAACTCCTGGGCTCCCTTGCCTTGACACCTCCTACCCCAACCCTCCCCCACGAGGAGAGAGAAGGTTTTGTCCGGTAGTTCTAAGCCAAAGCTCCGCCAGCTCGCCGCGCCAGCAAGGGGCAAGGTGATTCCCGTGCTGACCCTGCGGACTGACAAAGAAGAGTGATCCTCCCTCATGCCTTCTCCATCCCGTTTTCTTTCCATCCCGCTGCCGCTACTCATCACAGGCATCTCCGGCGTCGCTGGTTATAATGCTCTGCCGTATTTCCAGCGCCGCTATCCCGGACAGATCCTCGGCATTCGACCGACGCAGACCTGGCAGCTGATCGGCCCCGATATACTCGCTGTGGACACGCAAGACCGCGAGGTCCTGTTTGATCTGTTTCGCACCTATGGTTTCCGTTCCGTCCTCAACTGCACCGGCAATTGCGCTCTCAAATCGTGTGAACTTGATCCGGCGATGGCGTGGCGCACTAACGTTGTCAGCGCCATCAACATTGCGGCGGCGGCCCGCGCTTTTGGAGCGCGGCTGGTTCATCTGTCGTCGGATCTCGTTTTTTCCGGCAAGGGTACGGGCAATTACGTCGAAACGGATGCGGTCGATCCAGTGACCGTGTACGGGCGGACGATGGCGGAAGGGGAACGGGTGGTGCTGGACACCGTTCCGCAGGCGGCGGTGCTGCGCATCTCGCTGCCGATGGGGCCGAGCTTCAATCGCCACGCCGGCGCCATCGACTGGATTCAATCACGTTTTCGCAACGGTCGACCGGCCACGCTGTATTTCGATGAGGTGCGCTCCTGCACATACACCGAGGATCTCAACCGCGTCTTCGAGCTGTTTCTGGCCGGCCAACAATCCGGTCTGTTCCATGCGGGCGGCCCGCGAGCTTTGGCACTTTATCAGATCGCTCAAATCGTCAATCGGGTCGGCGGCTACGATCCGCATCTGCTCCACGGCTGTCCGCGCCGCGACGCTGGCCCGATCCCGCCCCGCGCTGGCAACGTGAGCATGAACAGCGCCAAGCTGATTGCTGCTCTCGGTCACAATCCTTTTCAACCCTGGCCAGTCGGCGATGAGCTGGTGCCGAGCCATCGCCGCTGGCACTTCGAGCGCCCTGCCAACGAGCCGGGATCGCTGGCCTGGCTGGTAGCGCGCTTGTACCGCTATCCAAGGCAAACCGAGCCGCGACCGTAAGGGACGGTAAGGGTTAGCGGACTTTTCCCTCCCGCCTTGTGGGGGAGGGTTGGGGTGGGGGGACACCCCTCCTGGGCTCCCTTGCCTTGACACCTCCTACCCCAGCCCCCTCCCACGAGGGGAAAGGAGGTTTTGTCCGGCAGTTCTAAGGCCGACCGCTCCTTCACGGGCGCGGCTCAGATTGTGTCACGATACAATGCCTCGATTTGCTGGGCGTACTTTGCCAAGATAACATTCCGGCGCAATTTCAGGCTCACGGTCAGCTCATCAGCGGCGACGCTGAACGGTTGCGGCACGATCAGGAATTTCCTAACCTGTTCTGCACTGGATACGTCGGCCAGCGCTGCTTGGATACGGCCCTGTAATAACTCCATCACCGCCGGGGACGTCGTTGATTCGATCTCAGAGAGTTCGCCCGTCCCACGCGCTTCCGCCAGCGCGGCGCGGACGTTGGTCCAATTCGGCACGATCAACGCCGTCAGGTAATTGCGTCCCTCGCCGCACACTACCGCTTGATCGATGCACGGATCGGCCTGCAATAGTCCTTCGATGAAAGCCGGGGCCACTTTCTTGCCGTTGGAAAGAACGAGCAACTCCTTCTTGCGTCCGGTGATTTTGAGAAAGCCGTCGCTGTCCAGCTCCCCCAGGTCGCCGGTGTAAAACCAACCGTCCCGGATGGCTTCGGCAGTCGCTTGCGGGTTTTTCCAGTAGCCTTTCATAACGTGCGGGCCGCGCGTCAACACTTCGCCATCCGCGGCAATCTTCACCTCAACGCCCGGCAACGGCCGACCTACGGTTTCTAGCTTGTACGCATCTTTGGCATTGAAGGAAATGACCGGGGAAGTCTCGGTCAGGCCGTAGCCTTGCAATACCAGCACGCCGGCATCGGCATAGGTGCGGGCCACGGGATACGGCAGCGGTGCTCCGCCCGAAGATAACCAGTTGACACGCGGGCCGAACAGCTCGCGCAGTCGCTGGCCAACCACTTGCGGGTCAGGATCGGCAACCCAAGTCAGTATCTTCTCGTAGAAGCGCGGCACCGAGGCCATATGCGTCGGCTGCATATCGGCGAGATCCTGCACCAGCGTATCGGCAGACTCGGCCAGACACAGCAGCACGCCGCTGGCCAGTGTACTATAATGATCGACGGTACGGGCATAGATGTGTGTGTACGGCAACCAACTGAGAACCACATCGCCGGGCTGTTGGCCGGAGCGCGCTACCAAGGCACGGACATTGCTCAACAGGTTGCCGTGCGTCAGCATCACGCCTTTGGGATTGCCAGTCGTGCCGGAGGTGTACATGATCGTCGCCAAGTCATCCGGTCCCAGGGCGGCCTCGCGGTGCGCCAGTTCCTCCGCCAGACGGGGCAGTGCCCGCCGGCCTCGCTGCCGAAACGCCTCCCAGGACAACGTTTCCTCCGTCCGAGCCGTGCGATCGAAAACGACCAGGCCGCGCAAGGGCGGCAGCTGGGCGCGAATTTGCCGTATTTTGTCGAGCTGGATACGGTTGGAGACAAAGAGAAAATTGATTTCGGCATCGGCGAGCTGAAAGAGAATTTGCCGGGCCGTCAGGGGAGCGTGCGGCGGCACATTGACAGCGCCGGCGGCAAGAATGGCCATATCAGCGATCAGCCAATCGACGCTGTTCTCCGCGACCATGCCGACGCGATCGCCCGGCGCGATACCGCATTCGATGAGCGCGGCGGCGGCGGCCAGCGCCTCGGCTCGATACTGCTCCCAGGTCAAATCGTGCCATACTCCGTAACGTTTGTAGCGCAGAACCGGACGCGGACCGAACCGCTCCGCCTGGCATCGATGCAGTTCAACGAGGTTGCGCTCATTCATTCTTCACCTTCGGAGTGCTTGACCCGTTGTTAATAAACCCTTAAGATCCTAATGTTTGGGTGGGGCACACATCTTTTTGGAGGGATCGCGATGCGAATTTTGCCGCATGTTTCGTTTGTTCCGTTGGCTGCTCTATCTCTGCTCTTGCTTCCCGTCTCCCGACCTCTGTCCGCCGCAGATAGCATTCAGTCCAAACGAATCAACTTCAAAACCTGCGATGAAGTCGAGCTAAGCGGTACATTCTACCGCAGCGCGCCTGCCGCTGGGAAGAAGGAGAAGGATACTGTTGTTCTACTGCTGCACGACTTTCGGCACAATAAGGGTGGAAGCAGTCAAGAGGACGGCTGGCCGCAACTGGCGGGACAGCTCCAAAAAGAAGGCTATGCGGTCCTGAGTTTCGACTTCCGTGGGTTCGGCAACAGTAAATCCGTTAGTCCAAATTTCTGGAAATTTGCCCACAACAGCTCCCCCCGAGCGATCAAAGGCGCCACCAAGAAAAACCCGCCTCCTACCATCGATGAAAAAGATTTTTACCCCAGCTATTTCATCAACCTGGTCAACGACATTGCCGCCGCACGGGCCAAACTCAATGAGTTGAACGATGCCAACGAAGTCAATGCTTCAAACATCGTTCTTATCGGCGCCGGCCAAGGGGCCACGTTGGGCGCCTTGTGGTTGGCCAGCGAATTGCGGCGCCAAAAAGATAGCCAGTCGGATAGACTATTTCCCGGCATGTCTCCGCAGTTTAGCCGCCTGGACGAGCCGGAAGGCAAAGATGTGGCCGCCGCCGTGTGGCTGACCATCTATCCGACGCTGGAAGAAAGGCGGTTGGGCCAGCCCCTTATCAACGCCTTGGTCGAGGAAGGCAAGAAGGCCAACATTCCCACTCTCTTTCTTTATGCCGAGAATGATGCCAAAGCCAAAGATTTCTTAAATAAGAACAATGCGCTGAAAACGCTCCTTGCGGAGAACAGCAAGAAGAAGGGAGGCGTCAAGGAGAAAGCAATTCCCAAAGCAGGGGAGTTGGCCGGCTCCAAGCTCCTCAGCAGCCGGCTCAAGACAGCGGACTACATCCTCGACTATCTGAACGAAGTCGTTAATATGCGCGGCAGCCGCACACGCAAGGACCGTCAGGACCAAAAATTCGCCTTTTGTTGGTCGCTGCCTTGGCCGACGCATGCAACGAAGCGCATCGTGGCCAAGCTGCCTGACGAATTCGTAACCCGTATCATCCCCCCCGAAGTCCTCGGCTTATCTCGATAGAACAGGCGAGCGGGGTGTGTTAATGCCCCGGTCCGCATTCACCGGAGCGTCAACACGCCTCGCTTGCCGGGTTTCCGCCGCCGCGCGGATGAAACTGGCGATGAATGGCTCGAAGCCGCTCGCGATCGACGTGCGTATATTGCTGCGTTGTGCGAATGTTGGCATGGCCGAGCAATTCCTGCACAGTGCGCAAATCGGCACCGCCGGCCAGTAGATGCGTGGCGAAACTGTGCCGCAGCGTATGCGGGCTGACTTTGCCGGTCAGTCCGGCCCGCTGGGCGTACTTGCGAACCAAGATCCACAGCATTTCTCGCGTCAGTCCTTTGCCGCCGCGGCTGACGAACACCCACGGAGCGTCCGGCGCTGTCCGTACCAGGCGCGGCCGCAGCTCTTGCAGATAAGCCCGCAAGGCATTGAGTGCTGGCCGGCCTAACGGTACAATACGCTGCTTGTTGCCTTTGCCGAAGCATTTGCAAAAGGCCGAATCGAGATGTAAATCTTCCATTTTCAGGCCGGCCACTTCCGACACCCGGCAGCCGGTGGCATAAAGTGTCTCCAAGATGGCGCGATCGCGAAGAAAAAAGCGCTCGGACGGTTGCGGTGCATCAAGCAGCTTGGTCACACTTTCAGGACTGAGCACATGCGGGATGCGCTCCCACAGAGCTGGCGAGCTGAGCAGATCGACCGTGCTTTCGTTGGTACGTTCCTCCAGGCGGAGGAAGCGATACAACATTTTCAGGGCAACGAGATGGCGGGCGATGCTCGGCGGAGCCAGCTTCTCGGCGCGGAGAAATTCGAGATAATGGCTCAGGTCGCGCAAACTGGGATGGAGGTAGTCTGCCAAGCCGCCACCCGCAACCCATTGGGCGAAGCGATGTAAATCGCGGCCATAGGCCAAGAGCGTATTGTCGGCCAGGCCGCGCTCGGCGCGAATGTAGTTGCGAAAGGCTTGAATGTCGTCAACCAGAGCGGTGTATTGATGAAGGCGTTCGGACGGCATTTTTTCGGTTTTCGATTCTTGGTTCTCAGCTCTCCGTTTTCAGTTTTCGGTTAATAGTGTATCAAATCTGAATGTTCTCTGTTCTGTTTGACCGAAAACCGAAAACCGAAAACCGACATGAAAGCCATCGTTTGCGATCGCTGGGGTGAACCAGAGGAAGTGCTGCAAGTGCGCGAGGTGCCGGAGCCGGTCCCAGGACGCGGCGAGGTACGTGTGCGGATGATCGCCAGCCCGATCAATCCCTCGGATTTGTTAATGGTACGTGGCCAATATGGCCGGCAACCGCCGCTGCCGGCGACGCCGGGTTTCGAGGGGGTCGGCATCGTCGAGTCCGGCTCCGGTCTGTTGGCACGACGTGTCCAGGGTCGGCGCGTTGCCGTCCTCAACAGCGGCAGCGGCAACTGGAAAGAGTACGTCGTCATTCCAGCACGACAGGCCGTGCCGGTGCCCAAGGAACTCAGCGACGAGCAGGCGGCCACATTCTTCGTCAATCCCGCTACCGCTCTGGTGCTGACACGCTGCATTTTGCAAGTACCGACTGGCGCCTGGCTGTTGCAAACGGCAGCCGGCAGCACGTTGGGACGCATGATTATCCGACTGGGCCAGCATTTCGGTTTTCGCACGCTCAATGTCGTACGCCGCCGTGAGCAAGCGGAAGAATTGCTGCGCCTGGGCGGCACAGCCGCCGTCGCCACGAACGACGAGCCGCTAGGGGAGCGCGTGGCGGCGCTGACCGGCGGCGAAGGCGTGTACTACGCCGTTGACGCGGTTGGCGGGGCGATGGGTTCCGAGGTAGTTCGCGCCCTGGGACGCGGTGGTCGGCTCATCGTTTACGGCACCTTGGCCGGTGAGCCGCTGAGCGTTGATCCGCGCACACTAATGGTTGGCCAAAAGCGCATCGAAGGGTTCTGGTTGTCGGAGTGGGTCCGTGCTCAGAAGCCGTGGACAATGCTGTGGCTGTTTCGACAAATCGGCAAACTGATGCGAGATGGCATTCTGGTTTCGGACATCAGCAAAAGTTACGCGCTAGCAGACATTCATGCCGCCGTGCGCCAGGCATTGCAGCCGGGACGACAAGGGAAAGTGCTGCTGCGCATGAGCCAATCGAACGAGCCGGAAGCGTAAGCGACAGACAGGACATCCATCGCTTACGCCGGCGGTTCGTTAATGGACCACAGCTTGCTCCTCGGCAGCGCGGGTCAGCAAATCGCGGACTTCCTCATCGGTCGTTTGCGAGAAATTCTCGTACCAGGCTCCCACGGCGTAAAAAGGCTCCGGCGTCTCGACGCATACCACCTCGTCGGCTTCATACCCCAGCTCCACGCATGTCTCCGGAGCGCCAACCGGGACGGCGACGACGATGCGGGCAGGCTCTTGTTGCCGCAACGCCGCTACCGCCGCCCGCATGGTCGAGCCGGTAGCTAGACCATCATCCACGAGAATAATGGTTCGGCCGCGAACATCAGGCGGCGGGCGTCCGGCCCGGTAATCGCGCTCACGACGGCTTAATTCTTGTTGCTCCTCGGCAGCGACGGCATCGATCACCTCTTCAGGAATATCCAATTTATGCACCACCTCCTCATTGAGTACGCGCGTGTTGCCAGAGGCGATGGCCCCCATTGCCAATTCCTCTTGGCCAGGCAAACCCAGCTTGCGGACCAAGAAAACATCCAAAGGTACGTGCAGCGCCTGGGCCACCTCATACCCGACCGGCACGCCGCCGCGCGGCAGCGCCAGCACCAACACATCCGGGCGATGGGCGTAAGACGCCAATTTATCGGCCAAGATCTGACCCGCCTCGGTTCGATCACGGAAGAGCATCGCTTGTTCCTCCTTACATTTTCTTTAGAGAGAAAAGTGCAAAATCTGCACCAAAAACTCACCTGCCAGCCCCTGGCCCAAGCAAGAGCATGCCCTTCCCTTGCTTACACTGCGGCCTAACCGGTGAGGTTGGGACAGCAACCGGTGTGGTGCGCCGGGGTCTCATATCTTATAATCTTAGCCAGAAAACCAGGGGACGAGGTGATCCGTGCCTGAATTGCCGGAAGTGGAAACTGTGGTGCGTGATTTGCGGCCTTGCCTGAAAGGGTGTCGGCTGGCGCACGTACGCCAGACCAGCCGGCAAGCGCTGCGCACTCGCTGGCGTCCCGCCTGGAACGCCTCTGTGGTTGGCCAACGTATCGACAATGTCACGCGGCGCGGCAAATGGATCCTGGTGGAACTGGAACACAAGAGCATTCTTGCCTTTCATCTGGGCATGACGGGCCAGTTGATGGTCGTGCCCGCGACGGCGCCGCGGGCCGATCACACACACCTGATTTTTGACCTCGATGAGGGCACGCACCAATTGCGCTTTCGCGACATCCGCCGTTTCGGCAGTGTCACGCTCTATCCCAACCGGCAAGCGCTGGAGGACTTTTTCATCAAGTCGCGGTTGGGACCAGAGCCGTTCGCTGTGCCGGCGCAGTACTGGCGTGACTGCCTGCGCGGCTCGAGACGCTGCCTTAAGGCTGTGTTGCTCGATCAAAGGGTGGTGGCCGGCGTAGGAAACATCTATGCGGATGAATCGCTGTTCGAGGCGCGGCTGCATCCGGCCCGGCTGGCTTGCGATCTCGACAACGCGGAGGCCGATCGGCTGCGCCGCGCTCTCGCTACGGTACTGCGCCGCGCCATCCAAAGACGCGGCGCCAGCATCCGCAATTACGTAGGCGGCTCCGGTTTACAGGGCGAGTATCAAAAGGAGTTCCGTGTCTATAATCGCACCGGCGAGCCGTGTCCGCGCTGTGGTGCTGCTATCGAAAGCCGCCGCCTGGCCGGCCGCTCCTCGCACTTTTGTCCACGCTGTCAACAGGCGAACGGCCAAGGTTAGCTGGCTGGTAAGTTCCACCAGCCAGTTGACGCTGGCCGTTCGCCCTGAAAGCCAAGAGTCGTATGTCCTACCGTGCTTTCAAACGTCTGCTCGGCGAATATCGCCTGGAACGCAAGTGCCGATTTTTGTTCGGCTTTTTCATCGTACTGCTGTTGACCGGCAGTTTTTGGCTCTATCACTGGCAGACGGAATCACTGGCCTACGATCAGATCAAGATGGCCTGCCGCCTCACGGTTGTCAACGAGATCGTCGGCCGTCATCTGGCGTTGACAAATCGGTCGGGCCACGAGGAACGCGCCGCTGAGACGAAAAGCCTTGAAGAAGCCATGAACGAGCTGCGCGACAGCTGGGAACAGGAATCGCCCTTGCCCTTTAAGCCCAAAATCAGCATCTTCAAGCCCAATGCTACTCACTCGAAAGACATTCCCGATACGATTACTCTACAAAAAATCAAGGAGTTCCAGCAAGACCCCAACAAACACGAAGACAACTCCCTCGAATTGTCCAGTAAGCGCGACTACTACTACGGCGCCGTTCGCGCTACCGCTTCGTGCCTGGACTGTCATCGTCAACGCAACGCCGATTTGCATGAAGGCAGCCTGCTAGCCGTCGTCAAAATCGATGTGGATACTCAGCCCATCGAAGCCGGCTTTCACGCTAATCGCGCCATCCTGATCTCCATTGCTTTCGCCACTACCTTCCTCATCATGCTCGGCAGCTACCTGATTGTCCGCTACGTCATCGTCAAGCCGGTCAAGCACTTGAAAGAAGTCAGCGACGCCATCAGCGCCGGCGAATTGAACGTGCGTAGCGAAATCCAGACCGGCGATGAGTTTGAAGACCTCAGCCATGCCTTTAACCGCATGTTACGCAACCTTGTTAGCATGCAAGACCGCTTGCGCAAAGTGAATGCAGACCTCGATCGCAAAGTCGATGAGCTGGCCCAGGCCAATATGGCGCTGTATGAATCGAACCGCCTCAAAAGCGATTTTCTCGCCACCATGAGCCACGAGCTGCGCACGCCGCTTAACTCTATTCTTGGCTTCAGCGAAGTGTTGTTGTCGAGCAATGGCCTGAGCGAAAAACAGACGCGCTGGGTCGCCAATATTCAATCGAGCGGCCAGCAGCTGTTGAACCTCATCAACGACATTCTCGACCTGGCCAAGATCGAGGCCGGCAAGATGCAAGTGCGGTTGGTGGAATTCAGCATCTACGACGTGTGCGACGGCATGTTGGCGATGTTCCGACCGCTGGCTGAGAAGAAGAATATCGACCTGCGCGGCCAGTTCGCCCCGGACATTCCGCTGTTGCGTCAGGACGCAGTCAAAGTGCAGCAGATTTTGTCGAATCTGCTGTCCAACGCCATCAAGTTTACACCGGAAGGCGGTCGAGTGCAGCTCAAGGCCGAGATGGATCGTCTGGGTGCGCCGCCTGCATCGACTGCTTCCTCTCTTCGCTACAATGGCGGCGGCTACATCGTCTTGACTGTCAGCGATACGGGTGTCGGCATCGCCCATGAAGAGCAAGAGCTGATTTTCGAGAAGTTCCGGCAAGCCGGCAATCCCCTGACGCGCCAGCACGCCGGCACCGGCCTGGGCCTATCCATCGTCCGCGAATTGTCGAAATTGCTGGGCGGTGAAGTATCGCTACAAAGCGAACTGGGCCGCGGCAGCACCTTCATCGTTCGCCTGCCGTTGCAATTGAGCGAAGAGCCGCGGCTGGAGTTCGATTTGACTCACGAAGGGATCGATCTGTCGAAAGCGCAGCGCGTGGATGTGCGCCTCTATGCTGGTGGGCCGCCGCTGCCGGTCTCACCCACGCCAAGCGAGCCGCGACCGTGAGAAAACGCTGACTGACTCAGGCGCCAACACGCCGCGCCAGTCCAGAAAGACAACGCGTCTTGTTGATGTCTCGAAGCGTCACATGCTCTCAGACACGATAGGGCCGACAATCTAACTCCGTTCCAGGGGGGATTGATGCTCAAAGGACCAGAACCGGCCACGTTGGCTCACAGTAAATCCGAGGTCTACCAGGAGTTGCCGTAGTTCGGCAAACGTAACCATGCTACGCGTGATCATG
>JAJPHU010000098.1 GCA_021325115.1 Planctomycetota bacterium | reverse complement strand
TGCTGCTGCACCACCACCTGCTGCTGCACGCCGTGCTGCTGCACGCCGTGCTGCTGCTGCAAGAAGCCGGGCCTGCTCAGCCGGCTGTTCCAACGTCGTTGCTGCTGCTGCTCTTGCTGCTGCAACAGCTGTTGCACCACCTCCTGCGGGAGCTGCTGCAACTAACACTCGCCGAAAGCTCGCGGCGCCCCGTTGTCCGCCACGAGAGTCCCGGAGGGAGTGATGCCCGGCGAGCGGCCGGTGTCCACTGGCAGGTAGAAATCCTATCTGCCGGCTGACGCCGGCCGTTCGCTTTTGCTACACTGGAGAGCATGAGAACACGCACGCCATTCTCTCTGTTCGGGTTTCTGCTGCTGACCGTGACGGCCGCCGGTCTGATGATGTTGGGCTGCGAAGGCACGGCTCCACGCGAGGAGAACCGGCCCAAAGATAAGACTGACGAGAAACCCAAGGCCGCTGAGTCGAAAAAAGCAGCGGTCAGCAAAAACGTCTTTCTGGAAGTGCTGCCGGACAAGAAGCGGCGCGTGCTGGTCTCGGCGGAGGTTTGTCTCCGCGAAGGTCCGCTGGAACAACTGATGTGCCGCAAGCAAACCAAGGAGCATGAAGCCATCCTGACCGCCGACGTGGATGCGCGTGCAATCCACGTGGCTCTGATTGCCGCCGGCGCCAAGGAGGGGGCGCCGGTGCGCTTTGCTCCCAAGTATCAGCCCGCCTCCGGCACCCCCATCAAGGTGAGCGTGCAGTATGAGGACAAAGGCAAGCTGGTGACGGCACCGGCCCAATCGTGGATCAAGAACGCCAAGAACAACAAGCTACTGGACAGCGACTGGGTCTTCGCCGGAAGCCGCCTCGTGAAAAATCCACTCGATCCCGACGGCAAGAAGATCTACCTCGCTAATGATGGTGATGTCATCTGCGTCTCGAATTTCGAGACCGCCATGCTTGATCTGCCGATTAAAAGTCCCAAAGACAACGCCGATCTCGCTTTCATCGCCAACAGCGAACGCATCCCGCCCTTGGGAACGAAAGTCGTTGTCATTCTCGAGCCTGTTTTGGAAGCGAAGAAAGACACTTCCGCCCGTGGCGCATCGGACCGGTAAGCCGAGGTCCAAAGGTCGTGAAGAGGTTCCTGGAGCGGTGCTCGTCGCTCCACGAGCGTTGCTTTCTGCATCCGGTTCCCTCTGCATATCATATATCAAGAGTTTCCTCGGGTTGCAGGGACGTGCCAGCACAATTGCCTCGCCGTCGAAAGATTAACGAGGCAACGGGCGAACACTCTTTGTCCGCTCATCGCTGTGGCTATCAAGCTCCAAGGTTAGCTTGGGGACTGTGAATGGTTACATCTCCTTTTACCTCCTCCCGAGTTAGCATCCTTTCTGCTTTTTGCAGTAATCGCTGCCTGCTTATCTGCTCTCCGGCAGCCAATCGGCCCTCGCGAAGGATACCGTATTCTTCCAACCATACCAAAAACTCCGGCGCTGGCCGCAATCCCAACAGTTGGCGCACACCGGCTGCATCGTGATAGCTTGTGGACTGATAATTGAGCATCACATCGTCAGCACACGGCACGCCCATGAAATAATTGCAGCCCGCCAGGGCCAACAACAATAACAGATTATCCGCCGAGTTCTGATCGGCCGCCGCATGATTGGTATAGCAGACATCGACACCCATCGGCAGGCCAAGCAGCTTGCCCATGAAGTGGTCCTCCAGACCGGCGCGGACGATTTGCCGTTCGTCATACAGATATTCGGGACCGATAAAGCCGACGACGCTGTTGACGAGGAACGGCTCGAAGGCGCGGGCCACGCCGTAGGCCCGCGCTTCCAAAGTCAGTTGATCGATGCCGTGATGCGCGTCGGCGGAAAGCGCGCTGCCTTGGCCGGTCTCGAAATACATCCCATTGGTGCCGACCCAGGCGACGTTGCGGCGGTGATGACTTTCGAGCACGCGCTCGCGCCCCTCGCGCAGCAGCGCCAGACTGATGCCGAAGGCAGCGTTGGCCGCTTGTGTGCCGGCGATCGATTGAAACAGCAGATCCACCGGCGCACCGCGCTCCAGGCAAGCCAGTTGCGTCGTGATGTGGGCCAGGCAGCACGCCTGCGTCGGTACGGCCAAAGTGTCGATGAGACGATCAAGTCCGTGCAAGATGGCGGAGACCGTCTCGATCGATTCCGTCGCCGGATTAACGCCGATCACGGCGTCACCGCAACCGAACAACAAGCCATCGATCGCAGCCAGCAAGATGCCGCCGAGATCATCGGCAGGGTGATTGGGCTGTATGCGGATGCCGAGGACGCCGCGCTGCCCCATCGTATTGCGGCAGCGTGTGATGTTGCGGATCTTGCTCGCTGCCAGTACCAGATCCTTGTTACTCATCAGCTTGGCCACAGCGGCGGCCACATCGGGATGGAGGGCCGGCTGAAGGGCACGGATCTCTTCCTCACCTGAGGCCTCATCAAGCAGATATTCACGAAACGCGCCGACGGTCATGCTGCGCAGCGGCCGAAAGGCCTCGTGATCGAGTGTATCGAGCAGAAAACGACTGACATCATCGGTATCGGGATCAAGGAGTGGGCGATCGACGAGGTCTCCCAGAGGCACATCGGCAAGGACGATCTTGGCGGCGACGCGCTCGCGCTCCGACCGGGCAGCCAGGCCGGCCAGGCGGTCACCGGATTTTTCTTCGTTGGCACGGGCGAGGACTTCGCGCAGATCGGCGAAAGAAAAATGTTCGCTGCGGATGGTCGTTTGATACGCCATGATCGGCCCTCGTGAGGGATAGAGGGATCGCTGGATGCATTGTGCCAGGAAATCCGTTCATCTACCAGCCCGCAAAGGATCGCCAATGAATCTCCATCGCTTACGCTTGCCGTTGGTTTTATAATGCGTACAGAGGAGATTTGGTTCGTGTCGCCACAGGTTTTGTCCACGATACCGGAGCGTTTGCAGGATGTGCCGGAGTTGCTGGCGCGGATGGAGGGTTTTCCCGCCGTGCTGTCGGCCCTGCACCAGCGCCGCAGCGCCGTGGTGGATGGCGCTTGGGGGTCATCGGCAGCGCTGGCAACAGCCGTGCTGGCTCGCCAAACGCCGCGCACTCTGCTTGTTGTCCTGGCTCATCCGCGTGACCTCGATGGCTGGGACGGTGACCTGGCCAGCTTTGCCGGCATAAAACCCGTTGTTTTTCCGGCCTGGGACGACTTTCACCACGATGGTGCAGAAGGCGCGGATGAGATCGCCGGTCAGCGGCTTCGTCTGCTGAAGCAATTGGAAAGCTCCAATCCTCCGCGTCTCGTTCTAACAACGCTGCAAGCCCTGATGCAGCCGGTCCCCGATCGTGCCCAGCTGGCTGCTGTGCGTCGTCGCTTGCGAACCGGTCAGAGCGCCGATCTGGAGAAGTTGGCATCCTGGCTGATCGATTACGGCTACCGGCACACGGAAACCGTGGAGTTGCCCGGCGAGTTCAGCCGCCGCGGCGGCATCCTCGACGTGTTCTCGCCCGATGCCGAGGCACCGTACCGCCTGGAATTTTTCGGCGAGGAAATCGAATCGATCCGTCTGTTCTCGCCGCAAACACAACGCAGTCTCGGCCAACTTGACGAAGCCGAAATCACCGGCTTGCTAACCCGCAACGCAAAAGCGAGCGAGAGCGGTCATGCCCCCGAGCGCGGCCATCTCGGTGATTATCTGCCCGAAGATGCCTGGACGGTCCTCGTGGAAGTGGAAGAGCTGCGCGAGCAGGGCAGGCATTATCTGGAGCGCGTCGCCGAGACGACAGGATTGTTCTCCGTCGAAGGTGTGTTTGCGCATCTGCTGCGTTTCCCCAGTGTGACGATATCTGCCTTACCGTCGCCGTCGGTCGAAGCGACGTGCCATCTGCGCGTCGAATCGGTCGAGCGTTTCAGCGGCGAGGTGGGCCGGGTTCGCGAGGAATTGGACGCCGTGGCGACGCACGATGTCGTGCTGATCGCTTGCCACAACGAAGGCGAGTGTAAACGCCTGAAGGAAGTGTTGGCCGCGGGGCAACTGGCGCAATCGGATCGGTTGCGTCTCGTGACAGGCCACGTCCACGCCGGTTTTCGCTTGATTGAAGGCGTTGGCAGCAACGGCTCGACACGCTCGCTGATCGTGCTAGGCGGTCAAGAGCTGTTCCACCGCGAAGAAATACGGCAAGTGCAGCCGCGCCGCCGCCTCGAATCGCGGGCCATCGATAGCTTTCTCGATCTGACCGAGGGCGATCTCGTCGTCCACGTCAGTCACGGCATCGCCCGCTATTGCGGCATGACGCTGATCGAGAAAGGCGAGTCTGTCGGGTGGGCCGAGTCTTCGAGGTCCACCACGCTCTTAGGGGGGCCTCCTTCATCGGCCCACCCTACGACGCCGCGCCGTGCCGAAGAGCACCTGATCCTGGAGTTTGCCGGCGGCGTGCGTGTCTACGTTCCAGCATCGAAAATCGATTTCGTACAAAAATATGTCGGCGGCGCCAAGACCGATCCGGAGTTGTCGAAGTTCGGTGGCACCAGCTGGCAGAATCGTAAGGCGCGCGTGCAAGCGGCGGTCATGGATCTGGCCAGCGACATGATCGGTTTGCAGGCGCTGCGCGAGGCCGAGCCGGGCATCGCTTTCCCGGCTGATAGCGAGTGGCAGGCCGAGTTCGAGGCGTCGTTCCCCTATCAGGAAACACCAGACCAGCTGACGAGCATGACCGAGATCAAGGCCGACATGCAGCGGCCCCGGCCGATGGATCGTCTCCTCTGTGGCGATGTCGGCTACGGTAAGACCGAGCTGGCCATCCGCGCCGCTTTCAAGGCTGTCGATAATGGCCGTCAGGTCGCCGTCTTGGTGCCGACAACCGTGCTGGCCGAGCAACACTACCGTACCTTCAGCCAGCGCCTCGCCGAGTATCCATTTACCGTTGAATGTCTCAGCCGCTTTCGCTCCAGCACGGAACAGAAACGCATCGTCGAACGGCTGAAAAAAGGCGGCATCGACATCATCATCGGCACGCATCGGCTGGTCAGCGCGGACGTACAGTTCAAAGATCTCGGCCTGGTCATCATCGATGAGGAACAGCGTTTCGGTGTCGAGCACAAGGAGCGCCTGAAACGCCTGCGGCAAAAAGTCGATGTGCTGACGATGACAGCCACGCCGATCCCGCGCACGCTGCATTTATCACTTTTAGGCATCCGCGACATCTCTAATCTGGAAACACCGCCGCCCGATCGCCTTGCCATCGAAACGCGCATCGTCCGCTTCGATCCTCAGCTGATTCGTCATGCCGTGCTGCGCGAATTAAACCGCGACGGCCAAGTCTACTTCGTGCATAACCGTGTGCAGAATATTCACGAAATTGCCTCGCGTTTGGAGCAAATTGTGCCCGAGGCGCGGATCGCCGTTGCTCACGGGCAGATGGCCGCCGATGAGCTGGAACACGAGATGCTGCGCTTCGTCCGCCGTGAGGCCGACATCCTCGTGGCCACGACGATCATTGAGAGTGGTTTGGACATCCCCAACGCCAACACCATTTTCATCAATCAGGCTGACCATTACGGTCTCGCCGACTTGCACCAGTTGCGCGGTCGCGTCGGCCGCTACAAGCATCGTGCCTATGCTTATCTGTTACTCGACAGCGACCGCACCGTGACGCCCAATGCGGCCCGTCGCCTCAAGGCCATTGAGGAATTCACCGAGTTGGGCGCCGGTTTCAAGATCGCCCTGCGCGACCTGGAGATCCGCGGTGCCGGCAACATTCTCGGCACGCAGCAGAGCGGCCACATCGCCGCCGTCGGCTACGAGTTGTATTGCCAACTCCTCGAAAACGCTGTGCGGACACTAAAACAACAGCCGCTGCGCACACCGCTGGACGTGAGCATCGACCTGCCGTGGACTGCCTACTTGCCGCGCGACTACGTGCAGGGCCAGCGCCAGCGCATCGAGGTCTATCGCCGGCTGGCGCGTGTGCGCCGGCTCGATCGCCTGGCAGACTTCCGCCAAGAGATGCGCGACCGCTTCGGCCCCCTGCCGGAGTCGGCCGAATGGCTGCTGCGTCTGGCCGAATTGCGTCTGCTGGCGGCGCCGTGGAAAATCGCGTCGATCCATTTGGAAAAATCTGCCGAGGTCGGTAGCAGTGCCATAGATGTGGTATTTGGCTACCGCAATGCGCGGCGCATTCAGGAATTGGCCGCGCGTAGTGATGGTCGATTGCGCATTGTGGATGATGCCAGTGCTTACTTTCGACCGACGGCGGCGGAACGGGAGTCGTTGGCGTTGTATGAAACATTGAAGGATTTGTTGAGGCCGTCGGCAAGTTACTGAGTACAGCTGCGCAGAGCAAGCCATCCAACGCTAGCGGGACGCCGCCTGGCCCGAACTGCGGCGGGTTTTTGAGGACGAAATGAGGGAGCTTATCTAAGACTGTGGCTGGCCGACCGCCCGTTCTGCGACCTGATCCAGACGGCGGCGTCTGAGGCCGAGGGGGAGGTGACCCCTTCTGGGGCCGCTACCCCAGCAAAGTCCCCTTCTATCCCAAGGCAACGCGGCCGGCCCAGTAAGCTCAGGACAAGCAGGGCCGCCTCTAGAAGCAGCAATGGGGCTGGCTGGGATCATCCTGGTTACGGACCTGTTGGCTGCGGAGCGTCACCCGGCCAAGGAGCTGCGGCCCCTTGTAAGACAGTGACCTTCAGAGGGCCGGGTTACTCGCTGCATCTCGAATTGGACTTCGTTTATCCTTCCGAACGTGTCTGAATAGAACAGGGAAAGGCTCCAGCCCGGCAGGGCTTGACGTTGGAGCGCCGATTCCCTACTATTAGCAAAATTGATACTAATGCCTCTTGATATTAGCGAAAGAGATGATAGGATTCTTCCCATGCAATTTGAGGCGCTCCAGGTTTTCTGCGACATAGCGCGGTGTCGAAGTTTCTCGCAGGCGGCGGCAGCGCAGCAGCCGCCTTTGACGCAGTCGGCTGTCAGCCAGATCGTCCATCAGCTGGAAAAACGGTTGGGCGTGCAGCTCATTAATCGCTCGACGCGGCCTTTGCAGCTGACGCCGTTGGGACAGGCATACTATCAGGGCTGCAAAGAACTGGTGGAACGCTATCTGGAGCTGGAAGCTTCTATCAAGCGTGGCCGGTCACAGTTGACGGCCACGGTGCAGGCAGCAGCGATTTACTCCGTTGGCCTGGGCGACATGAACCAATACATCGAACGCTTCAATGGCGAGCAGTCGTTCGCCCGCGTTCAGGTCGAGTATCTGCATTCCAACCGTGTCGTCGAGAAAGTGCGTGACGGCAGCGTCGATCTGGGGTTGGTGTCGTTTCCGCGCAAGTCGCGAGACTTGGTGGTGCTGCCGTGGCGCGAGGAAGAAATGGTCTTGGCCTGCCGACCCTCGCATCCACTGGCCCGGCAGGCCAGCATTCGTCTCGCCCAACTGAATGGCGAGAAGTACATCGCCTTCGACAAAGACTTGGGCATCCGCCGGCAAGTCGATCGTTTCTTGCGACAGCAGGGCGTAGCGGTTGAGGTGGGGCTGGAGTTCGACAGTATCGAGAACATCAAGAAAGGGATTGAGGAAACTGGCGGGGTGGCCCTTCTGCCGGAGCCGACGCTGCGTCAGGAAGTGGAAGCGGGGCTTTTGGTGGCGCGGCCGCTGGCCGACTGTCGCTTTGTTCGCCCGTTGGCCATTATCTATCGTCGGCAGAATCGTCCCAGCCCGGCCGCTCAGCGCTTTATCGACTTACTGTTGGAGAATGGCAGCTCCGACACCCGACATCAGAGGAATGGGACCGTGCATGACCGGAACGCGGCAAGAAAGAAGAAGTGATATGACTCTACACTCTCTCCCCCAACAGCAAGGACTATACGACCCGCGCTACGAACACGATGCCTGCGGCGTTGGCTTTGTGGTCAACTTGAAAAACCGCCGCTCGCACGACATCGTCCGTGATGCGCTCCAGATCTTGCTCAACCTGGAGCATCGCGGCGCTTGCGGCTGCGAGAAAAACACGGGCGATGGGGCGGGCATCCTCCTCCAGATGCCGCATACTTTTCTGCGCCAGGAATGTGCCAAGCTCGGCATCGAGCTACCGGAACCGGGTCAGTATGGGGTGGGCATGGTTTTTCTGCCCAACGATGAGGGCGGCCGGCAGATCTGTGAGCGGGCCTTCGAGCGCGTGGTGCATGAAGAAGGGCAAACCGTGCTGGGTTGGCGAACCGTGCCGGTTGATCCGTCGCCCTTGGGCAAAACGGCACGCGAGGCCATGCCGATCATCCGACAGATCTTCATCGGGCGAAATTTAGGCGAGCGGGGTTGCCTAAACACCCCGAGCGAACAGGCACCCGGGGCGCTTATGCATCCCCCTTCGCCCGGCGCTGGCGATGATCTCGTCTTTGAGCGTAAGCTGTACGTCATCCGCCGCCGAATCGAGAATCTGCTCAAGCCGTCGCCTTTTGGCCCAGATTCCAGCGAGGAATTTTTCACACGCTGGGAAGCCGATGTGCAGCGCGAAGTGGAGGCCATGCACGCTGGCCATCGTGCCATGTTCTACGTGCCGAGTTTGTCTTGCAAAACAATCGTTTACAAGGGAATGCTCAATGCCGGCCAGCTGCCGATCTTCTATCCCGACCTGAACAATCCAGCCCTGGAGTCGGCGCTGGCGATGGTCCATTCGCGCTTCAGCACCAATACTTTCCCGACCTGGGCACGCTCGCATCCCTATCGTTACATTGCCCACAACGGTGAAATCAACACGCTGCGCGGCAACGTCAATTGGATGACGGCCCGCGAACGTATGTTTGCCTCGCCCCTGTTCGGCGATGACATCAAGAAGTGTCTGCCGGTCATCGATCAGAGCGGGAGCGATTCGGCGATGTTCGACAACGCCCTGGAATTTCTGGTCTTGACCGGCCGCTCGCTGCCGCATGCCGTCATGATGATGATACCGGAGCCGTGGAGCGGCGATGACTTTATGAGTCCGGAAAAGAAGGCCTTTTACGAATATCACGCCTGCTTGATGGAGCCGTGGGATGGCCCGGCGTCGATCGCTTTTACCGACGGCGTACGCATCGGCGCGGTGCTGGATCGCAACGGTCTGCGGCCGTCGCGCTATTACGTCACCAAGGA
>JAJPHU010000324.1 GCA_021325115.1 Planctomycetota bacterium | reverse complement strand
TTGAATACATCGCCTTTTTCCAGCCAGCCGCGGCGGGCCACGTCCACGCCGTAGCGGTACAGCGCGACCTCGCCGGCACTGTGGGCGTCGGGATTGATGACGATCTTCACGCCCAGCGCCTTGGCCCGTTTGCAATGAATCCAGTCGAGATCGAGCCGTTGCGGATTGGCGTTGATCTCGATCATCGTTCCGCTCTCCGCCGCTGCCTGCAATACGGCTTCGAGATCTACTGGATAGCCTTCGCGTCTCAGCAGCAAGCGGCCAGTGGCGTGGCCGAGCATGGTGACGTAGGGATTGCGAAGTGCCTTGATGATCCGCGCTGTCATCTCCTCGCGTGATTGTTTGAAATGACTGTGGACGCTGGCCACGACGTAATCGAAAGTCGCCAGCACATCATCGCTGTAATCGAGTCGGCCGTCGGCGAGGATGTCGCACTCGGTCCCCTTGAAGATTTTGAATCCCTTTAGTCGCTTATTGATACAGTCGATCTCCGCTTGTTGTTGCCGAACGCGCTCAGGGCTGAGACCGTTGGCGATGGTCAGTGATTGCGAATGATCAGCCAGACCGAGATATTTCAAACCGAGTGCCTGGGCCGCCCGTGCCATCTCCTCGACGCTATTGTGACCGTCGCTATAGGTAGTGTGGCAGTGGAAGACACCCTGAATGTCATCGGCTTCGATGAGGCTGGGCAACTCGCCGTTGGCTGCGGCGTCCATCTCGCCGGTGTTCTCGCGCAGCTCCGGCGGGATGTAGGCCAAATCGAGCGCCCGGAAAATGTCGGCCTCATCGCGGCAGCGGATACGGTATTCCGGTCCGGCCAGCTCGTATTCATTCAGCTTGAGTCCGTATTGCTGGGCGCGCTGACGCATGGCGATATTGTGTTCCTTACTGCCAGTGAAATAGTGCAGGGCAAATGGGAACTGCTCATCGTGGACGATGCGCAAGTCAGCATTCATGAACAGCCGGCCATCGCCCTGGATAAGAACGCTTGATTTGGTGGCGCCGCGGGCGATCACCTGCGTCACGCCGGGCAGCGTGACAAAGCGATCCATGATCGGTTTGGGGGCATCGGAACTGATGAGGAGATCGATGTCTTTGATGGTTTCGCGCCGCCGCCGCAAGCTGCCGCACAACTCCATGCGGATAATGCCGGGAGCCGTACGCAACCCGTCGATCAGCCAATTCGCCAGGGCCAATGCCTGATCGAGGCGCACACGCGAACCCATCTGACGGAGCGATTGAATGCCTTCGAGGATCTTCTGCTGCGTTTTCGCTCCCATTCCCTTCAGTTTGGCTACTTGCCCATTCTCACAGGCTTGGGCCAATTTATCGAGCGTATCGATGCCCAGCTGATCGTACAGCTGCTTGACGCGCTTCGGTCCCAAACCCTGGATGCGCAGCATATCGAAAAGTCCCGGTGGCGTCTTCTTGCGCAGTTCCTCGTAGAAGGGCAGTGTGCCAGTAGTAACGAGCGTCGTGATTTTTTCACGCAGGGTAGTGCCAATGAAAGGCACCTCGCCGAGTCGGCCTTCGCGGACGACGGTGGCAAGATCTTCTTCGAGCTGCTCGATGGCCCGAGCGGCGTTGTGGTATGCCTGGCAACGAAATGGACTTTCGCCCTGGAGTTCCAGGAGCGTGCCCACTTCGTCGAGAATGGCGGCGACCTGATGTTTGTCGTGCTCAACACCTTGCGGCATCACAGAATTCCTCCGCACGCGCCTTCAGCAGCCTCTTTTCAAATTAATGAACGCCTCTGTTGGAGGACAAGTCCAGCAGTTCTATTCCGCCTTGCGACTTTTGACCGACTGCGAGTCATCCGCCTCTTGCCAAGCCCGCGGGCATCCCGTTAATTGACAGAAACGTTCGGCGATCAGCGAATCGCTTCCGCGCCCGGGGAGGAAAACCAATGCGACGACTTATCGGCTTTCTGACGTTGGCCTTCGTGGCCGCGGCGTGCAGTCCTTCCGCAAGTGAATCCAACGCGGCGGACAGCGACCATAAAGACAAGGGCAAGGGTGTAGTCGTGGACCTCGATGGTCTCAAATCGACGACGCCCAGCGATTGGAAAGAGGAAACGCCGTCCAATCGTATGCGTTTTATGCAGTTCCGATTGCCCAAGAAAGGGGACGATAAAGAAGACGCCGAGTTGGTCCTCTTCAAGGGTCTGGGCGGCGGCAGCAAGGCCAACATCCAGCGCTGGAAAGACTCTTTCATCCCCCCAGAGGGCAAGAAGATCGATGATGTCGCTGAAGTCAAGGAGATCAAAATCGGCGGCAGCCCGGCCATCTATCTCGATGTCCAGGGTACTTACAAGGTCAAACTTCAACCGTTCAATCCACGTTCCAAAGAGGAAAAGAAGCCTAACTACCGCATGTTAGCCATCTACTTCGACGGTCCCCAAGACGTTTATCAAATCAAGCTGACGGGACCGGCCAAGACTGTGGAAGCCTACAAAAAGGGCTTCGATGAGTGGGTGAAGAACTTCAAATAAGCGGGTTGTTTCAGGAACGGAGAGGCTGCTATCCGCATCGACGAGTTCGATTACGAATTGCCGCCGCACCTCATCGCCCAGGAACCGTGTGCCCAGCGCGATCGATCGCGTCTGTTGGTGCTTCGTCGCGGCGGCGAAGTGCTGGGGCATCAGCAATTCTGCGATCTGCCTACGTTGCTTTCTCCCGGCGATCTGCTGGTGCTCAATGATACGCGCGTGTTGCCGGCACGCGTGGTGGGTCGCCGTGCGCGCACCGAGGGTAAATGGGAAGGCCTGATTCTCGGCACGGCGGCGGAGGGCGCCTGGGAGCTGCTGTGTCAGACACGCGGCCGGCTCATCGTCGGTGAAACATTGCTTGTTGATGCGCCTGAGGAGACAACAGATCCGCCACTGCGGCTGTGTCTGATTGGCAAGACGCCGGCCGGACGTTGGCTGGCCCAACCGAGTGAACCGGGTACTCTGGCCGAGTTACTGGCCCGGTATGGCCGGGTGCCGCTGCCGCCGTACATTCGCAAGGGCCGGGCCGGCCCAAACGACCGCGAACGTTATCAGACTGTCTACGCCAACCGTGCCGGTGCGGTGGCCGCACCGACTGCTGGTTTGCACTTCACGCCGGCCGTCTTCGAGGCGCTGCGGCAGCGCGGCATCGATTGGACATTTTTAACCCTGCACGTGGGGCCAGGCACATTTCAGCCGGTGAAAGTTGAAGACGTGTCCAAACATCGCGTGGAGAAGGAATGGGGGGAGCTGCCGGCCGCCGCTGCCGAAGCGATCAACGCATGCAAGGCCCGCGGCCGCCGCGTTGTGGCCGTGGGCACTACGTCGGTGCGAGTCCTGGAGACAGCAGGCCGCCAAGAGCTGCCGTTGACGGCATGGTCCGGCAACACCGATTTGACCATCCACCCGCCGTTCGACTTTCGCATTGTCGATGCCCTGATAACCAATTTCCACCTGCCACGCTCCAGCTTGTTGCTATTGGTCGCCGCCTTCACCGGCATCGAGTCGATGCGCCAGGCGTACCGGGTCGCTGTCGAGAAGGAATATCGCTTCTACAGTTACGGCGATGCAATGCTGATCCTCTAATAGAGAAACATGAAAACACGAAGGACGAGCAGACATTTCCTTCCCCCTGATGGGGGAGGGTTCGGATGGAGGGCGGAATTCCTGGGTACACTTGCACTTCCATCCCCCCACTTTTAGCCCTCCCTCATAAGGGAGGAGGGGGAACCGCTAGCCCGAAAGAAGAAGGCAGCAGCCAAACACGTCTCTTTCTCTCCTCATGTTGTTTTTTCGTGTTTTCGGGAAGGAGTTTAGATCCTAGCTCTCGAGCCGATTCAACAGGCTTTCCAGTCGCCGGGCGACGGCCGCAAGGTCTTCATAGGACCGGCGCTCGTAGTACAGCAAGCGCAGCCAATTCACGATCCCCAGAATGGTGCCGGTACGGTCCAACACGTGGGCGAGTTGTTCCGCATTATCGTCCAACCGATGAACCCGGCGGTAGGCGCGCAGGCCGCACGCCCAGCCTTCTGGATCGTCGCCGACGAGGCTGCCCAACATGCGAGCCACATCCACAGCCACATGATCGTTTTTGACCGTACCGTAATCAATTAGTCCGGTCAAACGGTCGCCCTCGAAGAGGAGATTGTCGTGCCACGGATCGCACAGACAGGGCTGTACCGGACAGCAGAAATCGATCCAAGGGGCCAGACAACGGGGTACCTCGTGCAGCCAGCCGGGCAGCCCTCGCCAGGCCCGTTCAACTATCGGCCCCAGCGGGTCGAACGGGGAAGTGGGCAGCAAACATTGCGGCTGCCAGCCGGTAGAGACAAGCTCCTGCCAGTCCGCCCAAAGTTGCAGGCGGCGGCGAACGGCAGGGCATGGCTCCGCCGAAGTCGCAAATGTCTCCCAGACCCGGTGTAGCTGGGCCAGTGCCTCACATGCTGCTTCCAGACGTGCTGGCGAGGGATTCTCGGCAAAGCTGGCCTGGCCGTCCAGCCATTGCGTCAGCTCCCATACCCGCCCCGCCGCCTCGATGACCGTATCTCCATGGCCAGTGGCGTACACAGCGGGAACAAAGTCGAGACCCTGACGGCGAGCTGCCGCCATCAGGCGGTGCAGACGACGTACCCAGACAGCCGTCTTGTGGGCCGGCCAGGCCCGCAGGCACGAGCGCCCTGCAACTCCTTCGCTGCGCCACAGACGTGCCCCACTGAAGCCACCGCAGTTGCCCAACGGAATGAGCGGACCATCGGACCAGGCAGACCAATACTGCCTCCGGACCTGCCCGGCAGTCCGGTCCAGTGTTTCTTCCCGAATTTCTTTCCCGTGACACACTGTTCGTCCGGCTTGCCCGTCAATTCGTCCCCCGTAGTCGTTCCAATTCCGCGCGCAGACGCCGTACCTCTTCTTCATATTCGATCCGCAGCAGGGACCGCGGTTTTTGCGTGGACATTCTTTCTGTTCCTGGAAAAGTCCCAAGACCAGCCAATAGTTTAACTTTTCCGTGTGTGCCTGGGAAAGTGCAATCGTTCAGCGGGGTGTGCCGCCAGATTTTGGCGAGCGGTGTTGCGTCACCCCCCCCGAGCGGCATGCCCCGATCCATCTATCCATTTGACCGTTCCCGGCACCGCGGTTATCATCTCTCTCAGGAAGTTCCAGACATCTCGGTCCTGTTTCGTATGCCGTTCCCTATTCTCTCTGGAGGGTGAAGTCATGTTCCGCAGCGTGGGAGGGATCATAGCCCTTTTGCTAGCTTTGCCGGCATGGGGCTACCAGGACAAGAGTAAAGAAAAGCCGACGACTCCGGAGCAGCAGTATCAAGCGCTGCTCAAGGAGGAGAACGACGCCATGAATGCGTTCCAGGAAGCCTACCAGAAGGCCAAGACTTCGAAAGAAAGAAACAAGATTATTGCGGAAAAATACCCCAGGCCGGAGAAAGCGGTCCCCAAGTTTTTGGAGTTGGCCGAGAAGTATCCACAAAGTCCCGTAGCCGTGGACGCTCTGACCGAGGTAGTGACACGTGCCAGGCAAGGGGGTAAAGACAGTCCGCGGGCCAAGGCACTGGCCATCTTGCAACGCAACCATGTCCAGAGCAACAAGATGGGCCGCATCTGCCAGAGCCTGGCAAATAGCTACGGCAAGGAGGAAACGGATCTGTTGCGTAGCATTCTCGCCAAAAACCCAAGCAAGGAAGTGCAAGCCGAGGCCTGCCTGGCGCTGGGCCAGCAATTAGGTCAACGAGCCAAGCTGGTACGCCTCTTGAAAAGCCGGGCGGAACTGATGAAGCAAGTTGAGCAGGTTTTCGGAAAGGAACTTACCGAGGAGCTACACAAGGCGGACGCCACCAAGATAGATGCCGAGAGCGCTCACTATTTCGAGGAGTTCGCCGAAAAGTATGCTGTCCAGATGAAGCCCGATCGCATAGACCAGCTGTGCCAGGGACTCGGGAGACTCGGCGTGTCTGGAAGTGAGGCACTATTGCGAGCGTTCATGGGAAAGGACTCACGGCGCGAAGTGCAGGGCTTTGCTTGCCTGGCTTTGGCCAAGTCGCTGAAAAACCGGGCCGATGATATGTCGGAATCGAAGGAAGCCGAAAAGCTGCGCCAAGAAAGCGAGCAGCTTTTCGAGCGCGCCATCACCAAGTATGCCGATGTGAAGTTATCGTTCGGCGGCACCGTGGCTGATCAAGCGAAGGGCGCCCTGTACGAGCTACGCTACCTGTCCATCGGCAAAGTTGCCCCGGAAGTCGAGGGCGAGGATGCCGACAGCAAGAAATTCAAACTGAGCGATTATCGCGGGAAGGTGGTATTGCTGGATTTCTGGGGGAATTGGTGAGGCCCATGCCGGGCCATGTACCCGCACGAGCGGTCGCTCGTGAAAGCGATGGAAAACAAGCCGTTCGTTCTTTTGGGGGTCAACAGTGATCCGAGCAAGGACGCCCTGAAGCAAGTTATCGCTGCGGAGAAGATGACGTGGCGTTCCTGGTGGGACGGCGGCAGCACGCAAGGTCCCATCGCCACGAAATGGAATGTCCACGGTTGGCCGACACTTTATGTGATCGATCACAAGGGAATCATCCGCCATAAATGGATAGGCAGCCCCGGTGATAAGGTCCTGGATGAGACGCTGAATAAACTGGTAAAGGCGGCAGAGGAGGATGCAAAGAAGACCGCCAAGTAAAGTTGGTATAGCGCTCGGTTAGCCGCAAGCCGAAAGAGAGTGTGATGCGCTCCCCTGCAGCTCGCGGCTAACCGGAGGTGCTCCGTCATCCGTGGAGAGTTGTGCATGTCTCGATTCGCCCTGCTTGCCGGCCTCGTTGTCCTCAGTGTCAGCGTCTTGGCTGCCGACGCACCGCCTGATCTGCCTCGGGACATCCTGCCGGCCAAGCTGGCCTTGGATGAAGTGCCGCTTGGTCTTGGGCCGCGTCTGGTACCTAAAGAGAACCCTTTGACAGAGTTGCGAGTCCGCCTTGGCCGCCGACTGTTTTTCGACCCGATTCTGTCGACTGACAATACAGTCGCCTGTGCCAGCTGCCACCGGCCAGACCACGGCTTCGCAGGGAACGAGGCCCGACCACGCGGCATCCGTGGGCAACGGACCTCGCGCCGCGCCCCGACGTTGTTCAACCGCGCTTACGGCACCTCCTTCTTCTGGGATGGCCGGGAGTCCACTCTGGAAGGGCAGGCGCTACGCCCCATTGAAGACCCCACGGAGATGGGCTCGACCATCACTGCCGTCCTCGATCGGCTTCGTGCGGATACGACGTATAAAGCGCAATTCGAGGCCGCGTTTCCTGACGGTGTGACCGCCGCCAACCTGGGCCGGGCACTGGCCAGTTTCGAGCGTGTGCTGTTGCGCGGAGCTAGCGCTGTCGATCGCTTCCGCCGCCAGGGGAAAACCGAAGCCCTGACGGCGCGCGAACGTCATGGCCTTTGGCTGTATGAGAGCAAGGGCCGCTGCTGGCGCTGCCACAGTGGGGCCAACTTCACCGACGAGTCGTATCACAACACCGGCGTTGGCTGGGGCAAGGTGCCGGCCGATCTGGGCCGGTATGTCGTCACGAAAAAGGAAGCCGATCGAGGCCGGTTCAAGACACCGACACTGCGCGGTGTGGCCCTGACAGGGCCATACATGCACGACGGCAGCCTGACGTCTTTAGAGGATGTGGTGGAGTTTTACAACCGCGGCGGCGGCGCCAATCCCAACCTCGACCCCGTTCTGGCGCCCTTGAATCTGTCGAAGGACGAGGTGCGCGATTTGGTAGCGTTCCTCAAAGCGCTGTGAGCAGCGCCTTCAACCCGGGTATATTCCGTGGCCGAAGATCGCTTTTCCTCATACATGGCACAACCGTGGATTAAGCCGCTATGCCGAGACGCATCCCGAAGTACGGAAGTTCCCCTGAGTCGGAAAACTATCCGTGAGCATTCGCTACACGGCTGAAGAATTGAAGGTCAAGAATACAAAAGACATTCTAGGCATTCTAATTATAATTTTGGTATTTATTCATAGGACGCCCTTTATGGCGTTATTGTACGAATCCAGAGCCTCAGGATTACGCTGCTGGTGCCCGCACGCCCAAGAAAAATTTGTACGCGATTTGCCTGTTCGCCAAATGTATTCTACAGTAGAGGTGTAGCCGGCGGAAACAACGATTCGACCGGCAGCAACGGAAAGCAGGACGGCGTCTTGGGCCGTCCTCGATAAAGGCAAACCCGTCGTGAGGCGGGGACGCAAAGCTATGGGCTCTTAACCGTCCGAGGGGGGACGGATAAGGCTGCCAGGCTACCGAAGG
>JAJPHU010000173.1 GCA_021325115.1 Planctomycetota bacterium | reverse complement strand
TGACCGGTCGCGGGATCGCTATCGGTATTCAGTTTGGCCCCAACCCGGCCCCCGTGTTGCTCGTCATCGAAGGCGAGGACGACCGGCTGATGCAGCAGTTTTCTCAGCTTGGATTGAAAATCATCGAACAGGAATTGACTCGGCAAGAGGTGAAAGATAAGCCGATAAAAAGATCGTATAAGGAGTACAATACAATCCATATAGGTAATCGGCTCCATGCTGCTGTCGCCGACACGGTCCTGTTTCTGAGCAACTCCGAGCAGGCGCTGCACGCCGGACTCGATCGGCACCAGAATGGTGGCAAACAGAGCCTGGTTGCTGTATCCGGCGTTCGGGAAGCGACCCAATTGCTACCGCCGCAGCCACTTGTCTCCTTGTGGTTGAACATGACGAAGATTCACCAGTTGCCGGAAGCAAAAGCCGTCTATCAACCACCGCCGCGCGATGATCCCCTTTTGACGGTTGGGTTAGGCCAGTATCTCAATCTCCTCGGTCGAACGCCTTACATCTGTGCCGGCATTCATCACGATCAAGCCGGCTTCGTAGCGACGATCCGCATGCCGCGTGGCCGCCAAGGCATGGGAGCAGACAAGTTCTTACATCTTCCACCCGCTGGCGCACCTGGCTCGCGCCCGCTCTTGAAACCGAAGAACGTTCTCTACAGCGAGAGTAAGTACTTCGATATTGCCAACGTGTGGAAGGAACGAGAGAAGCTCTTCAACGAAAAGCAAGTGCGCCAATTGGAAGCGCTCGAGAAAAAGGCCGCACCTTTCTTGATCGGTACCAAGCTCAGTAAGCTCTTGATGCAGGCCGGGCCATATTACCGCTTCGTTGCCGTGCATCAATCGAAATTTTCGTATAAAACGACACCTAAAGTATCCATACCAGCTTTCGCCCTTGTCTGGGAGCTGCGCGCGCCCGAAGCGTTCGGTCCAGCGATGGAAACTGTCCTGCGCGGCGTGGCCCTGCTTGCTGGCAGCAAGGCCGACTTGCGACTCATCGAGGAGCAATACCAGAACTGCAAGCTCATCGGCTATCGCTTTCCGGAGGACAAATCGCTTCCAGGCGATGTCAATGATCTGCGTTTCAATTTCACCCCCTGTTTCACGCGTGTCGGCGATCAATTCGTGGTGTCTTCCACCATCGATCTGTGCCGCGAGTTGGTGGATCTCATTCACAAAGAAGGCCATGCGCCGTCGCGCGGCCAAGCCTCGACGGCGCACGCAAGCCTGTACGGACCTGGCGCAGCCGTGTATTTGCAAACCCTCGAAGATCTGCTCGTCACGCGAGTGACGCTCGATCAGGCGGTGACGCCGAAGGAAGCCCGGCAGCAGATCCAAGAGCTATTCGATATTGTCCGCGGGCTTGGCGAGTTAGCGCTGGAGGCACGTTTCCATGACAAGACGTTCCAGTATGACTTTCGCCTTCGGACAGTCCAAACAGGGCCGCGGCCGTAAGGGAGTTGCATTGCAGGAGAGATGATTCATGGCAGACGCTACCGCAAGAGCCCTCGATCCGCGCTGGGCATGGCAGCCGTATCGTCCCGGCAAGGAAGTGCCTTGGGACATCCGGCGTGTTGGTCACCTCTATCGCCGCGCCGCCTTCGGAGCGAGCTATGCCGAGCTAGAAGCGGGACTCAAAGCTGGTCCCGAAGCACTCATCGACCAATTGCTCAAGGGCGGGCCAGGACTGGCAGCGTTCGACGCGGAGATGGCGCCTCTGGCACAAAATATCGCTCGCTACAACGATGCTGCGCACCTGCGTGCCTGGTGGCTGGCCCGCATGTTGCACAGCCCGCATCCTTTACAAGAGAAAATTACTCTCTTTTGGCACAATCACTTCGCCACCAGCTATGCCAAGGTGCAGAGCGCCCGCTTCATGCTCGGCCAATACGAATTGCTGCGCCGTCACGCTCTGGGCGCTTTTTCCGAATTGCTGCGTGCGATGTCGTCCGATCCGGCCATGCTCATCTGGCTAGATGGGCGTGACAACAAGAAGGGCAGTCCCAACGAGAACTATGCCCGTGAACTGATGGAGTTGTTCAGTCTTGGCATCGGCCATTACACTGAGAAGGACATCCGTGAAGCCGCCCGCGCCTTCACCGGCTGGGAGATTCAAGGGACCAAGGTTGTCTTCAATGCGAAACAGCACGATGACGGCGTGAAGACGGTTCTCGGCCAGACCGGTCAATGGGATGCTGATGACATCGTGCGCATTTGCCTGGAGCAAGAGTCGGCGGCACCGTTCCTTGTCAGCAAACTGTATCGCTTCCTCATTAGTGAAACCGTAACACCGACGCCGGAATTGTTGACTCCGCTGGCTCAGCAGTTTCGCAAGAGCGGCTACGATTTCGGCGCGCTCGTCAGGACAATGTTGTCGTCGAACCTATTCTTTTCGCCGTTGGTCTATCGGACGCGCATCAAGTCGCCGGTAGATTTCTCGCTCAATATCGTACGCGGCCTGGAAGGGAAGATCGGCACGACAGCGCTGGCGCAAGCGCTGGAACAATTGGGACAAAACCTCTTTTCGCCGCCCTCGGTCAAGGGCTGGGATGGCGGCAAAAGCTGGCTCAACGGCCAAACCTTGCTGTTTCGTCAGAACTTGGCGTTGGCCCTGACCTCGACAGAAGATGCCCGCTTCGGCCGACGCTGTGATCCCGCCGCCCTGGCGCACAAATACCACAAAGAAACGGATACCGAACAGGTGGATTTTTTCCTGCGGCTGTTCCTGCAGGGGGACGTGTCGGCCGAGGCGCGGGCGCGTCTGCTCGATTATCAAAAACATGCGCACCAGCTGCCGGCGCCGGTTTACTGGACCGAGCAGGATATCGCCGATCATCGCGTGCGCAGTTTGTGTTATCTGGTGCTGACATTGCCGGAGTTTCAGCTGGATTAACGGCGCACGAGGTGTGCCAGCGCCTCGCTCGCCCAATCGAGGAGTATTCCCATGACTGCGAATCGTCGTGATTTCTTGAAATCGTCGTTGGGCGGCGTCGGCCTGATCGGTTGGAGTTTCGGTGCTCCGATCTTTCTGAGTCGTACCGCTGCCGCTGTGCCCGCCGCGGACAAGGCCGGCGCCAAGGATACCATTCTCGTTGTCATCGAGCTGACCGGCGGTAACGACGGTCTGAATACCGTAATTCCATTCAAGGACCCGGAATATGTCAAATTGCGGCCGACTTTGCGCCAGCTCCCGACCCAGATCAAGAAAATCAACGATCAGCTCGGCCTGCATCCGTCGCTGACTGGCCTGGCCGAGTTGCTGCAAGACAACGCCTTGTGCCTTGTGCAGGGTGTCGGCTATCCCAATCCGAACCAATCACACTTCCGCTCGATGGACATCTGGCAGTCGGCCAGCCTGGCCGAGAACGTCAGCGAAGGCTGGCTCGGCAGAGCGCTCAAGGGGCTGCCTGGCGCTCCCTCCTTTCACCTGAAAAGCAACAACGAGTCATCGCCCTTGGCCCTGGACGGCGCACCGGCGCGGGTGCCATCGATCAAGACGTTGGAAGATTTTCAGTTGCAACTTGCCGCCGCCAGCGGCGCCGACAAGAAGGAGCAACGCGATATCATCGAAAGCGTGGCCCGCTCTAACGGCAACTCTGGCCTGCTCGATTTTGTGCAGCGCACTGCGTCGAACACTTACGCCAGCAGCCGCCGCTTGCAAGAGATCGGCAAGAACTACCAGCCCAAAGCCCCTTATCCGAATACACCGCTCGCTAGCCGCCTCAAACTCGCTGCCCAGCTCATCGACGCCGGCTTGGGTGCTCGGCTGTTCTACGTTGCCCACGGCAACTTCGACACGCACGCCACGCAAGCGCCGACTCACGCCAATCTGCTTACGCAGCTGTCGGAAGCCGTGACGGCTTTCTTCAAGGATGTGGCTGCGCGCGGCCACCGCGATCGTGTGCTGGTAATGACATTCTCAGAGTTCGGACGCCGTGCCAAGGAGAACGGCAGCCGCGGCACCGATCACGGTTCAGCTGCCCCCATGTTCCTGATCGGAGGCAAAGTCAAACCCGGACTCGTCGGCAAACATCCGAGTCTTACCCAACTGGAGTTCGGCAATCTGAAACATCACACCGATTTCCGGCAAGTGTACGCGGCCATTCTCGACAAATGGCTCGGCGTCTCCAGCAAGGAGGTGCTCGGCGCGGAGTTCAAGCACGCAGAGATTTTCAAAAGCTGAATCAGTCGAGGAAGCGAGTTATGCTCGAACCGCAGTATCCGAACCTCTCCCGGTACGGCTGCTGCGAAGTATGCCGGAAATCAATGGCCGGTACTGCTGCCGGCCGCGGCAGGTGAAGTGCCGGTTGCGGCGGGTTCCGGTTTGACGAGTAATTCCAGCACGGTGGCCCAGAATTCTTCATCGGCGTCTTTCTCCCACTCGACGGTGATGGCTGTGCTTTCGCCGTGGCTGGTCATCTGACGCTTCAGCACCAAGGCGAAGCGCTGGCCAGACTTGGTTTGACCATTCAGTTTGATCGTGTCTTGGTCCATTGGGTTGACGGCCACAATGATGTCGAGCTTGCCCAGCGATGCCTGCAAGCGTGCGGCCACATCATTGATCGAACCGGAGACGACTTGCCGTTTGCCTCCCGAACCGACCCAGGATAGCAGGAATGAACCGGCCGAACAGCCCACCACGGCAGCGAGCAACGCAGCGGCGCACACCGTTTCCATGCGACGCAACATGGTCCCACCCTCCCGAATTTGTACGTAAGGACAACGAAAAAAAGCTGTAGGACAAGCTGCTAGCTTGCTCATTTTCAGGACGCGGATCGCGTGCCCTACGGTTGGCACCCTGGCAGCGTGCCCTGCAGGTCGTTCCCTTAGCTCTAAGGAAGGGCGGGACCATAGCAAGGTCTCGGTGGGGATGCAAGAGCAATCGGAACTGCAACATTACCCGATTACCCGATACTTCACGCGGTCAAAACGGAACGGTCCTGCTCTATTCCCTATCCCTTCTTTCTCGCGGAGCGTTATAATCGCCGAAGACATATTGATACTGGTTTCCGGTGCGCGTTGCCCGCGGCGCGGCCGGCAGTAGAGATAAGGATGACCTTGTCAGCTCCTACAAGCAAGACTTGGCGGCTGCTGCCGCATGATAGCGCTGCTGTGGAACGTTTATCGGCAGCCCTGGGAACGGGGCCGATTGTCGCCCAGCTGTTGCTCAATCGTGGCTTGAGTGATACGGCCCAGGCGCGGCGTTTTCTCGAAGCCGCCCTGAGCGGCCTGCATCCGCCGGATTGGCTGCCGGGTGTGACCGCAGCTGCCGAGCGTATTCTTGCCGCTGTCCGCGCTGGCAAACGCCTCTGCGTCTACGGCGATTATGATGTCGATGGCGTCACCGGTTCGGCCATTCTTCTGACCGGCTTAAAACTGCTGGGCGCCACCGTCGATCTGTACGTGCCGCATCGCCTGGAGGAAGGCTACGGACTCAATACCGAGGCACTGCGGCAAATCGCTGCCTCCGGCGTCGAAATGGTCGTCACCGTTGATTGTGGTATTGCCAGTCTGGAAGAAGCCGTCGAGGCCAAGCGGTTGGGTCTGGAACTAATCGTCACCGATCACCACGAATTCAAGGACACGCTGCCAGACGCGGCGGTACTGGTGCATCCGCGGTTGCCGGGCACGGATTATCCGTTTGGCTACCTGTCCGGCTCAGCGGTGGCCTTCAAGCTGGCCTGGGCGCTGGCGCAGCGCGTCTGCGGCAGCGCCAAGGTGACGCCGCGTTTCCGCGATTATTTGCTTGATAGCGTGGCACTTGCCGCCCTGGGTGTGGTGGCCGATGTGGTGCCGCTGCACGATGAAAATCGCATCCTCGTGCGTCACGGTCTGCATCGCCTGCGGCACACCGCGCTGCCCGGATTGCAAGCGCTGTGCGCCGCCGCCGGCTTGACCGCGGACACTCCGCTGCGCGCTGCCGACATCGGCTACAAGCTGGCTCCGCGCCTCAATGCGGCGGGACGTTTGGGCTGCGCTCGCCTGGTTGTCGATCTGTTGACGACGCCGCGTTCCGAGCAGGCACTGCAGCTGGCGCGCTATCTAGAGGACCAGAACAGCCAGCGGCAAGCGCTGGAGCGGCGCATGGTGCAGGAGGCGCGCAAACTGATCGAAGAGCAAGCTCGCGGCGAAGATGCCGCCCTGGTATTGGCGCAGACGGGCTGGCACGCCGGCATCATCGGCATCGTGGCCGGGAGGCTGGCTGAACTCTATGGCCGGCCAGCCTTAATGATCGCGCTGCCGACCCAAGATGAGATGCAGAACACCGCCGATGGCGGCCGGCACGTGCGCGTCGGTGTCGGCTCCGGCCGCTCTGTGGCCGGCTTACCACTGCACGAGGCGCTGCGAGCCTGCGAGGATTTGCTGCTCAGCCACGGCGGACATGCCGCTGCAGCCGGTTTCCGTGTTTTGCCGGAAAACATCGATGCGTTCCGCGCTCGGATCTGTGAATACGCTGCTGCTTACTTTCCCGATGGTCCGCCTCCGCCGACGCTGGTACTCGACGCCGAGGTGCCCTTGAGCATGTTGACCACCCGCCTGCTCGCCGAGCTCGATCGCCTGGAGCCTTACGGCGCGGAGAATCGCCGCCCGCTGTTTTTGGCCGGCGGTTTGCAGATCCAGGGCGAGCCGCGCAAAGTCGGCGGCGGCGAACGGCACCTGAGTTTTCGCGTGGCCCAGCAGGGCACGACGCTGAAAGCCATCGCCTGGGGTATGGCCGAGCGCGCCCAGGAGTTGATGTCCGCTGGCGGCGCGTGCTGCCTCGCTTTCACGCCCCGACTCAACGAATGGCAAGGTTGGCGCAGCGTCGATCTGGAAGTGGTCGATTTCCAGGCTGGAGCGCAGGCGCGGTTGGGATGATTGTTGTCCGAGCCACAGTTGGTCGCCGGCGGCCTGCCCAGCGGACAGAGTGAAAGTGGTGTTGGCTGTTTGGCAAAGACGGCTAATCCGAGCCTGAAGCGTAAGCGAAGATTGCCCTCGCCTACGCTTCAGACCAGAGCGTCTGGCAGATATCCTGGATTACATCAATATACGATCTAAAAAGCGCGCAATCAACTCCCAGGCTTCTTCGGGGTCGCCTTCGTGGGGTTTGCCGTAGATGGGCCAGTCGGCCGGATCGAGAAAGCCGTGAGGACTTTGACCGTAGACACGGATGGCATAGAGGCGTTTACCGGCTGCGTTCATGGCCGCGGTGAACTGCGCGATCATCTCGGCCGGGACGTTCTGGTCCTTATCGACGAAGATGCCGAATACGGAAGCCTCCAGCGTTGCCAGTTGCTTGGCCTCGGTGGGCAGCCGGCAGTAGCACAAAACCACGGCCCGTAAGCGCGGATCACGCAGGGCCGCCTCCAGCGCATAGCTGCCGCCTGTGCCCAGACCGATGACGCCCAAGACGTGCATCGGTTTCTTTTTCTCCACCTCTTGCTCGGGCCGTACTTCTTCGCGTTGGCACAGGTAATCGACTGCCGCCTTCAGATCACGGAGAACACGCTCCTTGGGCAGCTCGCGCGAGGGGGGCTGGCCGTGGTACAAATCGACGGCCAAGACGACGTAATCCTGCCGGGCCAGACGAAACGCCGCGTCTTTGATGCCGTCGGTCAAGCCCATGCGGTCGTGAATTAGCACCACACCCGGAAACCGGCCAACCCCGCCCGGCCGGCACAGGTAACCGTGGACGTTTTTGTCGTAATCCAGGTAGGAAACCGTCTCTTGCACGGGCGGCGGCGTCTCAACCGGCGTCGCCACGGGCTTCGGCTTTGGTGAACAACTCACCGAATGAATCGCCAAGACGCCAAGAACGCCAAGAAAAGAACAAGAGAAAAACGGGAAAAGCCGAGAGGCAATAATGCCAAGAAAACGCTTCTTTTCTCTTGTTCTGTCCTTGGCGTTTTGGCGGTTCATTTGGAGAATGCCTCTGGTTCTTTTTTCATTGTTGCAGTACGCGCTTCATGCGCTCGGCAATGTCTTGCAAGCGCTCGCGTCCGCCGCCTCGGACTTCCGCTGTTGCCCAGCCGTTGTAGCCGACTTGCACCAGCGCCTTGAGGATATCCGGCCAATCCTCATCGCCTTCTCCGATCGGCACCCACGGATCTTCTTTGTTCTGAAACTTGGTCAGGCTGAAACCCTTGAAATCGAACTTGAGCATACGCTTGCCGAGTTTGCGAATCCAGTCGCCGGACTTGACGCCGTATTTAATCATATTGCTGCAATCAAAATACGCGCCAACGTAAGGTGACTTAAACTGATCGACGTACTCGATGAGCTGTTCCGGTGTAGTGAGGAAGTTATTCCACACCACTTCGATGGCGATCTTGACGTTGTTTTTTTCGGCCGTGGGAATTGCTTTGCGTACCTCCGCCGACGAGCGTTGCCAACACTGTTCGTAGGTAACGTCTTTGTTGACCACGCCGGGTACGAGCAAGACGGTATCGGCGCCGTAGACTTTGGCGTCCTCCAGAGCGCCTTTGAGGGCGGCAAGTCCCTTGGCCCGCACTTTTTCATCCGGGTCGGACAGCGTTTGCTTCCAGTGGACCGAATCGATGACGCCGTGGATGACGATGCCAGTCTTGTCACGCGCCCGGACGGCTTCGTCTTGGTCGATGTTGCTGGGGCTGTTCATCTCGACGCCCTGGAACCCGAGCGTTTTAATCAGCTCGAATTTCTTCTCGATGGGGCCCTCGATCTGAATCATGTCGTACTTGACGGCCAGCTTGAGTTTGGGTTTTTTCTCTACGGCGGCCGCGCCAGCGGCAAGAGCAGCCGCCGTCGCCAAAGTAGAACCTAAGAAAGTACGACGGTCGATGCGCGAGATCATGGGGGACTCCTGCGGTCGTTTTTTCTGAGCGGGGGGCGTAAGCCTCCTGAGCGAAGTCTCAGAGAGGTTACATCCCCGCTCCGGGGAACTATGCCAAAATTTCGTATCGAATGGCCGCCTTGCCCTCAGGTCCGATCAGCCGTTGCTGCAAGCCCTGATAGGGGTACGTATGCTTCCAGGCGTCGAGTCCCATCAGGTGCAGGATAGTGGCCTGCAAGTCGTGGATGCTCATTTTGCCCTCGGTGATGAAATAGCCGAGTTCATCGGTATTGCCCAGGGTGAAGCCTTTTTTGATGCCGGCACCGGCCAGCCAGATGGTGAAGCAGTGCGGATGATGATCGCGGCCCAGAAACTTGGAGCCGCCTCGTGCCTCGTTCATGGAAGTGCGGCCAAACTCGCCCCCCCAGATCACCAAAGTCTCCTCAAGCAGGCCGCGTGCTTTCAGGTCGGTCAAGAGCGCCGCGATGGGGCGATCGATCTGTTTGCACTTTTGCGGCAGGTGATAGACAATGTCATCGCCCTTGCCCGTGCCGTGACAATCCCAGCCCCAATCGAATAGCTGCACGTAGCGGACGCCGCGCTCGATCAGCCGCCGCGCCAGCAGGCAATTGTTGGCAAACGACGCCGCCCCCGGCTGCGCTCCGTATAATTCCTGGATCTTCTTCGGCTCGCGGCCAATGTCCATGACTTCCGGCACCGCCATCTGCATCCGAAAGGCCAGTTCATACTGATTGATCCGCGTCAGCGTTTCTGGATCGCCAAAATCTTTTAACTCTGCCTCGTTGAGCTTCCGCAGCGCATCCAGGCTGCGGCGGCGCGTGTCGCGGTCCATTCCTTTGGGATTGTTCACGTACAAAATTGGTTCGCCGCTGGTGCGGCACTGCACACCCTGATAGACCGAGGGTAGATAGCCGGTGCTCCACAGCGCTTTGCCGCCGGTCGGATCGGTGCCGCCGCTGATAAGCACAACGAAACCCGGCAAATTCTGGCTCTCGGAACCGAGTCCGTACAACAGCCACGACCCCAGCGCCGCCCCGCCGTTGCGCGGCGAGCCGGTGTAGAGAAACAGCTCTGCCGGCGCATGGTTGAATTGATCGGTCCACATCGACTTGACGAAAGTGACTTCATCCACCTGTTTGCTGAAATGCGGCAACAATTCGCTGACCCACGCTCCACATTGGCCATGCCGAGCAAACTTGTACGGCGTGCCGAGCAATTTCGGGTGCCCTTTGATAAAGGCGAAACGCTGATTTTTCAGTAGTTCATCGGGGCATGGCTTCATATTCAACTCGACCAGCTTCGGCTTGTAGTCAAACAGCTCGTGCTGCGGCGGCGCCCCGGACATGTGCAGATAGATGATGCTTTTTGCTTTCGCTGGAAATTGCGGCGGGCGTGGTGACAACGGATTGTCAGCGGATGCGGCACGGCTGTCGCGCTGGAGCAGCGCCGCGAAGGCGATGGCGCCGATACTGGTATGTTTGAGGAATTGTCGCCGTGTATGGGCGCGAGCCAGTTCAAGTCGTAGATTCATGGAAGCTG
>JAJPHU010000294.1 GCA_021325115.1 Planctomycetota bacterium | reverse complement strand
CTTCCTGGACGGCTCAGCTTCTCCATGCCCGACACGCCCGACTTGCGTGCCGCCTTCGGTCAGAGCGGCCAGCAGGCCGAAGGCTGCCGCGGCTGCGTGTCGTGCCGTGTCGGCCCGGTCGTGTGGAACCTCGGGTGAAGAAACGCTGGGCGAAACAATATGATCTGATGAACAGACCGCGGGCCGTGCTGCGCGATAAACTGTTGCATCAAACATCACCACCACAAGAAGTTGCAGCTTAACCGAATGCCATTCCACGATGCCCCCTTTTCGCGCCCAATCCGTCATACGTGTAGGTGTAGACCGAGTTGGGATCGCTGGCCGAGGTCAGCTCGCCGTCGGCGTTGTACTGATATGTATAATGCAGCAGTTTTTTCTTTGCCAGTTGTCAGTCCAGCATGGCTCGGCTTCTTTGTCTTCGTCCTCGCTTACGTAACAACAATTCCTGACGCTTCGGCGTACTGTCGTGGAGTGGTATCGGCAAAGATGGTTCGGTGTTTCTTCTCTCGCCGAATCAGGCCAGGAAACGGGGGAAGTGGAGAGGCGTCAAGAAGATAGTGCCAAGGAGGGGCAGCCTTCGACCAATCCGCTGGCGTGAGAGCGGCGGCGCGTCGCTTCCTTGACGCTTCCCTCGGCGGGCAGTAGCATCCCGATCAGAGGGATTCGGGCCGAGAGAGGAGCACCCCATGCCACACGCCACGCAAATGTCGGCTGCCGATACGGGCTTGCTGGTCATCGACGTGCAAGAGAAGCTCGTGCCCAAGATCATCGACGCCGCTGCTCTGGTGCGCAACATCGCTTTCCTTCTCGACGCCGCCCATCTGCTCCATGTGCCGGTACAATGCACGGAGCAGTATCCGCACGGACTGGGGGCGACCGTGCCGGAACTGGTCAGCAAGCTGCCGGAGCGGCCGGACAAAGTCGCCTTCAGCAGTTGTGCCGTCCCCAGCATTGTCCAGACATTCCACCGTGAGGCCCGACCGAAAATCGTCCTGTGCGGCATTGAAACCCACGTTTGCGTCCTGCACACCGCCCTGGATTTGCTGGCCCTGAATTTCCGTGTCTATGTCGCCGTCGATGCCGTCGCTTCGCGTTCTCGCATCGATCACGAAATTGCCCTGCGCCGGCTGGAACGAGCGGGCGCTATCCTGACGACTAGCGAAATGTGTGTCTTCGAGTGGATCGGCGGCGCCGGCCATCCCCAGTTCAAGGCCATCAGCCAATTGATCCAAGAACGCATGAAAACAAAGGATGAACCATGAACATTCCCAGTCCCTTAAATCCGCCACGGCGTCTGTTGCTCGGTCCCGGTCCCTGTGATGCTCATCCGCGTGTCCTCCGCGCCATGGCCGCCCCGCTGTTAGGGCATCTTGATCCGCAATTTTTGGAGATCATGAACGACGTGCAGACGATGCTGCATGCCGTCTATCAAACACATAATCCGGTAACGTTTCCCGTCAGCGCCACGGGCATGGCCGGCATGGAGACGTGTTTCGTCAACCTCGTCGAGCCGGGCGACCGCGTGGTCATCTGCGTGGCCGGCTTCTTCGGCCAGCGCATGGTCGAGATTGCTGAGCGGGCCGGGGCACAAGTAACAGTGCTGGAACGCCCGTGGGGCGAGGTGTTCGACTTCCAGCCGATCCGTGAAACACTGCAAAAAGTGCGGCCCAAACTGCTTGCTATCGTACAGGCGGAGACCTCAACCGGAGCCTGGCAGCCGCTTGAAGGACTCGGCACTCTGTGCCACGAATTTGACACACTGTTGCTTGTCGATGCCGTCACGTCGCTGGGCTGTGTTCCTGTGACCGTGGACGATTGGCAGATCGATGCCATTTACAGTTGTTCGCAGAAGGGCCTGGGCTGCCCGCCTGGTCTGTCACCGGTATCGTTCAGCCCGCGGGCCGTGGAGGTATTCAGCAAACGCAAGACGAAAGTGCAAAGCTGGTATTTCGATGTCAACCTCGTCGAACACTACTGGGACAGCGAGCGTTTTTACCACCATACGGGGCCGATTTCGATGATATATGCCCTGCACGAAGGGCTGCGACTGGTGCTGGAAGAGGGGCTGCAAGCGCGCTGGGCGCGGCATCGCCGCAATCATGAGGCGCTTAAAGCGGGCCTCAAAGCGCTGGGACTGACCTACACCGCCAACGAGAAGTATCAATTACCGCAGCTCAACGCTGTGCGCATCCCGGCCGGTGTGGATGATCTGGCCGTGCGGAAACGGCTGCTCGGTGAGTTCGGCATCGAGATCGGCGGCGGACTCGGTGAGTTCAAAGGCAAGGCCTGGCGCATCGGCCTTATGGGTCACAACAGCCGGCCCGACGTAGTATTATTATTCCTGGCGGCGCTGGAACAATGTTTGGCGAGCCAGGGAATTAAAGTGCAACCTGGCGCCGGCGTGACCGCGGCGAACCGCGTTTACCTCTCAGGAGCATGAAGCGTATGGCGCATTCTGCAGATTTCCCTGGAGCGCGGCCCGGCAGTTTTCCGACGATCCGGCCGCGCCGCCTGCGCTATCATCCGCTGATTCGCAACCTCGTCCGCGAGACAACCCTGACGGTGGAAAACTTGATCCTGCCGCTTTTCGTCCGGCCAGGGCGAGGGATCAGGAAAGAAGTTGCCTCGATGCCAGGCCATTATCAGCTCAGCATCGATTGTCTCGTGGATGAAGT
>JAJPHU010000195.1 GCA_021325115.1 Planctomycetota bacterium | reverse complement strand
TGCGCGTGCCTCCAGCATCGATCTCCGCCTGACGGCCTTCATGGCCTACCTGCGGGGCTATCATCACATCCATCTACGCGGCGTTGAAGAGATCGTAGAAACGGTCTTGGAGCTGCCCGTGTCTCTGGGCCAAGTCTCCATTCTAGAGACGCAGGTGAGTGAGGTGTTGACCTTCGCCCCCGCCAAGGCACTCGAAGTGGTACAGCAGGCGCCGGTTAAAAAGGCCGACTGTGTTTGGCCACGAGCTGTAGGTAAGCGGGAGGTTGCTCCACGTTCACCTACGGCTCGCGGCTGAACAAATGTGCTTTAACCCACTTCGCCGACACGAAGGCGAACAAACTGGACCAGCTTCAGGCCGGCTGACTTGAGCAGGTCGCCGACGGTTTTGCTGTCGTCTTTGACGAATGGCTGCTCAGCCAGCACGTTTTCGGCATACCAGGTTTTCATTTTGCCTTCGGCGATCTTTTCGACAATGTTGGCCGGTTTGCCAGTGGCGGCTGCCTGAGCGCGGGCAATCTCCATCTCCTTGTCGATGACAGCCTGCGGAACATGTTCGCGCAGAGCGGCCACAGGGTTTTTGGCTGCGATGTGCATGCACACGTCGCGCAACAGCTGCGGATCGGCTTTGGCGCCCTCAACCTGCACCAACACGCCGAGTGAGCCATCGTGATGGACATAGCTCCCTAATAGCCCCTTCAACCGGACCATGCGGGCCAGCTTCATATTCTCGTGCATGAGGCTGACGACTTCGGCGACACGTTCGCCGACAGTCCTCTTGCCGTCGAAGGGCAAGGCCAAGAGCGCCTCTGGTGTGGCCGCTTCTTGCAAGGCCACCTGCTTGGCCAAATCGTTGGCGAGTTGAACAAACAAATCGCTCTTGGCCACGGGGGCCGTCTCACAGCGTAACTCGACCAGGGCGCCGACCTGTTTGTCTGGATCGATGTAGACGCCGATGCGGCCCTCGCTGGCTTCGCGTTCGGCCAGCTTGGCAACGGCGCCGACATTCTCTTTGCGCAGAATCTCAATCGCCTTCTCCATGTCGCCGTCGGCTTTCTGAAGGGCGGCTTTGCACTTCATCATTTGAACACCGGTACGGTCGCGCAATTTCTTGACCATTTCGGCAGTGATCTCAGCCATGTTGCTCCGTCCTATAAAAACTCGTTTAGTCACGAGCTGAAGGCGAGCGGCTGGGGTTAACCGGCCAGTTAATACCGGCCGCTTGCCTTCAGCTCGTGACTAACCAGAAATTGTCTCTTATTCCACGACCGCCGAAGCGGGTTTGGGGTTCACTGGGGGTGGATTGCCGTTGCCGGCGCCGACTGGGGCCGGACGCGGAGTTGCTGGTGCTGGCCGGGCCTGCGGCCCAGGCGGCTCCGGCGGCAAAGCCGCTTTACCCTCTAATACCGCATCGGCCAATTTCGACAAAATCAATTCAATTGAGCGAATACTATCGTCGTTGCCAGGAATGGGCAGATCAACCTCATCAGGATCGCTATCGGTATCGATCAGAGCGACAGTAGCCACGCCCATGCGTGCCGCCTCCTTGACAGCGATGTGTTCGCGGTGGGGATCGATGACGACCAGCGCATCGGGCAGACGGTTCATCTCGCGGATGCCGGATAGGTTGCGTTGGATCTTCATCAGCTCGCGGTTGAGAGTGGCAACCATCTTTTTGCTGTAACCGCGGATCTCGGCCGTTTCGGGGGCCTTACTCAATTCGAGTTTGCCGGCCTCATTGAGCATGTTCTTCATGTAGGAGGGGAGATCGACTTTGGTCGGGTTTTCGTTGGCTGGCAACCACATCGCCTCCAATTCTTGCAGGCGCTTCAACCGATCGCGGATGGTGCGGTAGTTCGTCAATGTCCCACCTAACCAACGTTCGCTGACAAACGGCATGCCGCAACGAGTGGCCTCGCGCTCGATGGCTTCCTTGGCCTGGCGCTTGGTGCCGACGAACAATACCAGACTGCCCTGGCTGGCCACTTTGGCCAGATAACGATGCGCCCGCAACAAGCCGCGGACGGTCTCGCGCAGGTCGATGATGTGGATCAGATTGCGCTTGCCGTAGATGTACGGCCGCATTTTAGGATTCCAACGGCTGGCCCGATGACCAAAGTGAACACCGGCCTCGATCAATTCTGTTACTTGGACAATGGCCACGCACTGCCCTCCTGCTCCCAAGCGGAATGAAAATTCGGGTGAGTTAGTGAACAAATAGTCGCCACACGCATAACAAAGCCCCTTTCAGAAAGGGTGAAGAAGGTCATCCTAGCAATGAGAGGGGCAAGGGTCAAAGGGTTTTGACGGAAAAAACTACTACCAAGACGAACCAGAAGCCTAAGCGACGGTTGCTCTGCCGTCGCTCTGCTTCAACGATTCGTTAGAGAGCGTTTGCAAAAGCCTTTCGGCCCGCACTTTCCTATGCGGACCGCAAGTGCCGGAGCATTCGATGTATCATCGCCATATGAATCCATGTCTCACTCACAGCTGGCAGCCGCAGACTCAAGGTATCGACCAGTACATACAGCGACACTATTGGCGAGCGGGGTTGCATTAGCGCCTGGCGAGCGGGGTTGCATTAGCGCCTGGCGAGCGGGGTTGCGTTAGCGTCCCGAGATTTGGCTTCTCGGGACGCTAACGCAACCCCGCTCGCCAGGCGCTAATGCAACCCCGCTCGCCAAAATCTAGCAGCACGCCCCGCCTTTGGGAACCTCTTGCACGGAACGGCCTGACATCCTTATCATAAGGCACGAAACGTCTTACTCTCTTAAACCCAAGCAGGAGGAATCGTAATGACGCAGGCAGCGGCCTTTCGTGGCCGAATCTATGACGACATCACGCAGACCATCGGTGCCACGCCTTTGGTGCGGCTGCGGCGCGTGGTTGGCGACGCCAAAGCCTTGGTTCTGGCCAAACTGGAAAATTTCAATCCCTTATGGTCGGTAAAAGACCGTATTGGCGTGGCCATGATCTCTGCAGCTGAACGCGACGGGCGCCTCAAGCCGGGCGCCACCGTCGTTGAGCCGACCAGCGGCAACACCGGCATTGGCTTGGCCTTCACGTGCGCCGCGCGCGGCTACAAGCTCATCGTCACCATGCCGGAAAGCATGAGCCTGGAACGCCGCCGACTGCTCAAGGCTTTTGGCGCTGAAGTCGTACTCACGCCACGCGAAACCGGCATGAAAGGCGCCATCGAAAAAGCTAACGAATTACTCAAAACCATCCCCAATTCATTCATGCCGCAGCAGTTCGAGAATCCGGCCAATCCGGAGATTCATCGCCAGACCACGGCTGAGGAGATCTGGAACGATACGGCTGGCAAGGTGGACATACTGGTTTCCGGCGTCGGCACCGGCGGCACTATCACCGGCGTCAGCGAGGTCATCAAGAAACGCAAACCGAGCTTTAAGGCCATCGCCGTCGAGCCAGTCGCCAGCGCTGTCATCACCCAGACCAAGAACAAGCAACCGCTCAAGCCCGGCCCACACAAGATCCAGGGGCTTGGCGCCGGCTTCATCCCGAAGGTACTCAATGTCGAGATTATCGATGAGGTTATCCGGGTCGATGACGACGATGCCTTCGCCATGTCGCGCCGTGTGGCCCGGGAGGAAGGCATCCTCGGCGGCATCAGCTCCGGTGCCGCCGTCCATGCTGCCGTGCAGGTGGCGCAGCGGCCGGAAAACGCTGGCAAGATGATCGTCGTCGTCTTGCCCGACCTCGGCGAACGCTATCTGAGCACGGCGCTATATCCCGAATGATGATTCGTTTCACCGCGTGATTTATCGTTTTGCGCGAAACGATAAATCACGTGGACCGACGAACGGCGTAAGGAACGGCCAGTGTTTCCAGGAACCCGGCGGCTCCGGGCTTATGCTGCCGATTAACGCCGGTTGTGTATCGCGGAAATCTGCTTTCAGATACACCCCAGGCAGCTGCACGAAGGCGGCGGTGAGCGCAGTCGCCAGCAACAAACGGCGGCCCCAGGCCAGCCGGCGAAGAGCGGCGAGGCAAGGAAGACAAAGAAGAGCGAAAAAGGGAACTGTTTCAACGAGCAGCCGCGATCCCCAACACTGCCCGCCCCACCAGCAGTACCACGAAGCGATCAGCGCCACATACGGCACGATGGCCGCCAGGCACAACCAGCCCCAACCACGCGGCGCTCCCCTTTTATCCCCCTCCAAGTGGGGGAGAGATAAGGAGGGAGCCGTCGGCAAGCGGCGGCGCACGCCGGGTACAGCCATCGTCAGGGTCAGTAAGATCCACGGCTGATAAACTAGCAGTCCATGATCGGTGCTAAAGAGCAAAGGGAGGAGTGTCTCGCGCCAATGTCCCGTAAACATTTCCCGTTGCCGGATCGAAGGTCCGAGAATATGGCCGTAAGTCGTCCCATAGTACCATGCCCAGGGCACGTAGGCTATGGCGGCGCTGAGCCCAACGAGGACTGCACGGCGCGGCGCACGGATCAGCAGCCAAAGGCCGAAAGCCGCGATGAGCAGTGCCGATGGCAAACGGCAGGCGAACATCATGGCCAGGGCCGTGCCTTGAAGCAGTGTTGCGGGCAGCGTAGGACGCCGCCAGGTGCGAAACTCTATCAGAAGTGCCAGCAACATCCAGAAGAGGACGCCGCCGTGCTGCCATAGCGCTTGTCCTACAGTGCTGCACAGGCCCGATCCTGTCGCCAGCAGCAGCGTCATCCAGGCCGCACTGGCCGCATCAACCAGATGTAGCGCCAACAAAAAAAACAGTCCCAGGCACGCCGCTGCCAACCAGGAAGCAACACCCTTCTCCATGCGGTCCTGCACTCCGCCGGACAACAGGTCCACGCCGAGCAGCCGGGCTAACGCCGCCGAGGGTACGGCGAACACGAACATTCCCGCAGGGTAACTGGAATAAACCCCCGTCGCTGTCTGCATACAGAAATAGGGTAGAGAGGCTGACGCATTGGGACGGTACACGGCGACATATTCCGGCAGGAAGGCACTGAGCTCAGTGGTGCCGTCGCGTACCAGAGCGGAGGCGGTCAGTGTGATCGGTTTGGAATCACCGGTCATCAAGGGCCGGCCCTGCGATAGAAAGAACAACCCCGCTGGCAGAACAATCAGCAACGCCGTCGCCCGCCACGGCAGCCCCTTCTTAATCTCCCCCCGTGGCGAGAGGGGATTAAGGGGGAGGCCAGCAAATGCTTCGATGCTGGCCCATTCACGTTGCAGCTGTATCCATACGCGCCGGCGATAATCCGCGCTCCAACCCAACCGCAGCGCCGGAACAATCAGCGCCCCACACACCCACACATAAGCAGGTCCAGCGCAGCGCAAGAATTGCACGAGGGAAACGAGAAACAGCACAGCCTGTAATATGTCCGAGCCGTGACCGTAAGAGAGCAGCAAAGCCGCCACTCCCTTACGGTCACGGCTTGGACAGCCAGCAACGATCGGCGCTCCTTGCATGATCGTTTCCGTAAGACGGACTACCATTCCGGCACCGGCTGCAACGAATGGCCCTGTTCGTCGTAAAACGCTTCGTGCAGCAGAAAAACCTGACGGGTCGAGAAGCCCAGCGTTTGCAGTTGCCGGCTCAATTGGTGATAAGCATGGCGATCCAGCCGCCTCGCCAGCAGCGCCTGGAAATGACGCGGGCACAGATCCATCTCCACCGGCTCGGCCGAGTGCAGAGGATAGGTCAAATAGCGAACCGTGCCCGGCTGCTGGCAGATGACACAGCGATGTCTCTCGGTGCGGACAATGAACGGTTCGCCCTCGCCCTGAGCCAACGCTTCCTGGCAATCGGGACAGATGGGCTGACCGGCCAGCCGGTCCCACGGACAGCCAGCCGACTGACAGCGACTGCACGGCGTCTGTGGGGCCAACAGATCTTTAACCACGCGCAGCCCCTCCATCGCTTGCCCTCCACGGATGCTCCGCCCAACTTCCCCCGTTTCTCCAGCCCCCCTCGGCGGACCGGAAAGAAGGCGCTGTCCCAGGCGCAAGGGTCTTACTCCGAATATGTCGGCAATTAGCGGGCCATTTCTTGAGTTTTTCGACATTCGACAGGAAAGCGAGTAGATCGACCATGCAAACGGAGATGCTCTACAAGGAACGCAGGAAGTCGATCAGCGATTGAAAGACTGTACTGTTCCAGGGCCAGCAGCCTCGACAAGGGGCGAGGCGGAGACGGCTGTCCGCCTCAGGGTGAGACGCCAACACGGCAACTCGCAATCGCGCGGGTAGCTGTGCAGATGGATTGCTTCCAGCAGGGCGGTCTTGCCGGTGTTGTTCCTGCTGGCGATCAGGTTGATGCGTTCCAGCGGTGCCAGTGTTAGCTCATAGAAACAACGAAAGTTCTTGTCAGTGAACGATCGGAACCTGACAAAATCCCCCTTCGCTGTCTCCGTTATGACTCATTTCTGCACGTGCCACAAGCGCGGTACAGTATCATTCGGAATAATTACCCTCAAGCGAACACTGGTTATCTTGGCGATGAACGAGTACATTTGGTCTTGAGACCAAGGCGGATTAATGTGGGCGTGAGCCATGTTTTCCTGGAAGCTGCCGTTTGATCTCGGCGACATTTTGTTGACCCCGCAAGGGGCCGGCCTGAATCCCGTGCTGCAAGTGGTTTTGTTGGGGGCTATATGTCTACTACCGCTGGTGCTGGTGCTATGGTTGTATCGCTATGAGATGCGGCTGATCGCGCGCCCAATAGCCATTGGTCTGCTCTGCCTGCGCCTCACCGTGCTGGCGCTGCTGCTTATCCTGGTGTGTTTGCAGCCCATCTATGGCCGGACGTACAGCGAGGAATTGCCGGGCTATGTCCTTGTGGCGGTGGATCGCTCCGCCAGCATGGACGTGGCGGAGCGCCCCAATGGGGTGACGCGCAGCCAGACGGCCCGGCGTGTTTTAAGTGGCGAGGGGATAGGGCTTTTGTCCGCGTTGACAGCAAAACATGAGGTGGAGCTGCTTGGTTTTCATCGCGAAGCCTGGGAATTGCGACCCGACCAGCTTGAGGAATTGTTCCGCCCTGCCGCCGATCCTTCGGCTGCCGCCTTTACCGATCTCCGTTTACCGTTAGCACGTGCGCTGGAGCACTCCGAACCCAGGCAAGGCAAGGTCCTCGGCATCATCCTCTTGACCGATGGCCAACACAACCTCGGTGATTCGCCGATAGCCAAGGCGGGGGAGTTGGGCGAACGCCATTTGCCGGTTTATCCCATTGTCCTGGGACCGCGGCAGCCACCGCCGGATGCGGTAATGGTAGCGGTGCAGGCGCCGAACACCGTCTTCAAGGATGTCGATACCACTGTCGAGGCCGTGTTCAAGATCACCAGCCTGCCGGCGCAGGACTTCCTCATCGAGCTACACCGTAAGAGCAAGGACGGCAACCAGGTGCTGGCTCAGCGCATCCTTCATCATTCGGGAAAGGACCGCACCTACACCGAGAGCTTTCCTGTACGCCTGGAAGAAGTCGGGATGCAAACGCTGACGGCCTCGGTGCGCCCCATCAACCCCGATACCCAGGAGACGTGCCGCGATAACAACAGCCGCTCCACGACTCTCAGTGTCACCGACGACAAAGCCAACGTGTTGCTGATCGACGGCGAGGCGCGCTGGGAGTATCACTATCTTGCCACGGCTCTGAAACGTGATCGCGCTCTGAAGGTCGAAAGCGTCGTTTTCCATCAGCCGCGTCTCAACAAAGGGGTGGGAGACGGAGAGAAAAGACAACCCTCCCCTCATCTGCCGCGGCAACAATTGCCGGCGGACGCCAACGGTCTGGCTGATTTCGATTGCATCATCCTCGGTGATGTCGGCGTCGAACAATTGCCACGGGCAGAGCGGCAACGACTGGAGCAGTATGTCGGCGAACGCGGCGGAACGCTGGTGATCGAGGTCGGCAAGCGTTTTATGCCGTTGTCTTATCCAGAGACCGTGGTCAATGGCGAGAGCGATCCACTCAGCAAGCTACTGCCGATCGAATCGCCGCACCTCGTCGCGCCGGTTGAAGGTTTCCCGGTGAGGCGGACGCAGGCCGGCAAAAACACGAAGTTTCTGGAGCTGGACGTCGATGCAGCCAAAAATACGGCGATTTGGCAGAGTCTGCCGCGGCACTTCTGGGGCATTGTCGGTCAGGCCAAGCCGGGAGCGACGACGCTGGCCTATGTCCCGGACCCGGAGGGAAACCGAGAGGAATCAAAATCCGCACTGATCGTCATGCAGAATTACGGATTTGGTCGAGTGCTTTTCGTGGGACTCGATAGCACCTGGCGCTGGCGCTACCGCGTGGGCGATACCTATCACCATGCCTTCTGGGGCGCGGTCATTCGCTGGGCGGCGTCGGACAAGCCACTCCTGACTGGCAACGATTTCCTTCGCTTCGGTACGCCGCAGCCGATCTATCCGCACAATGAAGAAGTCAAGATCGTCGTCCGTCTCAGCGAGGAGTTGGGACCGATTAAACCGGATGTGCTGGCGGCAGCGCGAATCGTGCGTTCCCACGCGGAGCATGGCAACGAGAGTCAGACCGAGAGTGCCGTCGCCCTGGTGCCGTTGAGCCGGCGCCCGGCGCAGCCGCGGGTGCTGGAGGGGAAGATTCGTGGCCTGCCGCCGGGAGAGTACGCCATCGAACTGGTGGTGCCTGAGTACGCTGATAAGCTGTTGACAAAAGAAGGACCGTCAGACAAACCGATGCGGGCGCCTTTCACGATCCGGCCGCCTGAGAGCAAGGAGATGATTGATCTGGAGACGTGTTGGCCGCTTTTGGAGGCGATTGCCGCCCAGAGCGGCGGCCAAGTATTTACGCCCGAAAACGCCCGTGAGTTGGTCGATCTCCTCATCCAGCAATCCGTGCCCTACAGCGAGCGTCGTGAGCGGAAACTTTGGCAGTGGTGGGTTGTGCTGGTGCTGGTGCTGGCGTTTTTGACCATCGAATGGACTGGCCGGAAATTGGCGGGGCTGCCGTGAGACTCAACAATGCAGAATGCAGAAGACACAATGCAGAAGGCAAAAGGCAGAAAGCAACGGGCGAGTGGACAAGGGCGGATACGAAATCCAGAATTCAGCGATGAGCAAGCTGTCTCCCCTTTTCTCCTGTATGCTGCGCTCTGGGTTCTGCATTGCCCTTGTCGCCTCTCTCGGCTGCGCTTCCCTGCGTACTCGCTCCGCTGGCGGGACAGGCGTCTCGCTGGCCGGCAGGACGAGCGATCCGCCAGTCGCAAGCCATTCCATCCGCGAGGAACTCGATCTGGTCTACGGCCATGCTGGCGGCGAAGATTTGCAGCTCGACCTCTTCGCTCCCAAAGATGCGCCGGGGCCGTTTCCCGCCGTGGTCATCCTGCACGGCGGCGGTTGGGCCAAAGGTTCTCACGAAGTCCATCGCCCCCTCGCCGCTCTTTTGGCCGGGCAGGGTTATGTCGCCGTCACGGTCGGTTATCGTTTGGCCCCGCGGCACCGATTTCCGGCTCAGATTCAGGATGCCAAATGCGCCGTGCGCTGGCTCCGCGCCCATGCCGAACCTTACCACATCGACAGCGCGCGCATCGCTGCGCTGGGTTTTTCGGCCGGGGCGCATTTGGCCTTATTGCTGGGTTTGACGGAAGCGAAGGATGGGCTGGAAGGCGAAGGCGGCAATGCGGAGCAATCCAGCCGCGTCCAGGCCGTCATCAACATCTCCGGCCCAACCGATCTGACGCGCCCCGACTGGCCTCCGGCCACCCAGTTGGTGATCGCCGATTTCCTGGGCGGCAGCCGTGAGCAGCTTCCCGGCACGTACCGGGCGGCATCGCCGTTAGCCTACGTCCATCGTGGTGCTCCACCAGTGCTGACCATCCACGGCACCGCCGATTCGGTCGTCCCCTACGAGCAAGCTCAACTGTTGCACGCCGCCCTCCGCAAAGCACGGGTTTCATCGCGGCTGATGACCTTGCACGGCAAGGACCACGGCGACAACTGGGGCGCCAAAGAACAACAGCGCAACGCTGCAGCCATCCGGGCTTTCTTGGACGCTAACCTCCGCCGCTAGGACGCTTTTCCAGATAGTGTAGCAATCGGGCCCGGAAGCGCTCTGGTATCAATTTTCTCCGCGAGGAGTATAATACAGGTCGTTTGCCTGAGGAGGTTGAAATTATGTCCATGTCTGTGAAAGTAGATGCCAGTGGCGTCGTGACACTCCTCGCCGAGTTGTGCCGGGCGGCCGGTCGGTCGGGGTTCTGGAGTCGAGTTGGCGGCCGAAGTGCAGGACGGCCGTATCATTCTTGAGCGCCCGCGGCGGCCCATCTGGGGGGAATCCTCGACTTGACGGCAGATATTTCCCCCGAAGAATTCGATAGATTGCCGCCGGGCGACGCTGCCCAGCTTGACGAATATCTTTATGGCCAACCGAAACGGCCGGAGTAGGCACCGATGCCGTCTACTTTCTATTGGGTAGCTCTGCTGAACTCGCACGACCCGTTCCACACCCGCGTGACGTCATTTAGCCAAGCTCTTGGGGCAATCCCACTGGGTGACGAAGGATGAGGTACCTCACAGAGGTTTTGAATTGGTTTTCTCGCTCTGGATCGCTCTGGCGCGGGAAGGCTACGGCCCTGATTCACAAACTGCGTCGCAACGCCGACGTCGATGTCCTGCCGCAAACCCGCGCCGACTTCGATGCCGCGCTGACGCTGTACGAGGCTCGGCCGGACAAAGGCTACAGCTTGACCGATTGCCGGTCGATGCTGGCCATGAAGAGTTTGGGCCTGACGGAGGCGTTGACCAACGATCGTCATTTCACTCAAGAAGGATTCACGATCCTGTTTCTAACTCCGTAAATTGGCCCCGGCGCGAAACCAGGCCAGCACGCTTCCACTTTGTCCTGCTGGCACCATGCGATACAATCATGGTGTTGCTTCTTTCGTGATTTTTCTGTGTTCGAGAATGGTATGAAGATTGTCATCTATCCGCATCCTTCCTTGCGTCATCCGGCCAAGCCGCTGGCCGCTATCGATAAGCAGGTCCACCTGGATGCCGGACGGATGTTCGAATTGATGTACGAACACAAGGGGCTCGGTCTGGCCGCCAATCAGGTCTTTTTGCCCTATCGCATTGTCGTCCTCAATCCCAGCGGTGATCCGCAGCAGCGTGATAAAGAAGAAGTGTTGCTCAATCCCGTCATTTTGGAGCGCAAAGGCACGATCGAGGGGGAAGAAGGCTGTCTTAGCTTTCCCGGCTTATTCCAGAAGATTCGCCGGGCCAAGACCGTCCGCGTCCAGGCGTACAACCTGCACGGCGAGCTTATCGAGAAAAGCCTCAGTGATTTAGAAGCCCGACTGTGGCAACACGAAGTCGATCATCTCGATGGTATTCTGTTCATCGACAAAATGGGCACTATCGCCCGCCTGGCCAGCCGCAACGCCCTCAAAGAGTTCGAGCAGGATTTCCAACGCGCCCAGGAGAAGGGCGAGATACCGGCCACGGCCGAGTTGGAACGCATCTTGAAGGAACGTTCGATGGCGCTGGAGCAGAACGGCTCGCCGCCGAGCACGATTCCGCCCATTTAGCATAGGGAATATCGCCATGCGTCTCGTCATGATGGGCACCGGCCTGTTCGCGGAGCCGACTCTGGAAGCATTGTTGGCCAGCTCGCATTCGGTCGTCGGCCTGGTGACGCAGCCGGATCGCGCCACCGGTGCAGAGCGCGGCTCAACCCGGCAGACCGGCCGCGGCATGAAGACTATCGCCCAGGAACATGGCGTCCCTGTCCTCCAGCCGGAAAACATCAACACACCCGAAGGCATCGCCGCCTTACGGGCGCTCCAGCCGGATTTGCTTGTTGTTGCTGCCTATGGCCAGATTCTCTCACGGGACGTTCTCGCCGTGCCGCCCTATGGCGGCATCAACGTTCACGCCTCATTATTGCCGAAGTACCGCGGCGCTGCCCCAATCGCATGGGCTATTTATCATGGCGAGACGCGCACCGGCGTCACCCTTATCAAGATGTCGGTTTCTCTCGATGCCGGCGACATACTTGCTCAGGAAGCGATCGATATTGGGCCTGATGAGACAGCGGGCGAGGTGGAAGCACGGCTGGCGCCGCTGGGAGCCCGGTTGGCGCTTCAAGTAATCGAGCAGATTCAGAACGGCACCGCGCAGGGCCGCAAGCAAGATCCCAGCCAGGTAACGAAAGCGCCGAAACTGAAGAAAGAACATGGGTTGATCGACTGGGGCCGCAGCGCCGAACAGGTGCGCAATCAGGTTCGGGCCATGCAGCCGTGGCCGACGGCCTATACTTTTCTACACCGGCAAGGACAGCCACCGCTTCGGGTGATTATCTATCGAACGGGCCGCATGGTCCTGGTGCCGCCTGGTCCCGATCATCCCCCACCAGGAGCGATATTATCATTGGAAGGTACTAATAGTCTCTTCATAGCTACGGGTGAACACCAGAGCCTCGAAATCCTCGAACTTCAGCCGGCCGGCAAGCGGCGCATGACAGCGGCAGAGTTTTTGCGCGGCCATCGCTTGCAAGAGGGGGATCATTTTGGCCCGGAGACGCCATGAAGCGAGCGCTGCCGACTTTCCGTGGACGCCGCCATAACGCCCGCAGTCTTGCCTTGCAAATTCTCCTCGCTTGTCATCCTCCTGTTCCAGGAGGGAAGAGTGAGTTCGTTCAAGAAATCCTTGATCGCCAACTTGGGGCACTGACCGGTTCATCCCGGCCGCTCGCCGATGCCGATCGTCGATTGGTCACGCAACTGGTTTACGGCATCTTACGGCGGCGTGGCACGCTGCGGGCGCTCTTGCAACCATTGGTGAAGCGTCCTGCTCATCGGGTCGAAGCGTGGCTGTGGGATGCTCTTTATTTGGGGGCTTGTCAATTGGCCCTGCTCACACACATTCCCGCGCACGCTGCCGTACATGAAACGGTTGAGCTGGCCCCCTCCTTTGGCCGCCCTGGTGCGCGCGGCTTTCTTAACGGCGTCCTCCGCCGTTTGTCCGAACTTCTGACCGATGAGCACACAACTACCGCCGCTGCCGATGCGCTGCCCTTGGAGCACGGCGCCTATCGCCGCCTGGCCCGCCCTGTGTTTCCCGATCCCACGGCACATCCGCAACAATATCTCGCCGCCGCGTTCAGCTTGCCGGATTGGCTGGTGCAACGCTGGCTGACGCGCTACGGATTTGAGGAATGCTGCCGTCTCGGCTTTTGGTTCGCCGGTCCCGCGCCGCTGACACTGCGTTGTCAGCCGTTGCGATGTTCACGCGAGCAATTACTGACGGCTCTTCACGATGCCGGTTATGCCGCCGAGTCTGGCGAACATCCACAAGCGATCCGGCTGCACGAACCCGGTCCGGTTCGCGCTTTGCCGGGCTATGCCGACGGTTGGTTCAGCGTCCAGGACGAATCGGCCATGCGCGTCGGCTCGGCCCTGGCGCCCGAACCGGGGGAAACTATTCTCGATCTCTGCGCCGCTCCCGGCGGCAAAACCACGCATCTCGCCGAGCTGATGCACAACACCGGCCGCATCGCCGCCTGCGACGTGGACGAACACCGCCTGCAAACCGTCGCCGCCCTGGCCCAACGCCTGGGATTGACAATAATCGAGACACATTGCCTCCGTAAGGAACACGACACGGATGTCCCGTCAGGTCTATTCGATCGTGTATTGGTTGATGTACCGTGCAGCAACAGCGGCGTCCTGGGCAAGCGTCCCGAAGCACGCTGGCGTCTACAGCCCAGTGATCTGCGGCATCTCGTGGAGCTGCAAACGCGCTTGCTCCGCACCGCGGTCGAGCGCATCCGTCCTGGCGGCGTGATTGTCTATTCGACGTGCAGCATCGAGCCGGAAGAAAACCAGCAGGTCATCGAGAAGGTACTGAAGGATAACCCCGATCTACGGCTGGAAGCAACCGAAGATGCCGTGCCCGGCCGGCCGGCCGATGGCGGATTCTGGGCCCGTCTGCGGCGAAACGAGTGACGAACCGAGGAAACCGTCTATGAACTGGGCGGCCACAGAGCTTTTGATTCCGATCTAGGAGGATGTTTTTTGTCCGAACGGGCGGCATTTGCATTCTTGGCAAATGGGACCTATTTTTGTTGTGACCCCCCTCACGCCGCCGTTCTCTCCGTGCGGAGCGTTTCCGTCTCCCCGCCGTCCAGGAGGCTATCATGCGCTCTGGTTCTTGTCTGCGCTGCGGCGCCTCGGCTGTCGAGCTGGCCTTGGTGCTGCCGGTGCTTGGCCTGCCGTTTGTGTTCGCTGTCGATTTCGCCCGCTTGTATTTTTACTATTCCATCATCACCAATTGCGCTCGCAATGGCGCTCTGTGGGCCAGCGACCCTACGGCCGCTCTGGAATCACCCTATGGCAATGCCACTGCCGCTGCTCTGGCGGACTGGCCTGCTCATGTCTCGCCCACGCCCACAGTGACTCCCCCTCATCCCGAACTCTCTACCCCAAACGTACAAGTGACGGTTACTTGGCCCTTCACGACCCTCCTCAGCTATCCCGGCTTGCCCAATCCGATCAACCTGACGCGTACGGTACAGATGCGCAAGGCGCCATCCGCACCTAATTAATTAATTAGGAGAAGTCGATGATTCGTCGTTTGACCTCTTCGTATCGTCGTGGAAGCACCATTACCGAATCGGCCGTGGTTGTGCCGATTTTGCTGTTTCTCATCCTCGCCATCTTGGTAGGCGGCTACGGTGTCTTCCGCTATCAGCAGATCGCCCTGCTGGCTCGCGAAGGCGTTCGCTATGCTTCGGTGCATGGCGGTCAATATCAACAAGAAACAGGCAACCCCGCCGCCACACCCCAGGACGTGTATAACAATGCTATCGTCCCCTATGCCATCAATCTTGATTTATCGCAGCTGAACTATCAAGTCACCTGGAACACCGACAATAATACTTACCACTTCGGCCTCGACAGCAATAATAATCCCGACTACGCGAAGGTAATCAACAATACCGTAACAGTGACGGTCTCTTATAATTGGTTCCCAGAAGTTTTTCTGATTGGCCCGCTTGTGTTGAGTAGCAGTGCGACGATGCCGATGTCTTACTGATCTGCCAGCCCACAGCGCAAGCACGCAAACCATCCCTTGCGTGTGCTGCAGGCTGGTAAGGAGAGGGGATACTGTTGGCCTATTCAATGATTTTATTCAACGGATATTCGACAATGCCGCACGCCCCGGCTTGTTTGAGCTTCGGGACGATGTGCCGTACCACGCTTTCATCGATAATCGTGTTTACAGCTACCCATTCCGCATCCGATAAGGAGGAAATGGTCGGCTTTTTCAAAGCCGGCAGGATCGCCAGAACGGCGGGTAAATCATCCTGGCGCACGTTCATCATCAGGCCGACTTTGCCCTCGGCGGCCATAGCGCCGCGCAGCATCAGAACAATGTCATCTATCTTCTCGCGTTTCCACGGATCAGCGTAGGCTTTGCTATTGGCGATGAAGCGTGTCGTGCTTTGCAGCAGCTCTTCGACGATGCGCAGGTTGTTGGCCCGTAAGGAGCTGCCTGTCTCGGTTACTTCGACGATGGCATCGGCCAGGCGCGGCGGCTTGACTTCGGTGGCGCCCCAGCTGAATTCGACGTGGGCCGTCACGCCGCGCTCGGTCAGCCAACGCCGCGTCAGGTTCACCACTTCCGTGGCGATGCGTTTGCCTTGCAGATCCTGGACGCTGCGCACCGGCGAATCCTCCGGCACGGCCAGCACCCAACGCACCGGACGCCGGCTCACCTTGCTGAAAATCAACTCCGCTACTTCCGTGACCTGGACACCGTTTTCAAGAATCCAATCGTAGCCGGTCAGCCCGCAATCGAGCGAGCCGTCCGCAACGTAGCGCGGCATCTCCTGAGCGCGGATCAGCGTACACTGAATTTCTGGATCGTCAATGGTCGGAGAATAGCTGCGGCTGGCGTAAGTGATCTTGTAGCCGGCTTTGCGAAACAGATCCGCCGTTGCCTCCTGCAAGCTGCCGGCCGGGATACCGAGTTTGAGGATCGGTTGACTCATTTTCTGTAAACTTCCTTCGGATCGAATACCTTTTCGGCGATTACCTTTACGTTGTCGCCTTCGATACGGCGGAAAAAGCAGCTTGGGTAGCCCTCGTGACAGGCAGCGCCGCCGGTTTGCTGCACTTTCAGCAAGATCGTATCCGCATCGCAATCGATGAGGATTTCTCGGACTTCCTGATAATAACCGCTCTCTTCGCCTTTGCGCCACAGACGATTGCGGCTACGACTGAAATAAACGGCGCGGCCCGTCCGCAGGGTTTCCTCGTAGGCTTCGCGGTTCATCCACGCCAACATGAGCACAGCACCGCTCTCGGCGTCCTGGGCAATCACGGGAACCAAACCACCGGATTTGTCGAAATTAATCATGGCTATCGCACATACTAAATGTAGGAATTGCGAGCAGGGCTGCGTCAGCGCCTCGAGAGACTTTCTCGGAGCGCTGACGCAACCTCGCTGGCCCATCTAATACGTAATCAAACTAAATACTTCATGCGGATGCAGCCGCGCCCGTCCTCCGAGAAACGCCAACTCGACAAGGAAAGCACAACCTAAGATCTGGCCGCCAGCCTTTTCAATCAAGCGGCAGCTTGCCTCCATGGTGCCGCCGGTGGCCAAAAGGTCGTCGATGAGCAACACGCTTGCTCCGGGTGATACCGCGTCGATGTGGACCTGTAGCTCGGCACTACCGTATTCTAATTCGTAGCGCAGCGAATGGGTTCTGTGCGGCAATTTGCCGGGCTTACGCAGCGGCACCAGCGGCTTTTTTAGCTGCAAAGCCAGCGGGGCGGCGAACAGAAACCCCCGCGCCTCGGCAGCGGCCACCACGTCCACTTTCTCAGCCGGATAATGCTCAGCCAGCCGATCGATGGCGTACTGGAAGGCGCACGGCTCGGCCAACAAGGGCGTAATATCCTTGAAAAGAATCCCCGGTTTGGGAAAATCGGGAATGTCACGTATAAATTGAGCAAGGTCCATCTGGAGCGCCTTTATATGAGTGTGCAGGAAAAACCTACGAAATTTCCTTCCCGGAGGCAACCATGACGCTAGCGATTCGCCGGGCTGGTCCCGCCGATGCCGCCGTCGTTACGGAATTCAACCGCCTGCTGGCCCTGGAAAGCGAGGGCAAGACGCTCGATGCTACCGTGCTGGCTGCTGGTGTCGCCGCGGGTCTCGCCGATCCGAATCGGAGCGTCTACTTCCTCGCCGAGGAGGACGGCGCGGCAGTCGGTCAAATCATGTACACGACGGAATGGAGCGATTGGCGCAACGGCTGGTTCTGGTGGATTCAAAGTGTGTATGTGCGGCCGGAAGCGCGGCAGCGCGGCGTGTTTCGGGCGCTGTACGAACACGTCTATCAGGCAGCGCGAGCGGATGGGCAGGTGATCGGCTTGCGTTTGTACGTGGAGCGTAATAACCGTATCGCCCAGGAGACGTATCGACGTCTGGGCCTGGAGGCAGCGGGTTATCTGGTGTTCGAGCGCTATCCGTTGTAAAAGTTCGCCAACAGGCGAGCGAGGCATTCACATGTCCTGCTCGCCCTGTTGGCAACGGTTAAAACGTCCGTTTGCGTTGCATACGGAAGTTCATAATGGCGATGACGCGCAACTCTTGCGCCGGTTCCCCGGGCCTGCTGAGCAAGGCTTTCAGTTGCAGCTTCACCGACGTCTCGGCGAGGAGGGGCTGTCCGTTGGTCAAGTCCACCAGGATCTGTCCGTTGGCCCTGCCGCCGATGGCATCATTTTTGCCACGCACCAGACCGTCCATAGTGATGACCGCTTCCTCGCGGCCGTCGCGCTTGCGGGTGCCCTGGTACGTAAAATTCACATCGAGCTTGCCCGATTCCATCCGGCCGGGTGTATCAATGGGCAATTGACGCTCCACCTTCCAACTTTCCATCGGTTGGGCCGAACCGCTGGTCGGCAAGGACACCGACAGCGATTCCAGTCCCTGCTGGACCATCTCGTGAAATTCCTTGATCGATTTGTACTGTTGCGGATCGGCCCGGGCCAGCTGCGCCAAAGGCCGCTGATCGACCATCTGCCGGGTAATGTTACCCAAACGGTCGAGTTGGATCAGGGTGGTAATCAGGTGCGGCAGCTCGTTTTTGAACCGTTCCAGCGTGGGGTGAGGGACGCTCTTGCCGTCGGGCAGGACCAACTCGCGGCTGGGCGGATAGCGATAGCGCAGGCTCAGCTGGGTGCCGCTCGATCCCGTCGAGATGACGGTTTCGGTGAGCTGGGCGATCGTGCGGACACGAAAGGCATCATCCGCTTCGTCGTTGCCGATTTTGAAGATATTTTCCAGAGTCAGATCGAGAGCACGTTTGCTCCCCTGGTTAAAGCGGAGCACGAGGTTGGCCGGCTTGCGATAGACCGGCTGGGGCAAGCCCACGAGCGGCTTGGCCGGCTCCCAGTGTATTTCGCCCTTGGAGTTGACCCAGCGGGCTTGTCCCCAGTATACCTTGCCGGAAGGCAGCTCCGGCAGTATAATTTCTCCTTTCCCTTCCGGGGCCAGGTATTTCAGCTTGTGGTAGGCATGGCGCGAATCGCCGGTTTGGGCCGCAGGCTGTGTCGTGGCAGAGGGACGAATCGCCGACTTAGTATCTGCCGGCTTATCGCCAGTCCAAATTTCCAGCCCGACTTCTTTAATAAGATTTCGCGGATCGATCATATCGAGAATGACTGGCACGGCCACTTTGTTTTCGGCGGTGTAATATGGTTGCTGCAGGGTCACATCGGAGACGCGTCCGCTGAGGATAGCCTGGACACGCTCGCCGGGGATGGCGAAGTTGATCTGCCGGTTGGGGATAATGGCGACGGCCACACCGACGACAGTACCGCTGTTATCGACGACCGGACCGCCGGAGTTGCCGGGATCCATGCCGCCGTTGACCTGGACGCGCTCGAGTATGTTGGTCTTAGGGTTCTTACGCAGCGCCGACACCGAGGCCGGCCGAATGGTGATCTCTTTGCCCAGTTGTTCGCCCAGGGGGAAGCCGAAAACGTAAACTTCGTCCAGCGCTTGCAACCCGCCGGCCGGCTTAACGGTCAGCGGCTCCGGGACCGACTGCGGCGGGGTGCCGATGTCCAGAACGGCCAGGTCCGAGGCGCGATCGACGCCGAGCACGCGAGCCGTGGTCTTCCATTCGTTGGCTTCGCCGCTGTTGACGATGACTTCGACTTTCTGGGGCCGGGCACTATCGGGCGCAAGCATGCCGACGACGTGGGCGTTGGTGAGGATGATATTGCGGGCTTCCTTGCAGCCGAAGAAGCCGGTCCCAAACGCTAAACTGCCGTCGGGCATATGGACGCGCAGATAGACGGTAGCTCGCTTGACGAATTCTCGTCTTTCGGCGGTGAGCCGGCCAGGGTTCGCCGCTTCGCGCAACGTGTTGTCGAGGACAGCCGGCGGCGACGCTTTCTGCGTTTCTCCTTTCGACTCCGGAACGTTAGCGGCTAGCAGCGGCGACTTGGTCGCGTGGTCGACCGGCTGGCTCTGGGCCGGCGGATTGTCCGCTTGGGGCTGGGGTTGTGGCTGCGGCGGATTGACAGCCGGTGGAGGAGCGGGCGGGGCTGGTGGCGGAGCAACCGCCGGAACTGGCGGTGTGTTCCCCACTTGCGCGTTCTTGTCCGGCGCCATTAATAAATAGGTGATAAGGGCGCCACACAAGAGAAGAAGCAAGCCAAAGACGGCCGAGATGCCGCCGAGAATCCACGGCAGAGCGCTCTTCTTGGCCCTGTCCTGCGCCGGAGCGGGCTGCGCTGGCATTTCTTCTTCGCCACGGCGGCGTGTGGTTACGGGAGATGGCTTCGTTTGGATCTGGACGGCTGTGAAGACGGCCTGGCAGTTCTTACAGCGGACTTTTTTACCGGCTTGCTGATCAGCCAGTTGGTAAGTGGTCTGGCATTCCGGGCAAATCGTTTTGATAGCCATGTGGGAGCACCCTTGCGAGTCCGGAAGCGGCGTGGGCGAGGAGAACGCGCTAATTGTAGAAGCATGACAATCCATTAATCTTAATGGCTGCACCAGACACGGACAAGTAGAATTTTCATCCTTTTTGCCAACCCGCCATGCCAGCAAAGGATGCCTTTGCTAGCGTGGGGGTTGGCAAAAAAGACGCTATACTTCCGGATGCAGCCACGGTTTGCGATAGGGACGGCGCAACAGCTTGTTCGCTTCCTCGTCGCCCACCACTTGCTGCTTGTCCGCATCCCAGACTAGCGAGCGGCCTAATTTCATCGACAGATTAGCCAAGATACAGCTCGCCGTGGAAATGTGTCCCTGCTCAATGTCGGCAACCGGCCGGCTGCGCGCGGCGATGGCTTGCAAGAAGTCCCGCATGTGCCAACGCACCGCCGAGGCCACGTGCCGCTCCAGGTCCTTCTCGATGCGGTCCTCCGGATATTTGTCGTATTCGTACAGTGGTTTGCCGGTCAGGGTCGGCTTTTTCGCCCCCAGCGGTGTGAACTCGTACTTGTACACACTTGCTTTCAGCGTGCCTTTGTCACCATACAGCGTCGCGCCCCAACCGAAATCCGGATCTGGATCGTTGGCCGCGCCCCAGGTGCGATGCTGCCATACCACCGGCAGTTCGTCGAAATCGAACGTCGCCGTCTGCGTGTCAGCGATGTTGGCTTTGCTCTTCTTTTCCACAAAGATGCCGCCGCTGGAAGAGATACGTTTGGGCCAGCCCAGATCAAGCATCCAGCGCACCATGTCGAGCATATGAATGCACATGTCGCCCATGATGCCGTTGCCGTACTCCATGAAGGCGCGCCAGCTGCGCGGATGCACCAGCGTGTTATACGGCCGCAGCGGCGCCGGCCCGGTCCACATCTCGTAATCGAGATAATCTGGTGGCGTCGTGTCTGGCGGATTGTCCTTCGCTCGCATGTGATAGTAACAGTAAATCTCGACCAGGGCGATTTTGCCGAGTTTGCCTTCTTTGACGACACGCTCGCGTGCCTCGATGAGGTGCGGCGTGCTGCGCCGCTGGGTGCCGACCTGGACGACGCGCTTGTGTTTGCGGGCGGCGGCAACCATCGCCTGCCCTTCCACTACGTCCACGCTGATCGGCTTCTGCACCCAAACATCGGCGCCCGCCTCAACGGCGGCAATCATCGGCAGAGCGTGCCAGTGATCCGGTGTGGCCACCAGCACAATGTCGAGGTCTTTTTCCTTAAGCATTTCCCGATAATCGGCGTAGGTACGCGGCTTTTTCTTGGATTTTTGCCGCTCGGCCACAATATCAGCAGCCTCGGCCAGCATCTTCTTATCGACATCGCACAGCGACACCACTTCGACCGGCGCGACCTGAATGAGCCGCAGCAGATCGATTTTGCCATACCAGCCGCAGCCGATCAGCCCAACACGCGGGCTACGATCGGCGAAGGCGGCCTCGAGGGCAGCTTGCGACAGAGCGAGTCCGGCCGCGCCGGTGCCCAGAAATTGACGGCGATTCATGGATGGATCTCCCGGTAAGTAAGATGGGTCAACGTGGAGGATAATCTAGCCCGCCAGCAGGCGCACGGCGAGGGATTCATCCTTACGCCGTACAGGTAAGAGTTAGCGAACCAGACCGTAGGGCGAGCTGTCTGTGCACCCATTCTCAGACAAGCGAGCAACTTGCCCTACGGTCGGTCGGTCAGTCCTAATCGTGGTTCAGCGCGGCATCGACAGAAGTCGTTAACCGCAGCGCTTCCAGCGCTGCGTTGCGCTGCGGATCGATGAGTGGATCGTCCAGCGGTAAGCGCTTTGTCGAAGAGCCGGGACGCAGCGTCAGTTCTTCGTACCATGTTCGCAAGGCGCGGCTGAGATCGCCAGAGACGCGGAACTCATGGCCGGGGTCGGGGTGGACGCCCCAGGGGGCGTCAGGTTGGCTGTCCGGGAAGCGGTGCAGCGGTTGGCCGTTCGGACGCAGGATCGTGCCGCTTGTCACCTTGAGGACGATTGTGCCCAAAGGGCGCAGCTTCTGCACATTGCCTTTGCCGTGTGTGCGTTGGCCAATCAGCACCGCTCGATGGTGGTCCTGCAAGGCTGCAGCGATCAATTCCGCGCCGCCGGTCGAATCGCTGTTGATGAGTACCACTATCGGAAAATCATTGTGTTTATCCTCATTGGTACTACGGTAAACGTCTTCCGGCTGATTACGATACTGGATCGTGGCGATCGTGCCTTCCCCCAGGAACAATTCTGCCGTCTTCCGCGAGCCGTCCAACATGCCCCCCGGACACCAACGCAAATCGAGAATCAGGCCGCGCAAGCCATCGCCGCGCAGATCAGCGAGGACGTCAGACAATTCATCGGGCGTGCTTTCGAGGAGATTGCCCAGGCGAAGATAAGCGATTTTGCGTTCGGTGTCGAGCCAGTAGTTCCACGAATTATCGCTGCGCCGGGCTACGCCGAAAACACTCTCCGGTCGAAAGCGCCGCCATTCCAGCTTCACGTGACGAACTTCGGAGCGGGGGGCGTCAGCCTCCTGAAAGGCACACCTCTCAGGAAGCTGATGCTCCCCGCTCAGGGATGCGTTTCGGCGGTAGGTAAGGATGATCGGCTCCGGCAGAGCGAAGGCGCCCAGCTGGGGCTTAAGCAATGGAGCACGGCCATTGAGTACGTTGAGCGATTCCTTGACACTGCGCGGACGGCCATCAGAATCGTGCAGATGGATGATTTCATCGCCACGGCGTAAGCCGGCTTGTTGTGCCGGACTGCCCGGCAACACATCGAGGATAATGACGCGTTCGCCGTTGTCGGATACCTCCAGGCCAAAGCCGTCGCGCTCCGGGCCGGCGCCGAGGGCATGGCGATCCTCTTTGGCCGAGATAACGCCAGAATAGGGATCGAGCGAGTGCAGCATGACCTGGCAGGCGACAGACAACGGATCGGCCCCGCCCAAATTCTCGCCCCGGCCCAAGTCGGCCCGGACACTGCGGAGCAGTTCAAGCAGCGGGCGGTCATCGGCAATCGGAGGCCGGCGCGGCGCCAGAGCCGGCACCAGCGGCGGCGGCGTATTCGCTGCGGCGGCTGTCTGGGCAGCGGATTCCTTCTCGGCTCGTTCGATGCGGCGGCGCAGATCGCGCGGCGCCGGTCGGCGCGCCCGTTCATACAGCGCTGTCAGGGCCGTGTGCAGCAGCTCGACCCGTGAGACAGGGCGGACATACACGTCGCCGATCCAGTTGACGGCATCGAGCAGGAGGGCAGCGAACGCTTCGCTGTCGCTGGGCACGCGGTAGGTATTCTCCGGCGCCGCAGGCGGAGAGACGGGGGCCGGCGGCGGCGAAGGCGCCGGGACCGCAGCCCTCAGCCATGCCGAAAGCAGCATGCAGAATGCAGAATAGAGGACCAAAGTCAAACACCGCCTCTTGTTTTCCTTATGCATCTTCTTGTTTTCATTCTGCATTCTGCATTCTGCATTCTGCATTGCTAAGGGCCTCCTGCGCGGCGACGAATGGCCACCGGGGGCAGCTACTATAGAGCAAGTCGCGTTTGGGCAGAAGGCCAACCGGAAATTACTGGCCAGGATCAGCTGGCATGCAGTATCCTGGTATCAGCAGAGAAATTCGATATCGGGTGTTCCCTGGGAACAAACTTTCGAGGCGTTGATGGACCGTGTGCGGCACGGCGATGAATCTGCGGCCGCCTACCTGGTGAAGCTATCTGTTTCGCCATCCTGAGCTATCTGCCGATGCCGACGCCGTTCTCGAGTTGGTGTTGCTGGCAGTGATGCTGCGCGAAGAGGCCGGGCCATTTCTTCAATCAAGGCGTGACTTATGCATTCGCCGCAGGTATAATAGAATTTATTGCACCCAGACTGCTCCGCTATCGTCGGTCCGTGCTTGCGCTGCGGGGTGGCAAGCTCCACGTTTCTCTGCCCAGGGAGATTCTGATGGCCGTGGACTCCATCAATATTCTTGCCGCCATCCTGCAGCGCTATCACTTACTGGGACCGGCTCAGCTCGCCGAGGCGGCTGGCCCCTTGGCTTGTTCTTTTCGCAATCCCAAGGATCTGGCGGGTGAATTGATTCGTCGTGGCTGGTTGACGCCATACCAGGTCAACCAGATTTTCCAAGGCCGGGCAGGCGATTTGCTGCTGGAATCCTATGTGTTGCTGGAACGGCTAGGCGAAGGCGGCATGGGGCAAGTATTCAAGGCACGCAACTGGAAATTGAACCGGCTGGTGGCCTTGAAGCTCATCCGCAAAGAGCGTCTGAGCAGTTCCGAGATTATCCGCCGTTTCCAGCGCGAAGTCCGCGCCGCGGCCCAGCTCAATCATCCCAATATCGTCCACGCCTATGATTGCGGCGAATGCGGCGAGCGTCATTTCTACGTTATGGAATACGTTGAGGGCATCGATCTGGCTCAACTGGTTCGCCGCAATGGCCCTTTGCCGATTGAACAAGCGTGCGATTACGTGCGGCAGGCGGCACTGGGCTTGCAACACGCTTTCGAGCGCGGCTTGGTTCACCGCGATATCAAGCCGCACAATCTGATGCTGACGCGGAGCCGTGAGGGGCAAAGCGTCATCAAAATCCTCGATTTGGGTCTGGCCCGTTTGGATCAGGGCGACGACTCCCCAGATTCCGGCGTCATGACGTGTGAGGGCGCCGTGATGGGCACGCTGGATTACATCGCTCCGGAGCAGGCGCGGAACGCTCATTGGGCCGATACGCGGTCCGACTTGTACAGCCTCGGCTGTACCTTGTATTTTTTGCTGACGGCCCAACCCCCCTTTCCTGGCGGCACGGCTACCGAGAAGTTGCTCAAACATCAGTTTCAGGCGCCGCCGCAGATTCAGGCTCTGCGGCCAGACGTGCCGGCGTCGTTGGCCATGGTGCTCCAGCGTTTGCTAGCCAAACAGCCGGAGCAGCGTTACCAGACGCCGGCGGAAACGGCGGCGACGCTGGCCGCGGTCCTGAGCGGGACCACTGTCGTGAAGAGCGAGGGGTGCGGGACCCGGGGCGAGGAAGAAACTCTCTTTTCCTTCGCCTCTTGCTCCTCGCCCCCCTTCCCTCTTCCAGCAGCCAGCGAGGCGATGGAAGAAACGGCCGCCGATTGGTCGTCCATCCTTGATGCTCCCGCTGGCAACTCCCCTCTCTTGTTCCGGCGCCGCCGTGCCGATCAACGCAAGTACCTGCTCTGGTGGGGGATGGCAAGCGGCCTGGCACTACTTGTCTTGATCGTGCTATTGTTGCTTCTACTATGATGGCCGAAGGCAGCACCTCGCAGCAGGGAGGAAAAGGGATTGACTGATCGGTTAAACGTAATCACAGGAGCCACAGGCCTCCTGGGCAGCCATATTGCCGAACAACTCTGCGAACGCGGTGAACGGGTTCGCGCTTTGGTGCGTCCGAGCAGCGACACGACTTTCCTCAAGCAGCTTGGCGTCGAGTTAGCGGTTGGCGATTTGAACGATCCGGCCCGCTTGCCCGACATCCTCAACGGCGCCGACGTGGTGTATCACTGTGCTGCCCGTGTCGGCGATTGGGGGCCTTGGCGTGTCTTCCAGCGCGAGATCATCGACGCCACGGCCAACTTGCTGGATGCCTGCCGTACAGCTGGCGTTGGCCGTGTACTGCACGTCAGCTCGATCATCGTTTATGGCCATCCGCGCCTCCGCGATACTTGCTTCACGGAAGAGGAACCCTTGGGTCAGAACTTGCGGCTGTGGGATTACTACTGCCGGGCCAAGGTGCGGGCCGAGGAGCTATGCCGGCAATATTGCGGCGACCTGACGATTGTTCGGCCTAGCTGGATCTACGGCCCGCGTGACCGCACGACTCTGCCGCGTCTTCTCAAAGCATTGGACGCCGGCCGAGTAGCGATCATCGGCCGCGGGGATAATCTGCTGAACATTGTCTATGCCGGCGATGTGGCCGAGGGCGCTATCCGCGCTGCCAATCATCCACAGGCCAAGGGCCAGGCGTACAATCTCAGCAGTGAAGGTGAGATCACGCAGGGCGATTTTCTCGATCTGTTGGCCGATATGCTGGATCGGCCGCGCATCCGCAGGCGCGTATCCTATCAATTTGCCTATTGGGGAGGTTTTTTGTCAGAATTAATTGGCCGCCTGATTCGCCTGCACCGTCCACCGCATTTGACGCGCTATGCCGTGGCCCTGGTCGGTCGTTCCACACGCTTCAGCATCGCCAAGGCACGCACGCAGCTCGGTTGGCAACCGTGCATCGGCATCTACGAAGGCGTTCGCCGCACGCTCGAATGGTATCGTAAAGAATGTCTGAATCGTGCTCTTACGGGCGAGGCGGTCCCTGTCGTTCCCTTACAGGCACGGCTCGGAGGACGCAGGACATGACGCATTTCGCCGATCGTCTCGCTGCCGCCATTCAGGCCAAGGGTAACGTTGTCTGCGTCGGCCTCGATCCGCGCTGGGAGGCGCTGCCGGTCGAGGTACAGCAACGTCACGGTGCGGCGACCCTGGCGGCGGTGGCCGCCGCTTTTGAGGAATTTTGCGGTCGCGTACTGGAGATCGTGGCCTCTTTGGTGCCGGTAGTCAAACCGCAGAGCGCCTTCTTCGAGGCGTGTGGCCCGGAAGGCATGGCAGTACTGCAACGCCTGTTGCGTAAAGCCCGCGATTTGCGCCTCATTACCATCCTCGATAGCAAACGCAACGACATCGCTTCGACGGCATCCGCCTACGCTGATGCGGCTTTCGGCGGCACGCGTCTGGCCGGCCGTACGTATCCTGTATGGGAGGCCGATGCCCTGACAATCAATCCCTACCTGGGCCGCGATGCTGTCGAGCCGTTTCTCGCCAGCGCCCGCCGTATCGGGGCCGGTCTGTTCGTGCTGGTACGAACCAGCAATCCGGGCGCCGGCCAGTTTCAGGATCTGCTCGTCTCCCCTCCCCCACTCACTCCCCAAGGAGGGGAAGTAGGGGCAGGAGTGCCGCCGCGGCCGTTGTATCAGCATGTTGGCGAGGCCGTGGCCACATGGGCGCGCGAGAACCTGGGCAAATGCGGCTTGGGCGATGTAGGAGCAGTGGTCGGCGCGACGTATCCGTCCGAGTTGGCGAAGCTGCGAAAACAACTGCCGGAAGTGATTTTCCTTGTGCCCGGCTTCGGCGCCCAAGGCGGCACAGCCGCCGATGTCGCTCCTGCTTTCCGCCCGGATGGACTTGGCGCTATTATCAACAGCTCACGCGGCATTCTCTTCCCGTTTCAGCCTGATGAACCACGCTGGGAGGAACGCATTGAGGAAGCGACTCGTGCCACCATCTCCGCTTTGGCATCGTTATTTCCTTGACGATTGCGCGATATACTGCGGATAGGTAAGAAGAGTGTCGCTAACTGCGATATATGCCTTCTGCGAGAGCTTGGCAAAAACGGGGCGACGGTTGGAGCGAATAATCGCCAACAAGGAGAGATTTTATGCGAAAAGCCGTTGTGTCTCTCGGATGGATAGGTCTTCTACTGAGCGGGATGTGCGTCGCTCTTGCCGCGGAGGCAACGGCGCAGCGCGAAACCAAGGAGAAAGCAAGCGTGAAAAAGGAAGCATTCGGCAAAACGGCCGACGGCATCGCCGTGGATCAGTACATTCTAACCAACGCCGCCGGCATGACGGCCAAGATCATCACCTACGGCGCCATCCTCACAGAGCTAGACGTGCCGGATCGCAGCGGCACACTGGGCGATGTCGTTTTGGGCTTCGACAACCTGAAGGATTATCTCGAACGGAACCCGCACTTCGGGTCCACGGTGGGCCGAGTAGCCAATCGTATCGCCAAGGGCAAGTTCACTCTCGACGGCAAGGAATATACCCTGGCCATCAACAACGGTCCCAACTCGCTACATGGCGGATTAAAGGGATTCGATAAGGTGGTATGGAAGGCCGAGCCGAAACCGGCGCCGACGGGGGCCGCTGTCGAGCTTAGCTACCTCAGCAAGGACGGCGAAGAGGGCTATCCCGGCAATCTCAGCGTCACAGTGGTTTACACGCTGACGGATGACAACGCCCTGCGCATCGACTACACGGCCAAGACGGACAAGGCCACACCGGTGAATTTGACCAATCATACCTATTTCAATCTGGATGGGGCGAAATCCGGCGACATTCTCGATCATGAGTTGATGATCGTCGCGGACAAGTACACACCGACCGATAATACGCTCATCCCCACTGGCGAAATCAAGACAGTCAAAGACACGCCGCTGGACTTCACCCAACCCCGACGCATCGGCGCGCGCATCGATCAGCTCAAAGACTATCCTGGCGGGGGCTACGATCACAATTTCGTGCTGGGTAGCGGCGTCACGGATGAGCCGAAGCTGGCGGTGCGTGTACGCGCGCCAAAGACCGGCCGTATTATGGAGATGTATACAACCGAGCCGGGCGTGCAGTTATACACCGGCAATTTCCTCGACGGCAAGTTAACCGGCCGCGGCGGCGTCGTGTACAAGAAGCACGCCGGTTTTTGCCTGGAAGCGCAGCACTTCCCCGATGCAGTGCATCATGACAACTTCCCGTCGATCATCCTCAAGCCAGGCGAGACATATCGGCAGACGACGATTTACAAGTTCTCGGCGAAATGAACGAGTTGCGGACGCAATGCCAATCATTGAGGCGAAGGGCCTGAGTAAAACCTATCGTGTCTTTCAAAAAGAGCCTGGTCTGGCGGGGGCGCTGCGCGGTCTGTTTCGCCGCCAATACAAGGAAGTCCATGCCGTCGCCGGTGTCAGCTTTCAGATTGAGTCGGGGGAAATGGTTGGCTTTCTCGGTCCCAACGGGGCCGGCAAAACCACCACCCTGAAGATGCTCTCTGGTCTGATCTATCCCAGTGCGGGCACAGCCACAGTGCTGGGCTTTACACCCTGGGAACGCCCCGATGCTTTCCGCCGCCGCTTCTCGCTGATTATGGGTCAGAAAAATCAACTGTGGTGGGACTTGCCGGCCAGTGACAGTTTCCAGCTTCATCGGGAGATTTATTCGCTGCCGGCGGACGCTTTCAATCGCACCCTTGGCGAATTGACGGAACTGTTCGGCGTCAAGGAGCTGACACGCCAACCAGTACGCGAATTGTCATTGGGCGAACGCATGAAGATGGAATTGATCGCCGCCCTCTTGCACGAACCGCAATTGCTACTCCTTGATGAACCGACGATTGGTCTGGACGTGGTGGCGCAAGTGGCTATTCAGCACTGCCTGAAAGAATACAATGCCCGACGCGGCGTCACCATGTTGTTGACCAGCCATTACATGCGCGATGTCGAGGCGCTCTGCCCGCGTGTGCTGGTCATCACGCATGGCCGCGTTCTTTATGACGGCCCGCTGGCTGGCATCACTGAGCGCTTTGGCCGTTCCAAGTTGGTGCGCTTGCAGTTCAGTGGCGAAGAGACGCCGAAAGACCTGGGCCGATTTGGTGAATATACCAGCTCCGGCCCGGTGGCCGAATTGAAGGTGGAGCGCAGGCGCGTGGCAGAAGTGCTGGCTGCTATTCTGGATCGCTATACCGTTGTGGACATGAGCGTGCAGGATCCGCCGCTGGATCAGGTCATCGCTCGTGTCTTCGAGGAAGGTACCGGTTAGCGATGCTTCGTAGAAGCGTCGACCGAAAACGATACCTTTTGCCCAGGCGATAAAAACTCTACTCTCCTGTCCCGAACTCCGGCACTCTGCCGCTGTTGTCGCGTGCGCCCAGAAGAAACGACGGGTAAAATCGTGGCAGAGGACGATCTGTCCTGCCGGCAGACGCCTCGTCACGGAGTTTGTTCATGTCCACGCCTTTCGGCAAATTCTTTTCTCGCTCCCAAGCTCTGCTTGGGAACGTTATCTTTGCCTGGCTATCTTGCCTGGTCTGCGTTTCTTCGTTAGCTGCCGAAGAGCCGATTCAGCTCCGCGAGCGTTTTTTCTCCGGATATGAGTATCACGTCAGCACGCGGGTGGATCTCTCCGGTACCCTGACTTTGCCCCCCCCTTTATCCTCCCCCGGAACAGAGGGGGATAAAGGGGGGGGCAAGCCGGCGCCCAAGCCGTTGAGCGTACGCGGCAGCAGCGCTATTGAATACGACGAACGCATCCTTGATGTGGGTCAGGACGGCCAAGTGCGCAAAACGGTTCGTCTGTGCCGCCGTACCGATTTTCGCCGCACCATTGGCGATCGACTGCAGGAGAATTCGCTGCGCCCGGAAGTGCGTCGCCTCGTCCTCTTGCGCTACCAGAACAAGGAAGTGCCGTTTTCGCCGGACGGTCCCTTGATGTGGGGCGAGATCGACCTCGTTCGTACCGATGTCTTCACACCAGCCCTGGCGGGTCTGTTGGCCGGCCATCCGGTCAGTCTGGGCGACCGCTGGTCGGCAACACAGTCGGCCATCCAGGAGCTGACTGACCTGGAACGCATCGACGAGGGATCGTTAGAGTGCCGGCTGGAGCAGTTCACCCGCGTCGAGAAACGCCGACATGCCCGTATCTCGTTCCGCGGTACGCTCCGCGGCGCCAACGAAGACGGCCCCAATCGCCAAGAACTGGAAGGCTATTTCTTCTTCGATCTGGAATCGAACCACCTGAGTTATCTGTACCTGCAAGGTAAGCACTTTTTGCTCGACAAGGACGGCAAAGAAGTAGGTCGGATCGAAGGCCGATTCGTGCTGACGCGGCAGGCCAACACGCGCGTGGCGGACCTGAGCGAGACGGCGCTCAAGGGCGTGGTCATGGAGCCAAATGCTGACAACACACTGCTGTTGTACGATAATGCCGATTTGGGTGTGCGTTTCCTGTATCCGCGCCGCTGGCACGTGGCGAGTGTCCGCGGTAATCAGGTGGCCCTGGACAGCGCCGATGGTAGTGGTCTGTTGCTGACTCTCGAGTCGCTGGCTCGTGTGCCGACGGGAGCACGTTTCTTAACCGAATCCCGTGAGTGGCTCACCAAGCAGCAGGCGCAGCTGCTGCGTATCGAGCCGCCGCGCACCATACGCGCGTCGCCGGTGTTGGAACACTTCGCCTTGGAGATGGAGATGGGCAAGCAGAAATTCGTCATGGATTATTACGTGACGCGACAGAGCAACGGCGGAGCCACCCTCGCCGCCCGTCTGCTGCCAAATGACCTGGCGGCGCTGCAAAAAGAAGTGGAACGCATCGCTCTAAGCGTAGTAGTCACACGGGAACAGGCGAACCGGTGAACTAGCCGCGCTGCCTCGCCGGTCAACAAGGCCCAATCCAGCGGCCGTACGCGTACCGGCAGTGGCATCCATTCTTGTGCCTTCCACAATCGCAGCCGCAATTCCTCGATGTGCTCGTCCAGGGGCATGCGCGTGGCAGCGAAGGGATCGTCGTCATAACCGCTCATGAATACACCTCCTCCGTCAAGAATATCTGACAGGGAGGTTTCTGGGCTGCACCGTCGGCTAAGATAGAGAGTGGAAACCGGCGTGGAAACGGAATGTCACGAAAAATACGAGCGATACTCTCTTTTAGCGATGATTATACGCTAGATGAGCCGAGGCGGCACCACAGAAAGCGCGTCCAGCCGAGCGGGCCAAGCCACTCAGCAGCCACGTAACGGCCGCGATGTTCGCCCGCCAGGCGCTGTACCTCGACGTGCAAGCGCTTGCCGCTCACCTCCGTACCGTGATATTCCTGCAACACTTGCTCCGCCTCGCTGTCCTCGCCGTCACGCAGCAGCACCACACGCCGCGGACAACGCGGTGAAGAATTCAAGGCCGCGTCGTTACTCGACGGATAAACACCATTGCTCGAAAGGGCCATGACTTCGCCGTCTCTCCGTCTCTCCGAATTGATCTTGCTGGGATCGCGAGCGCTCGCTATCGTTTGCCCGCGCTACGAGCCGGAAGCGTAAGCGACGGAGATAGGCTGTCGCTCACGTTTCCGGCTCGTTCGCCGCTCGGATAGAGCGCAAAAAAGCGGTGGCGCTACCTTGCGCCACCGCTCCTCTTGAGGTGGGTCAACACCACACGACAACGACTCTTCTTCCAAGTGAATGGCTCAAGGGGGCAAGTCCCGGCGGGTGCACCACCTCACGACAGTAGTCTTATCGACCAGGACTACCTCCGATCTTGAGTAAACTGCCGAAACGAGGCCATCATGCCCCATTCCGCTGATTCGGGTTGGACCATCCGCACTGCCGCTATTCCCCTGCTTGTGTCGCTGGCCTTGCACGGATTGCTGTTTTTGGCCCTGTGGTTGTGGCCGGCGCGGACGTGCAGTCCGGTGCTCTCCATCGAAAGCACGCGCATCACGCTGGATACGTGTGTCCTCGATCCAGGTTCCTCCACGCTTCTGCCGGAGCGCGAACTACCTCCCGATCTGCTTGGTCAAGATGTGAACACTACTCTTGCTCCTCGCTTGGAGGAAACTCCCCCGATCTCCTCCCCAAAATCTGCCCCGGCAGAGCCGCGAGCGTCAGCGAACGGTTCACATGGCCCACAAGCGGATGTCTGTAGTTCCGATGGAAGTCTTTTCCCCTTGCCGGCGACGGCGAAGAGCGTGGTCTATGTACTTGATCGTTCCGTGAGCATGGGCATCGATCGAAAATTAGACTTCGCACGTCGAGAATTGATCGCCAGCCTACGGCGGCTGTCCCCTGCGGTGCGTTTCCAGATTGTTGATTACAACGATTCTGCCGAGACTCTGGTCGTGGATGGTCAACGGGACTTGCTGCCGGCTGAGCCAACTATCGTGGCTAAAGCTGTTTGGTTCCTTCAAGCGCTCGAGGCTGCTGGTACTACCAACCATTTGGCCGCTTTACGCCGGGGTCTGGATCTGCATCCGGATGTGCTCTATCTCCTCACCGATGCCGACGATCTCAAGCCGGAAATGATTGCCGCCATCACCCAGCGAAATCAACGCACGGTCATTCACACCATCGAGCTGACACGCCTCCGCGCTCCGCATCCAGAAGGCCCGCTTGCCCAGCTAGCCCGCAATAATCACGGCACCTACCGCCGAGTTGCCCTCAGCGATTAGCAGTACGAGGGGGGAGCGGCTCATTCTCGATTCAACTCCGTCCACAGCGCCTTGTAATAGCGCAGGATCTCCGCCCCAGCCGCTTCGTCTGCCACACTCCGTCCTACCTCACACAGCGTCACGCGATCGTAACCGTGCTGACGGAATAGACGGAATAGTTCGCGATACGGATAGACGCCGGCTGCATCCTTGTACAACTCGTTGATATGGCAAGAGCGGATCCACGGCCACAAGAGATGAAAATATTCTTCAATTGACCCATTTTTGATGTCGCTGCTATTGGAATTCCAGGTTAGGCCGACGCGGCGGTGACCGCAGTGTTCCATGATTGTCTTCATGTGCGGCGGATAGGCCGTGCCGTTTCCATGAACCTCGACCCAAATTTCGACGCCGGCATCATCCGCTGCCTGGCCGCACGGAACCAACGCTTTGCCGATCTGTTCCAGTGTTTTCTCAACAGGCACTTTCTTGGGCAGCCCGTTGGGCCGCACCTTGACGCCGCGGCCGCCGAGGTCGGCCACCAGATCAACGAAGCGTTTGCACGTCTCGATGTTTTTCTTGACCTCTGCGGCATCGGGCGAATGAAACTCGCAAGTTGTGCCGCAGCCCCAGATGGCGATGCCAGCATCGGCGAAGCGTTGGCGCACCTCTCTACGCTGTTGCTGGGTCAAGGACGGTTCGACACCGTGCTTGTGTGTGGTCCGCAATTCAACCGGCGAGATGCCAACTTTCTGGCACACGCGCAGCAGCGTGGCGAGATCCCACGATGCGGCCAGGTTGTAGGTAACGAGACCGAGGCGAAACGACGGAGTTTTCGCACCCGGAACGCGGGTCGGGGCAGCAGCAGCGGGGACAGCGAATGCGGCGAATGCTCCAGTTTGCAGAAAATGACGGCGGTGCATGTTGGCGGCTCCCAGGAAGCGAGACGCAGAACGTCCCGGACGTTCGTTCCCCCACAGAGCGTGGGAACGAGGACAATCTTTCATCTGCCGCCTACTCTATCCGCTGCCGCTGTGAATGCCAGAGGATTTTGGAACCCTCGCCATCTCACCCTGCGCTGTTTTCCTTGCCAGGATTGCTAACATATTCGTAGACAAATGGGACCCTCCGTCGTGGAAAGGACGACTGGAAATGAAACAGCGTTTGATGACTCCGGGACCGTCGCCAGTGCCCGAAGAAACTCTTTTAGAGCTTGCCAAGCCCGTGACCTATCACCGCAGCGCCCAATTTCGCCAGCTGCTCGGTGAGGTCGTGGAAGATTTAAAATACGTCTATTGCACGCGCAATTCCATCGCCGTGCTGACCGCTTCCGGCACCGGCGGTATGGAAGCGGCAGTGGCCAATTGCCTGGCGCCAGGCAGCAAGGCCATTGTCGCCGTGGCCGGCAAATTCGGCGAACGCTGGCGCAGCATCGCCAAGACGTTCGGCGTCGAGGTCGTCAGTGTCAGTGTGCCCTACGGCCAGGCTGTCCAGCCGGAGCAGATCGAGCAGGCGCTCAAGCAGCATCCCGATGCTGCTGCCGTTTGCGCCACCCTCAGCGAAACCTCGACCGGCGTGCGTCACGACATTCGTGCCTTCGGCGAATTGGTGACGCGGACCAATGCGCTCTTTCTTGTCGATGGCATCAGCGGCTTGGGCGTCGCCGAGTGCCGCACTGACGATTGGCACGTCGATGTATGCGTCACCGGATCGCAAAAGGCACTTATGTTGCCGCCTGGATTGGCCTTTGTATCGGTCAGCGATAAGGCCTGGCAGCGCATTGACCAGAATTCTCCCTCGCGCGTCTTCTATTTTGATCTGCGCAAATACCGCGACAACCTGAAGACCAATGATACACCGTTCACGCCAGCCAACACGCTTATCCGAGCATTGAGCGTGAGCCTCAAGAAACTGCGAGCGGAGGGGATTGAGAATGTATGGGCGCGTCATGCCCGCATGGCCGCTGCTTGCCGCGCCGGCATCCAGGCAATCGGCCTGGAGCTATTCGCCGCTCAGCCGATCGACGGTCTAACTGTGGTGAAGACCCCAGAGGGGATCGACGGGGCCGCCTTGGTGAGCAAGTTGGAGAAACAGTACGGCATCCGCATCGCCGGCGGTCAAGATCCGCTCAAGGGCAAGATTTTCCGCATCGCTCATATGGGCTATATCGATCAATTTGATGTACTGGCGGCGCTGTCGGCACTGGAGATGGTATTGTTGGAGATGGGCTATTCGCTGGAGCCGGGCAGCAGTGTGGCCGCAGCGCAGCAGGTGCTGGCGCAACAGGTAAGGATGCCGCAGATGGTGTAAAAGTATATCAAGGATCAGACCGGCCTGGAGCACCAGCAACGGACCGCAAGGCTCGTCGTTGGCGCTCCAGGCCGGTCATTGGAAGCGCACAAAAGTATTGAGTACAATCATGCCACGTGTTTTCGTAAGCGACAAATTACCAGCCGCCGGTCTGGATCTCTTGCGTCAGGCTGGCATCGACATCGACGACCGCCAGAAACTCAAGGGCGTCGAACTGCAAGAAGCGATCCGCGCCGCAGACGGTTTGATCGTTCGCAGCGAGACGCGCATCACTGCGGCAGAGTTGGAGAATCCCGGTAAATTGCGCGTCATTGTGCGGGCCGGCGTTGGAGTGGACAATATCGACGTGGCGGCGGCGACGCGTAAGGGCATCGTTGTTATGAACACCCCCGGCGGCAACACGGTCAGTACCGCCGAGCATACCATCACGCTGCTCTTGGCGCTGGCCCGGCACGCGCCCGCTGCCGATGCCAGCATGCGTCAGGGCAAATGGGAACGCAGCAAATTCGTCGGCACACAGTTGGCTGGACGCACCCTCGGCGTGGTCGGGCTGGGCCGTATTGGCCGCGAGGTTGCTCGTCGTGCTGCTGGGATGGACATGAAGATTCTTGGCTACGATCCATTCCTCGCTTCCGCCGGCGCTGCGCACATGGGCATCGAGACTGTCTCCGACCTCGATCAGATGTTGCCGCGCGTCGATTTTCTGACCGTGCATACACCACTGACCGATGATACGCGCAATCTCATCGACGCTCGACGTCTGGCGCTGTTGCCCAAGGGAGCGCGTGTCATCAACTGCGCCCGCGGCGGCATCATCAACGAAGAAGCGTTGGTGGAAGCACTGCGTTCGGGACACCTTGCCGGAGCCGCGCTCGATGTGTTTGTGCAGGAGCCGCCGCCGCCCAATCATCCATTGCTCCAGCTGCCCAATGTCGTCCTCACGCCGCACCTGGGCGCCTCGACCGTGGAAGCGCAGCTGTCCGTGGCCAAGGAAGCTGCCCAACTGATCGTTGATTATCTCATTCGCGGCGTCATCGGTTTTGCTGTCAACATGGCCGCCGTGGACAAGGCTGAGTTGGCTGAGTTGCGGCTGTACATCGATATGGCCCGGCGTTTGGGACTTTTGCACGCGCAAATGTCTCAAGGAGCCATTCAGAAGGCGGTCCTGCACTATCGCGGCGAAGTGGCTCGCCGTTCAACCAAGCTGATTACAGCCGCCTTTGCTGCCGGACTTTTGGAAACACACCTCGACCAAAATGTCAATATCGTCAACGCACCCCTGTTGGCCGCCGAACGCGGCATCGAGATCGTCGAACAAACCTCAACACAGCAAGGTGATTTCAGCACCCTTTTGCGCATCGATCTGACCACCGACAAAAAAACCTATACCGCAGCCGGCACGTTGTTCGGCAATCAATTTCTGCGCCTGGTCCAATTAGGGCCGCACCATCTCGAAGCGTTTCTGGACGGCGTAATGCTGCTGTTCACCCATCGGGACGTGCCGGGGTTGATTGGTTTCATCGGCACCATCTTCGGCAAGCATCAGGTGAACATCGCCCAAATGGCGGTGGGCCGGCAGCAACCAGGCGGCGAAGCCATCGCTGTCTTGAATCTCGACAGCTTGCCGCCGGAAGAAGCGCTCAAGGAAGTGCGCGCACATCCGCAAATCAGCAGTCTCAGCGTCGTCAAGCTGCCGCCGGCCGGACAGATGCCGCCCTGGTTCGGATGAGAAATGTCTGAGCTGCACACGCAGCGCAGCTCAGATATTTTCACTCGTCGCGGATGACCACTTCACTGTGCGTGATGAGCGCGCCGTCTTGGATGTAGGTGGCGCTGGTCGAGACGCGGATGGCCTTCATGGCGTCGAACACAGCGCGGACGTGGCGGATGAGTTCTTGGCGCTGCTTTTTGTCCTCACCGCCGGGAAGGGGTTTCTCCAGAGGCGCCTGTTCGAGGGCGAATATCAGCCACGACGATATCGCATCGACAAGGCCCGGCCAATTGAAGTAACAAGCGCCGGTCAACGGTCGTTTACGGTCAGCTAGCGGCCCGCCCTCGACCTTCAACGGCTTGGATGCCAGCAGCCGCTCGGCATGTTCGGCTGAGAGGGCGATGAGGCCGACTTTCTCGGACAGCCCGGCCGTCAACGCCACGCGCCGATCGAGTTGCCATTCTTGCGGCAGGCGCCAGAGGTACAGCTTGCCGGACGGCACGGTTTTGACTTGCGGCTGCGGCAGCTTGGTGAAGGGCGGCTGCGCATCCGGCGGCAGGTTCTCTTTGGCTGTCGTCAGAGCATCTTCGATCAGCTTGGCATACGCTTTCATCGCCTTCTCCAAAAGGGCGCGATCGCTGACGCCGACCAGAAAAGCCAGTTCCGGCATCGGCAGTTCCTTGTCGAACGGCAGGCCGGGGTGCCATTGCTTGCTCTTCCATTGGGCATCAAACACAAAGCCGGACTGTTCATCGGCCAGCGACGGCAGCAGCATCGTGGCCGTGATGTTATCCAGCTGTTTGAGCAGCGGCAGGACCAATTTGGCAACCTCCTGGTACTTCTGTTTTGTCTCTCCGTCCTCGCCCAGCTTCTCCAGAACCACCGGCTCAACATGGCCGTAGATAATTTTGATCCATTTCGCGAGAGTTTGATAGCGCCCAAGCGTGCCCTTGGAGCGTCCGACAACGGCGAAGATTGGATTGCCGCCCACGTGGTTGAGCAATGTCAGAGATTGAGTACTATCGCGATCGGGAAACTCCCCATATTGATAATCGTAACCCTCGTAGCCGCGCGGCGTCAGATACGAGAAGCTCAGCGAGGCCCCGGGAGGAGTCAGGGTTTTCTTGAGGTCGCTGGCCAAGGCGGACACGTCTTTGAGGATGGCTTTGCGTCGTTGCTCCGGGACCTCAGCAGCTTCGAGGAACTGCTTGGCCACGGCAGTCCAGTTGTCGATATCTTCTGCCGTTGTCGCCATTTGGACCGCCAGCGCCTTGCTGCTGTAGCTGATCCCCGTCAGTCGTCTGCCGGCGGCGCGGACCAGCGGTTTCAATTCGGGGCGGCTGGCCAGACGCGGTCCGTCGCCGCCCAGATGGGCCACGCCGGCCGTTGTGGGACCGAGAGCCAAGAGGAGAAAACCATGACGCACGCCGAGGCTGAGAGTCAGTTTGAGTTTTTTCAGGTTCTTACGCAAACCTTCGAATTCTCCGGGTTTTTCCTCCAGGTCTTGCCACTCGATTTGGTCCCAGGGAACCATGCTGCCGTCCAGGTTCAGAGTAAGAAATCGGCTGTCGCCGACCTTGACACGCTTGATCCGGTCTTGCATCATCGGCTGCGATGCCGCCAAGGCTTCCCCAAACGACTCCAAACGTTTGATTTGGACCTCGGCCTTATTAGTGTCTTTGATCTTGAAGCCGAGGACGAGATCAGGGAACTTGAGCTTGTCGGGATTGTTGGCCAAGGCGCGCAGTATCTCACGAACCGTGGCGTTCTGCGTGTCCTTCCGGCCCTTAATAAGCTGGGGATTTTTCAACATTTGTACCAGTTCGCTGTAGCGTGCGGCGTTGAGTTCTTGCAGGAGAGCGAGGAAGTCAACCCAGTTACCGCCGCCATAGCAGAAAACTTCCGTGGACACGGCGTCGCTGAGCAAGTTCAAGAGATCACGGTTCTCCGGCTGCCTCATCGACTGACGGATAGCGGCGAAGTCGCCGCTATGTTCGTACTGTTGCTTAAGCAGAGACAGGCCCATCTGATAGTAAGGCAGCTTGGTGAGACGCGCCCAGACCTTGCTGTTAGCGATAGCATCCACTTGCTCGCGGTTGCGCAACATGGCGCCATAGAAGGCGGCATCAGCCGGGATAAGGTCGAGCGAGGAATCGACTTTTTTGTCTTCGGTACGGGCTGGGAGTGGCAGGGCGAAGGCCAACAGTAGCGCGGCGATCAACAGGAGACTTTTTCGCGCTGACGCGGTTTGTTCGTGGTGCGACATCGTGCTCTCCTTTTTGGATCAAACTGGAGTCGTGGAATCGTTTTTCTGCAAATGTTCGGACATTGTAGAGGAGCGCTGCCGCATCCACAAGATTATCTGTAGAATAATCCTGCGGTTTTAAAATTCTCGCTGCCAGCCTGCCGTGCCCGCAAGGACATCCTTTGCGGCTATGGCAGGCTGGCAAGAAGCGCGCAAGGAGGTGCCTTCGTGACCGACTCCTTTTCCCCTGGGCCGCCAGCCTGGGTTCATAAGCGCGACGGACAGATTGTCCCCTTCGACGCCGATAAGATCAGCCGAGCGCTGTTCGCCGCCAGCGAAGAATTGGGCCGTCCCGATGCCTTTCTGGCCCGCGAATTGGCCGATGGCGTTGTTCATTTTCTCACCCTCGAAAGCGAAGGGACAACACCAACCACAGAACAGATCGCTGAAGTCGTAATTAAAGTCGTTCGTGAGCTGGGGCAACCAGCACTGGCCGAGGCATTCGCACGTTTCGGTCGGGAGCGTGTGCGGTCTCGCACAGGGTGGACCGAGCAGAGTGAGACTCATCCTGTCTCTTCCGAAGTGGTGCTGCGCTTTGCGCGCGGAACGCCGCTGTCCGCTGTCCTCGCCTCCTGCATGTGCGAGTATGCCTTACAGTCGGTCTTCACCCGCGACCTGGCTGCAGCACAGAGGGCGGGTCTGCTGACGCTGACGGGATTGGAGATGCCGAACAAGTTGGCTGGCTGCCTGTTGGGACCGCCGCTTGATGTACAGCAAGAATTGCTCGCCGCTCTCTCGGAATTGCGGCGTTTCGTGGGCTGCTTCGTCGTGTTCGATGGGCCAGAGTACCTTCTGACGGCGCAGGACCGACCGGACGCCGGCGCGTTCGTCCGGGATCTCACCATCGGCTTGCGTCTGACCGGATTGCAGGGGATTGTCAACCTCAACAGCACCGCGCCACCGTCTTGGGCAGGGGAATTGGCCGAGGGACCGCTGTTTGCCGGGCAGCAACGGAAGCTACACAGCGAGCAACTGGGTGAGGTGGCCAATGAACTGGCGAAAGAGTTACTGCGATCCAAGCTGGCAATCCCGATTGCCAGATTCGTTCGCATCGATTGGCACCTGAGTGAGCGTGACTTCCTGGAAGATTCGGCACAGCGCGAGCGTCTGCGGCAGCTGGCACGGCTAGCCCTGGAAGGGGCACCGCTGGCTTTTGTCTTCGATCGTCCGCGCCGGCCGACAGCCCTCGCCGAAGGCATCGACCGACAGCATCCGGCCGTGCTGCTGACTGTGGGTCTGCACCTACCGCAGCTCGCGCTGCAACCGGGTATCGACGGTGATCCGGCCAAGTTTTTATCGAAGCTCGGCAGCCTCGCACGCCTCGCGCTGAGTGCCGGCGTACAGAAGCGCGAATATCTCCGTCGTCTGGAGCGCAGCCGCTCGCATCTGCCAGCCGATGCACCGGCACTCACCAACGGCTTTCTCCTCGATCGCGCACGTCTGCTCGTTGCTCCGGTGGGGCTGGATAGCGTGGTGCATTCGTTCATCAAGAAAGGGCTGAGCACTGGCGGTGCTGCCCTGGATTTCGCCCGGCAGATCGTGCAGCGTCTGCGCGACGTGCTGCGCCAGGATGGCCGCACTGCTCATCTCGATACCTGCCTCGATGGTCCCTTCAGTTTCCATCTCGGCGATAGCGCTGACGCCCCGCTTGCCGAGAACGTAGCGGGCTTGACAGCGTGGGACGCAACAGCGCCGCTCAGGGGCCAGCTGCGTTCGGCCGGCGTTCTGCATAATATCGCCGAACACGGCACACTGGCGCTGTTCCTGCCGGAGGACAAAACACCATCGCCGGAACAGGTCGCCGACTGGCTGCATGCAGCCTGGCGGCAAACCGATGTGGTCCGCCTACGCCTGATCCGTAGGCTGCTCCCTGCGCGCCAACTCACTTTCCCTGCTGCGAAACAAGAGTAATAGGCGTTGTCTTTTGTTTCCACGTGGGGTGCGGAAACAAGAAAACGATCTCTAACTCAAGGAATTGCCAAGACGCCCCAAACGCCAAGAACAGAAAAGAGAAAAGACAAAAAGCCGAAAATCAGCGAAATCAGATTGTCTATTTTCTCTCTTTTTTATCTTGATTTTTCGTGGCATTCTGAGCGCCTTGGCGGTTCCTTGGGATCGTGCTTCTTATCTCCAATAGTCTGTATTCCCTGTATGAATCTTGTGGTACGGCACTGCCGCATCTATAATCAACGTGCTTCCCTTATTTTTGGCGGAGGTGGTTCCTGCGTGGCGAAGCGACGGCGTTTTCTGGTTCTCGGTGACACCGACTTGACCGGGGCCGACTGGTTGCGCCAGTGCGGTCTGGAAGGTGACTTCGTCCATGCCGCGTCTTGGGACGCTGGTCTGGATCAACTCCGCCGTCAGTCGCTCGACGCCATCGTGGCCAACCCGGCCGATCCCGCTGTACTGCATGGCCTACGCACTTTGGTGCGCTCGCAGTCCATTCTCGCTGCCTTGCCTGATGGAGTGGCCGTGGTCGATGCCGACTTGTATGTGCGTCTGGCCAATCCAGCCTTCGAGGCATGGTGCGGCGGACCAGCCACCGGACGCAACTTCTACGAAGTGCTTGGCGCATCACCGGACATCGTTGGCCCGGAGTTTTGTCCCTTCCGTGCCGCCCTGGATGGGGCGGAGCACGGCAATGAGGCGGTTCGCTTGCGTTGCCGCGAGGGACGCATTATCGATCTGCACATTAAGCCCATTAGCGAGTCGGATAGTCCTAAACCGTTTCTTCTTGTCCTTGGCCGCGATGTTACCGCCTTGGTCCAGCAACAGCAAAAACTCGACGCCTTGCACAAAGCCGGCCGAGAACTGGCGGCACTGTCGGCCGATCAGCTTGCCGACATGAGCGTCGCGGAACGCATCGAGTTGCTCAAGCTTAATATCCGCCGTTTCACCCGTGATTTGCTCCATTATGAAGTGATCGAAATTCGTCTGCTCGACCCACAGACCGGCCGGCTCGAACCGCTGGTGCAAGAAGGCATGACGCCGCAGGCCGCCAACCGTGTCCTTTTGGCCAGCTGTGAAGGCCAAGGCGTTACCGGCTACGTTGCTGCCACTGGCAAAAGCTATCTTTGTCCCGATACTGCCGCCGATCCTCTCTATCTTCCCGGCGCTCCTGGCGCCCGTAGCTCGCTGACGGTGCCGTTGATCTTTCAGGACAAAGTCATCGGCACGTTCAATGTCGAAAGCCCCAAGCCGAACGCTTTTGGCGAGGCCGACCTGCAATTCGTCGAGATTTTCAGTCACGAAATCGCCGCCGCCCTGCATACCCTGGAACTGCTACAGGTTGAGAAAAGCACCACGGCCAGCCAATCGATCGAAGCAATCAACCGCGAGGTGGCCCTGCCGGTCGATGAGATTCTCGCTGCGGCCACATCGATCTTGGAGCGCTATATCGGCCACGATCCGGAGATGGCCGACAAGATTCGCCGCATCATCGTCGGCGCGCGTTCGATGAAACAGTGTATCCAAAAAGTCGGCGAAGACATTGCCCCATCGCGTCCGGCCAGCGTCAAGGAACCACCACCGCCAGCGCTCAAGGGTTTGCGCATCCTGGTTGCCGACAACGACGATCGCGTCCGTCGTTCTGCTCACGGTCTGTTGGGCCGTTGGGGCTGCATTGTCGAGACAGCGCGCGACGGCCAGGAGGCGCTGACGATGGCCCGCCTTAGCACCTATGACGCCATCCTCGCCGATATCCGCCTGCCGGATATGTCCGGCTACGAGGTTTATCGCCGCTTGCGCGAGGCCCAGCCGCAAGCCCGTGTCATCCTCATGACTGGCTATGGCTACGATCCGACGCACGCCCTGGTTAAGGCGCGGCAAGACGGCCTACGCTTTGTGTTGTTCAAACCGTTCCGCGTCGATCAGCTTCGCGATGCGCTGGCCATGCCCGCTCCGCAAGAACCGGCCCTTCGTTCCCCTTCTTCCGATCGAACTTGAGCAGGGATTGCTGATGTTATTGTTCGCAGGTGCTTGTCTTGGCCATCTCGTTCTGATGATCGTTAGCCACAATTGGTGGTATGGCCTGCCCCTGCCGCGCCATGCAGGGACGATCATTCACTTTGGCCACGCTCTCTTGATTGGTGCTTTTCCACCGGCGTTGGGCTGGGCTTTCGGTTGGGACTTGCACGATTTGCCGGAGGTGTCGCCGGAGTTTACCGGGACACAACTGGCGACGCTCTATGTCCGCGTGTGCCTCGCGGTCGGTTTCATCGCTCTGCCGTTGAACACGGTCGCGCGCCTCCTTCGCCGCGACCCCTCTCTTGTCAAACAAGGCCGCATCCTCGATGTCGCCAAACATCTGGGTCGGCGTCCTCTCGGCGACAGCCGCAAACGTCTGCTGGCCCGTTTGCCGGGGAATGAAGTGTTCCAGGTTGAACTGGTCGAGCGCACCCTTCGTCTGCCGCGTCTGCCGGCCGCCTGGGACGGACTGACTATTTTGCACCTGAGCGATCTACATTTTCTGGGCACGCCGGCGCGCGACTATTTTCAATTCGTCATGGACCGCTGCGCCGAGTGGCAGCCGGACCTCGTAGCCCTCACCGGCGACATTGCCGACAGCAGCCAGCATGTGCGCTGGATTGTGCCCGTTCTGGGACGGCTGCGCTGGCGTATCGCCGCCTTTGCCATTCTCGGCAATCACGATCACTGGCTGGAAACGTCATACATCCGCCGCCGCCTGCGCCGCCTGGGCATGATCGTTCCCCAGAATAGCTGGCATCAGATGGAAGTGCGCGGCGAACCGCTGATAGTTATCGGCCACGAAGGTCCGTGGCTGAAGCCGCCGCCGGACCTGTCGGACTGTCCGCCCGAACGGTTCCGTCTATGCCTAAGTCATACGCCGGACAACATACGCTGGGCGCGGCGAACTGGCATCGATCTGATGCTGTCCGGCCATGTCCACGGCGGCCAAGTACGCTTCCCGCTGTTCGGCTCGGTGCTCGTTCCCAGTCGTTATGGTCGCCGTTATGATTGCGGCGTTTTCGATGAAGCGCCAACGCTCTTGCACGTCAGCCGCGGCCTGTCCGGCGATTATCCTCTGCGCTATTTGTGCCGTCCAGAAGTCACGCTCTTGACGTTGCGATGTGTTGCTCTGTCCCCTATAATGAGAAATACAACTTGAATCCTGACGGGAACCCGGTCGGGCAAACAAACAGGGCGACGGCAGGTGCTACGTTAAGCATCACGCGGGCGCTCTGTTGTTTTTTTGCGCTGTTCCCAGAAGGAGATTCAAATGATCGATATGGACTTGCTGAAGCCCTGTTTAGCTCCTGGCGCAACTCCACCTATTCGAAGAACGCCTGAAGTAGAGGACACCGTCGCTATGATTCAAGGACCATCCCCCAAACGTGGCAGGATGAGCAAGACGCTGCCGGTTGCGGGGCGTCGATAAGGTCACAGGGCGAAAATATGCGAATATGCGAATATACGCCGCCGGATGAGGCAGAGACACGCATTCGCTCCCTGGAAGAAGAACTGGCCCGACTGGAACGCTCGCGTCGCAAGCGCAAGGGGTTGTAAATCGTTATGAGCAAAAAGTTGTATATCGAAACTGTCGGCTGTCAGATGAACGTCCTCGATAGCGAATTGGTAGTCGGCGCACTGCGTCGCCAAGGCTATGAGCTGACGCACGAGGCCACCGATGCCGACGTGATTCTCTTCAACACGTGCAGCGTCCGTCAGCATGCCGAAGACAAGATTTATAGCGCGCTGGGCCGGCTCCGCGCCCACAAGCGGCGTCATCCCGATAAAGTCCTCGGCGTCCTCGGCTGTATGGCCCAGAAAGACAAAGAATGGATCTTGCACCGTGCCCCCCATGTGGACATCGTCTGCGGCACCGGACAACTCGCCCGCCTGCCGGAACTAATCGCTGCGGTCCAGCAAACGCACACACCGCAACTCGCCCTCAGTCTCGATCGCAAGGAAGCCTCGCGCATCGAAGTCGAGCGCAGCTTCGAGAGCTACGATCCGTTGCGCGATCCGTCGATGCGGCCGTCGCCCTTTCAGGCCTATGTCCGCATCATGATCGGCTGCGATAAGTTCTGCACGTACTGTATCGTGCCGAGCGTGCGCGGCCCGGAGCAGAGCCGGCCGCCGGAACATATCGCCGCCGAGGTGCGCCAGCTTGCCGCCGAGGGGTGCAAAGAAGTCACTCTGCTTGGCCAAACCGTCAATAGTTACGAATATCAATATGCTGATGGCCGCCGCGAACGCCTGAGCGATCTGCTGCTGCGCATCCACGACACACCGGGCCTCGAACGCATCAAGTTCATCACCAACTTCCCGCGCGACATGAGCGATGATCTGCTCGATGCTGTTCGCCATTTGCCGAAAGTATGCGAATATCTACACGTTCCGGCGCAATCGGGCTGCAACGACGTGCTCAAGCGCATGAAGCGGCTGTACACGGTCGAGTTCTACCGCGACATGCTTCAGCGCTGCCGTGAGCGCGTGCCAGGCGTAGCGATCAGCAGTGATTTCATCGTCGGTTTCTGCGGCGAGACAGAGGCATCGTTTCAGCGAACCTGCGATCTGGTGCGCGAGGCGGGCTTCAAAAACAGTTTCATCTTCAAATACAGCCCGCGTCCCGGGACCAAGGCCGACGAGCTATTCGCCGATGACGTGCCCGAAGAGATCAAGAAGCGCCGCAATAATGATCTTTTGGCGATCCAAAATCGTGTCAGTCTCGCCGACCATCGCCGCCGCATCGGGCAAACAGTCGAAGTGCTGGTCGAAGGGCTGAGCAAGACCGAATTGAAGGCGAGTGGAGGGCGTCCGTCCTCTGGAGATTCGGGACCGAAGCAGCTAACCGGGCGAACGATGACGGACCACATTGTCGTTTTCGAGGGCCATGAACGGTTGATCGGTCAGACGGTGCAGGTCCGCATTGAGGAAGCGACGGCGTTAACGTTGTTCGGCACAGTGGTAACGAACGAGCGGATTGGTGTGGAGGCGGATCGTCTCCCGCAAGTGTCGTCTTTTTCCTTGCACGGAACAAACAGGCGCGTTAATCTGCCTTTGATCTGATCGACAAGGGCCACGAATCCAGAAGAATCATCATGGAGCAAACTCTAACATGTTCTGGAGCTGTATTTATCTCGGCTTGAATCAATACGGAGCTAATCGTGTGTTGAAGGATTTCGCTTTCTCCTAACCATAGCTTCCTCTCCTGCGATCATGACATGCAACTGGAACAATTGCGGAACTGTGTCGATTCGCTCATGGGCGCCCGTTCGTTGTTGCGCACCTGGCGTCTGCGTGATCTGGAGCGCGGCTGGCGTAATCTGACCGGTCTGGCCAAAGTATTATCGCTGGATAGTCTGAACGAACTCTGCACGCCGCTAGGACGTTTGCTGCCACGCTGTCCCGATCCGGACATGGCCCTGAATAACCTCGAACGCTTCCTCGCCAATCCGGCTGCCGTGACACAACTTCCCGGCCTTCTGGAAAATCGCGCTCGGCTCCTGGAAATTTTGCTGCATCTGTTCAGCACCAGCCAGACATTCAGCGATCTGCTAAGTCTTAATCCAGATTACCTCGACATGCTGCACGTGCCGTTGCGTCGCAGTCCCAGCAAGGAGGAACTGCAAACGCAACTGCAAGCCGAAGTCGATGCCGCCTACGAAGATTCGGCCGTACTCCGCGCCTTTCGTCGGTTTCGCCAGCGGCAGATGCTGCGCATCGGCACCAATGACATCATCCGTGATCGGCCGCTTGAGGAAATCACTCGCGACATCGCCCACGTCGCCGATGTTGCCATCGAGGTCGCCCTGAACGTCGCCTTGCGTCATGCCGGCAAACGTTTCGGCCAACCCTGCACCGAGGACGGCCGGCCGGTAACATGCGTCGTTCTGGCGTTCGGCAAGCACGGCGGCGAGGAGCTGAATTACTCCAGCGACATCGATTTGATGTTCGTCTATTCCGAAGAAGGCACGACACGCGGTAAGCGCATCACCAGCGTCGGCAATGATGAATTTTTTGCTCGCATCGTCACGGAGGTGGTACGCCTGTTATCATCGCACACCGACCGCGGCCATGCCTTCCGCATTGATCTGCGTTTACGTCCAGAAGGGCAGCGCGGCCCGCTGGCGCGGTCGCTGAACAGCACGCTGGCCTACTACGATGCGATGGGCCGCACCTGGGAACGTCAGGCACTCATCAAGATTCGTCCCGTTGCTGGCGACTTGGTGCTGGGCCAGCGTTTTTTACAAGCTATTGAATCATTTGTCTATCGCAAATATCTCTCTTTTGCCGAAATCAACGAGATCAAGGCAATCAAGCGGCGCATCGAGCACAAAACCAATCAGGCCGGCGCCAGCGATACGGAAGTCAAAACCGGACGCGGTGGCATCCGTGATATTGAATTTACCATTCAATTCCTGCAACTGCTCAACGGCGGCGAACTGCCGCAAGTGCGCCAGCGCAATACTTTGCTTGCCCTGTCCGCCTTGGAGCGCGTCGGCTGCTTGACCGACCAGGAATATCGCGTCCTCGATGATGCCTATCGTTTTCTGCGCAAAGTTGAGCATCGCTTGCAACTGCTCTTCGATTTGCAAACGCACCGCCTCCCGGAAGGCGAAGAGGAGCTGCGCAAGCTCGCTCTGCGCATGGGTTATTCAGGTCACGATCGGGGGCCTTTGGAAGCCTTCCTGCGTGATTATAAGGAGAAAACAGAGCTGACAAGACGTATTCTCGATCATCTACTCCATGAGACTTTTGCCGGCGAGGCTGAAGAGTCGGAGCCGGAATCCGACCTGATCCTCGACACCAATCCCGATCCGGAAACGATCCGCGCCGTCCTGGGCCGTTATCCTTTCCGCGACGTACAGGGAGCGTATCACAACCTGGTGCAGCTGGCTCAGGAGTCGGTGCCGTTTCTGTCCACGCGACGCTGCCGGCATTTCCTCGCCAGCATCGCACCGGCCCTGCTCCGCGCCGTCGCAGACACACCCGATCCCGACATGGCCCTGGTTAACCTCGAAAAAGTCACCAACTCGCTTGGCGCCAAGACGGTGTTGTGGGAGTTGTTTAGCTTTAATCCGCCGAGTCTGAAACTTTACGTCGATCTATGCGCCTGGAGCCAATTTCTCTCGGAGATCCTCATCAACAATCCCGGCATGATTGACGAACTGCTCGACAGTCTGGTCCTCAATCAGCCGCGCAGTATCGCAGAATTGCAGAGCGAATTGGCCGACCTGTGCCGCGGCGCTTCCGATCTGGAGCCGATCCTGCACAGTTTCCAGAACAAGGAGCTGCTGCGCATCGGCGTCCGCGACATTCTCCACAAAGATTCCATTCAGGAGACGGTGGCAGCGCTAAGTGACCTGGCCGAGGTGTTGCTGGAGCAGATCGCCGCGCGGCAATATGCGCCGTTGGTGAAACGATTCGGCGTGCCGGTACTGAGCGAAGGTCCGCGTGCCGGCCAACCGAGCCGCTTCGCCATCCTGGCCCTGGGCAAGCTCGGCGGCCGAGAAATGAACTACCATAGCGATCTCGATTTGATGATGGTTTACGAAGGAGATGGGCGCACTCAGCCACCGCCCGGCTCCACACGCTTCGATCGCTTTGATTTGACGGACAACTATCACTTCTTCACCGAATTGGCCCAGCACATCATCAAGGCGGCCAGTTACCAGGGGCCGATGGGCCGACTGTACGCCATCGACATGCGGCTGCGGCCGACCGGCAAATCGGGCAGCTTGGTCATCCCGCTGAGTGAGTTTCGCCGCTATTTCATCACGCAGCAGGATAGCACTTCTCATCCCGAAGGCGGGGCACAGCTGTGGGAACGCCAGGCATTGACGCGCGCCCGCATCGTCTACGGCGATGCTGCCTTTGCTCAGGAAGTGATGGCTGCCGTCGCCGAGGGAGCGTATGGATTGCCCTGGCATCCAGAAATCGTTGACGAGATCCAGGACATGCGCGAGCGTCTGCAAGCGAGCCGGCCGCCGACCAATCTCAAGCGTGGTCCCGGCGGGCTGGCTGATGTTGAGTTTCTCGTGCAACTCTTGCAGATCAAGTATGGACGCGAATGCCCTGCTCTGCGTCTACCGAATACCTGGCAAGCACTTGAGGCACTGCACCAGGCCCAACTGTTGAGTAAGGAAGAACAGAAGGATCTGACCGCTGCCTACGATTTCCTGTTGCGTGTGCAAAATCGTCTCCGTATTGTCCACAATCGCAGCATCGACGAAGTGCCAGAAACGCCGGAGGAAATCGACAAGCTGGCCCGGCGTCTCGGTTACGAGACAGGTAAACGCTTCCTCGCCGAGTTGGAGCAACACCGGAAACGGACACGCGAACTGTTCTTGCGCGTGTTAAAGCGCGAGAGACAAAATTCTACCAGTCCGCCGCGCACGCAAGGGTAGTGCCCTCCCTCACTTATGCGGCAGACTGGTGAGGTATTTGTTTTTCTCTATCCTTAGTGAAGAGAAGGGAACCAGAGGGATCTTGCATGCAACGATTTCAACGTTTTATTTTCTTTGCCGCTCTGGCTTGGACGGTGGTCCTCTCCAGCAGCACCGCTGCGGAAACACCAACCAAGGGGCGGCCGAATATCGTCTTCATCCTCGCCGATGATCTCGGCTGGACGGATGTCGGCTGTATGGGATCGAAATACTATGAGACTCCGGCTATTGACCGCCTGGCCCGCGAAGGGATGAAGTTCACCAGTTACTACAGCTGCCAAAACTGCGCACCGACGCGAGCTGCCCTTCTGAGCGGGCAGTATGCCCCGCGAACCGGCGTCTACACCGTAGGCAGTCTCGAGCGCGGCCAGGCCCGTTTCCGTACGATGGATGTGCCGGTGAACCAGACCCGGCTGCCGCTGGACCGCGTCACCGTGGCGCAAGTCCTCAAGGATGCCGGTTATCACACTGCCCTGTTTGGCAAGTGGCACCTGGGCGAGCAGGGCGACTACCACCCGTCGCGACGCGGCTTCGATGAAGCCGTCGTCTCGATGGGCCGACACTTCGACTTCCGAACGACGCCGAAGGTCGCTGTGCCTCCCGGTGCCTACCTTGCCGATTTCCTCACCGATCAGGCCATCCGCTTCATCGAGAAGAACAAGGACCATCCTTTCTTCCTGTACTTGCCCCATTTTGCTGTCCATTCGCCCTACCAGGCCAAAAAGGAACTTGTCGCCAAATACGAGAAGAAGAAGCCTGTGGGAGGGCACCATGATCCGGTTTATGCAGCCATGATCGACAGCGTGGATCAGAGCGTCGGTCGTATCTTGGCCAAACTCGACGAACTGCAGCTGACCGACAATACTGTGGTCCTTTTCTCTTCCGACAATGGCGGCGTCGGCGGCTATGAGGCCGCCGGTGTCCGGGCGCGGAGCGTCACCGATAATGCACCGTTACGCGGCGGCAAGGGCATGTTGTACGAGGGTGGCATCCGCACGCCCCTCCTTGTCCGCTGGCCCGGTGTTATCCAGCCCGGTTCCGTATGCGAGGAACCCGTCATCCATGTGGATCTCTTTCCGACTTTTGTCGAATTGGCTGGCGCCAAAACGCCGGCGCAACCACTCGACGGTATCAGCTTGTTGCCTGTGTGGAAAGACGCCCGTGCGAAACTCTCTCGCGAGGCGATCTATATGCACTTCCCGGGCTACCTGCAAGCAAGAGGGCCAGGACAGTGGCGTACCACACCGGTCGGTGCCATTCGTGCTGGCGACTTCAAACTGCTGGAGTTCTTCGAGGATGGTCGGATCGAATTGTACAACATCAAGGAGGATATTAGCGAGAAAAAAGACCTGAAAAGTCAAATGCCAGAGAAAGCGCAAGAATTGCAGCGGAAACTGGCCGCCTGGCGCGACCGCGTTCATGCGGCAATGCCGCGCCGGAAAAAGGATGCTTCTCCCTGAAGGAACAAAACTCCACTCGTCCGCAGCGCCTGGAAGGACAACTTCTTCCCTTATTTGTGCTGCGGGCAGGTGAGACCTTTGGTGACGCGGCGATTGTGCATAAACTGAATAGGTGTCGTTCGTATGTTTGCCGGGATGTCGCCATGCTTTCTCTCCGCGATGCCTTGGAGTCCGCTCTCGTCGAGAACCCCGACGATCTGGCGGCGCACTATGCCTACGCTGATTATCTGCAAGAACAGGGCGATCCCCGCGGCGAATTCATTCAGGTGCAACTCGCTTTGGAGGATCCACAGCGAAGCGAGGCAGAGCGGCGGAAATTGCAGACCCGCGCCAAGGAACTCCTTGGGGAAAACGAACGTGCATGGCTAGGCACCTTAGTTTACAATCCGGGTCTTGAATATCACTTTGTCCGCGGCTGGCTCGACACACTCATTGTGCGCGATGTTGGGGATGATGTTCACCGCGCTGATGCAGAACTATTACTGTATTTGGCGCCGGCGGCACGGTTGCTTCGCAAACTAATTCTGGAATACGATGACGGCCTGGTTGAAGCAGTGCTGCGGAACTCGCCTTCTCTGCGCAATGTGCAAGTCTTCCAATTGGGTGGCTCAAGAGGCGCCATGCCATCTTCTCCGCTTCTCCCCGAACTGATTGCCAAACTACCCCGCATCGAAGAATTGCGCTTATTCGCTCAGGGATACGATGCCGCTCACCTCTTTGCTTTATCTAATATATCGTCTCTCCGTATCCTGCAAGTATATTATTTGAACGATCGTTATCCACTGGAAGTTTTGGCAGATAATTCAGCTCTAAGAAATCTTACGCATTTGTTGTTACATCCATGCAGTTTCGAGGAGCCTTGCATCGATGCAACGGGGATCCGTGCTATTGTCCACTCGCAGCACTTGCGCAATTTGATCCATCTGCAACTGCACTGCTCCGACCTCGGCGATGTCGGATGCACGGAAATTGTTACTTCCGGAATCCTTAAACGTCTCAAAATACTTGACCTGCGGCATGGCGAGATCACGGATACCGGCGCGCGCATCCTGGCTGATTGTCCGGACCTGCGACGGCTGAAATTGCTCGACATCGAGCGCAATGCTCTGACGCAAACAGGCATCAATATGCTGCGACGGGTGCTTGGTCCCGCCCTCCGCGTCGATAATCAACAGACTGCAGAGGAATTGGCGCAGAGGCAATATCTGTACGAAGAGGATTTCGCCTAAACACATGCAGATCCAACTTTACGAGTCGGAAGCGTAAGCGACAGACAGTCCGTCACTCATGCTTCCGGCTCGTTCAGAAGCGATTCCCAATTTGATAATAACGAGGCCGGATTGGATAGATCGGACAAGAGCAGATCCGGTTGATGTTCGGCCAATTCCGCCAAGCTATGCCAGCCGGTCGCCACCGCCACAGCCCGTGCGCCGATAGCACGAGCGCAGCGAATGTCCAGCGGCGTATCACCGATAACCCAGATGCATTCGGGGCGGATCGTACCATGAAAACAGCGGTGTACTTCGGCCAATGCTTCGCGGGCCACGTCATTGCGATCAAGGTGATGATCACCGTAGCCGCCGAAAGCGAAGTAATGGTACAGACCGAAGAAGCTCAGTTTGGCTTTCGCTCCCGCGCGCACGTTGCCGGTCAGAAGCCCAACGGCCACATCCGGGCGTCCGTCCAGTTGAGCGAGCAATTCTGTGATGCCGGGCAACACACGGCCCGCGTGCAGATAGCGCGGCAGATGGCGCAGGTAAACATCCAGCAGGCGCTCATGATTCTCCGGCGTGTCATCAATGACGTGCAGGCGGAACAGATCGGCGATGATGGCGCGATCGGTGCGACCGCTCAGTTGTAACTTATCGAGAATGTGCGGGACGCCGAATTCCTCGGCCAAAGCTGCTTCCAGAGCCGCCTTGCCTGCGCCGCCGCTGGCGATGAGCGTACCATCGATGTCGAATAAACAAACGTGCATGAAAACATCCTTAGATCGAGGAAAATCACGGCTCGATGCGCGTGCCGAGGACGTCGAGGAAGCGGGCCAACCACTGCGGATGTGCCGGCCAGGCGGCTGCAGTGACGAGGTTGCCATCCACGTGCGCCTGCTCGAAACCGATATCGACCCAGCGTCCGCCTGCAGCCTTCACATCGGGGCCGATGGCGGGGTAGGCCGAGCAACTGCGGCCCTGGACGATGCCGGCAGCAACCAGGAGCTGTGCGGCATGGCAGATAGCGGCAATCGGCTTCTTGGCTTCGGCAAAATGACGCACCATGCCCAGCACCTCCTCATGGAGGCGCAGATACTCGGGCGCTCGGCCACCGGGGAGGACCAAAGCGTCGTAGGACTCTGGACGGACCTCGGCGAAGGTGGCGTTGAGCGTGAAGTTGTGGCCGCGCTTCTCGCTATAGGTTTGATCGCCTTCGAAATCGTGGATAGCCGTCCGCACCGTCTGCCCCTTCGTCTTATTCGGACAGACCGCATGGACCGTATGGCCGACCATCAACAGCGCCTGAAAAGGCACCATGACTTCATAATCTTCTACGTAATCACCGACCAACATGAGGATTTTTTTCGCTGCCATGATTATGTGCCTCATATCTCTCTAAAATAGCTCCGGGAGGGAGCAAGAAACTTTATTATACTCGATGCGGATCACCTTGACACCAACTCGCCAAACGTTTGCGAAAAACGTGTCTGCTTGATTTGACCGAACCTCCATTCTTGTACTAGAGTTTTCACGTTAGACAAAATATGGCCGGCCCACAGCGCAAGCAAGAAGGCCGCTAGCCGTTGCTGGCGCTGCGAACCGGTAAGAAAAGAGATTGCTACGGAGCTTATCGCAATGCCAGGCGCGCCAACGGAGCCGCAAATGCCACGGCTCGATTCGAGCCAATCGATCCTGGAGTTCATTCATCGCCTTCTGATTCTGCCCGCAGAAGAGCATACCAACCTGGAGAGATTGCTCGAGGAGTTGTCTGCCGCTTTCGCGGCAACCACGGCAGGACTGGCAACTTTCCCCGAAGGCGTACCACTGTGCATCCATCCCGCACCGATTGATGATAGCAGATCAATAATTGATGATATTCTCTCGTTCCCAAGCTCTGCTTGGGAACGCAGGACGGGAAACTCAGCTTCCGATCCTGGCAATGGGCAGAGCGCGCAGCAGAGCTGCGCATCTGTGTGTTCCCAAGCAGAGCTTGGGAACACAAACGGAATCGGTGCTTTGACGATCCCTCGACGCGCAGGCGGCAGCTGCCTGTTCACGCATTTAGGGACGCCAGAGCATGGCGGTTTGCTGCTGTGGCTGGAAGACGAGAGCCGTGCTCATTGGAGCGATAAGGAAGCTGCCCTGCTGGTATTGGCAGGGCAGATCTTGACGCAGCGATTGATGCGTGATGAAACACCGGCGTTTTGGGCCATGCCATTGGAGCGGGACATCCGCCAACAGCGAATGGACGCGGCGGCACGTATCGTCCGCCGCCTCGCACACGATTTCGGCAACATTCTCACTGGTATTCTCGGTTTCAGCGAGTTGGCCCTCATGCACCAAGCCGCCTCCAGTCCACCGCTACACGATTTCTTGACAGAAATCTGCCGCAGTGCCCGGAACGGCGCCCAGTATATCGAACAGCTCCGCATCTTCGCGCGGCGGCAGGTAAGAGTTCCCAAGTCCTGCTTGAGAACAAGAGTGGAATTGGCTAACGTTCTGGCCGAGCTGTGGGGCGAGCCGCGTACTGATGTGCAGTTCAAGCTGCATCTGCCTGCCGACCTCCCGCCTGTTGCTATGGGAGTCGAAGTGCTGCGGCAGGTATTGGCCATCGTTTTGGAAAATGCGCGTGAAGCAATCGTCGGCACCGGTGTTATCGATGTTTCGGCGCGAACCGT